>JAKBNS010000053.1 GCA_021830925.1 Pseudomonadota bacterium | reverse complement strand
GGGTCGGCGACCGTGGAGGCCGGAGCCCCCGCGCCCGGATGCAGGGCCGCCAGCGAGCCGACCACCCGCGCCTCTTTCGCCTCTTGCGCCTCTTGCGCCGCGTCGGCGTCGGACGGCAGCTCGAGCACCTCGGTCAACAACGGAAGACGCCGGCCTGTGTTCATGTCAAGGCTCCACGTTGTGCGGCTCGCAACCGGCGCTGCGGTACATGCGAAAGCGCTCGCGCGCCGCCGCCTTGGCCGGCGCATCGGCCCCGACCAGTTCGATCACGCGCGGCAGTTGCCGCCACCCCAGCACTTCCTCGGTGCCGAGATTGACCAGACAGTCGCGCCCCTGCAGCCCGCGCACGTCGGCACGCTCGCTGAGCACGATGGGACTGCGCGCCTCCAGTGGCTCCCCTACGCGGCAATGGGCCAGGAAGTCGGGCTGCGAGAAGGTCCACAGACGCTGATCGAGTTCGTCGATCCAGGCCGGCGGCGCGCACACCACGGTGCGCGCGCCCTTCGCGTCGGCGGCGCGCAGCAGGCCGCAGCAGTAGCCCAGCGGGTCGGCCACGCCGACGCGGAACTCGACCCGCGGCGCCGCGCTCACGGTCGCGTCCTCATCGCGTCGAGGCGCCCTGCTCCTGCGCCAGCAGGTAGTGCACCAGCAGCGGCACCGGACGCCCGGTGGCACCCTTGTCGGCGCCACTCTTCCAGGCGGTGCCGGCGATGTCCAGGTGTGCCCAGCGATAGGCCTTGGTGAAGCGCTGCAGGAAACACGCGGCGGTCACGCTGCCACCGGCGCGCCCGGCGATGTTGGCGACGTCGGCGAAGCGCGAGCGCAGGCCCTCGGCGTAGTCTTCGCCCAGGGGCATGCGCCAGCAGGGGTCCTGGGTCTGGCGTCCGGCCTCCAGCAACGCCTCGGCGAGCGCGTCGTCGGGACTGAACAGCCCGCTGTTGACGTGCCCCAGCGCGATCACGCAGGCCCCGGTGAGGGTGGCGATGTCGACCACGCTGGCGGGCTTGAAGCGCTCGGCGTAGTTCAACGCGTCGCACAGGATCAGGCGCCCCTCGGCATCGGTGTTGAGGATCTCGATGGTCTGCCCGGATCGGCTGGTCACCACGTCGCCGGGCTTGACGGCCGTGCCGCCGGGCAGGTTCTCGGTGGCGGGAATCAGGCCCACCACGTTGACCGCCGGGCGCAGGCGCGCGATCGCCTCGAAGGCGCCGAGCACCGACGCCGCGCCCGACATGTCGAACTTCATCTCGTCCATCTCGGCGCCCGGCTTGAGCGAGATGCCGCCGCTGTCGAAGGTCACACCCTTGCCCACCAGCACGTGCGGGGCCTGCTTCTTCGGCGCGCCGTCGTAGCGCAGCACGATGAATCGGGGCGGTTGCTGCGAACCCTGGGCCACCGCCAGCAGCGCGCCCATGCGCTCGCGCTCGATCTCGGCGCGTCCGAGAACTTCGACCTTCAGGCGATGGCGCTTGCCCAGGTCCTGCGCGACCTTGCCCAGGTGCGTGGGGGTGCAGTGATTGCCGGGCAGGTTCGCAAGGTTGCGGCACAGGTCGACGCCGGCCTGCACGGCCACCGCGCGCTCCAGGCGTGCGCGCGCCTGCGCTGCCTGGCGCGAGGGCGGAAGGATCTGCACCGACTCGACTCGGCAGGCCGGCTCGGGGTCGGGCTTGCGCGTGGCGCTGTAGACGTAGGCGAAATCCCCGAAGGCGCGCACCGCGGCCTCGATCAGCGGCTGCTGGCCGTCGGCGCAGGCCACGTGCACATGCGGCGTCGCGCGTCCCTTGAGGGCCGCGCAGGCGGCCGCGGCCGCCTTGCGCCAGGCACGCGCGTCGCTGGGCGCGGCGCCCAGGCCGACGAGCAGCGTGCGGCGCGAAGCCAGGCCCGGCACACGGCCGAGCAGCAGGGTATTGCCCAGCGCGCCGGTGAAATCTCCGTCCTGGCGGGCCTCCGCGATGGCGGCATCGACGGCTTCGGCGTCGAGCAGGCCGCTGCCCTCGGCCGACTGCTGCAGGAATACGACCAGGCAATCGCTGCGCAGCGAGGGCAAGGCTTTCAGGGGGGCTATGCTAAATTCCATGGGGGCTCCTGACGTGGCTTGGCCCATTATTCCACCGGCCGAGGGCCCCTGTCTCGCCGTGGCATTCAGGGCCTCGGCGCGGCCCCCCCGCGCAGGCCCCCAGCCGAGCCGTCGAAGGGGTGCGAATCCTCTGCCGCGAATCCTCTGCCGCTTTCCGCCACCACCCATTCCGATGCTGCTGGACAGTTCCCTGCGCCGTGAAATGGCCCGTCATTTCGGCGCCAGTTTCACGGTGCTGTTCTCGGTCGTGCTGACCCTGCTGCTGATCCGCATCCTGGGGCAGGCCACCGAGGGCCTGGCCAACCCGCGCGACCTGTTCCTGCTCATCGGTCTGGCCTGCCTGAGCTACCTGCAGTTCATCCTCGGGCTGGCGCTGTTCATCGCCGTGCTGATGAGTTTCTCCCGCATGCATCGCGACTCGGAAATGGTCATCTGGGCCGGAGCCGGGGCCACCCCCGGGCAGTTCTTCCGCACGACGCTGCGCTTCAGCGCGCCGGTGCTCACGGTGATCGCGCTGCTCACGCTGGTGGCCTGGCCGTGGGCGAATCGGCAGGACAGTGCGCTGCGCCAGCGATTCGAACAACGCAGCGACCTGTCGCGCGCGGCGCCGGGCCAGTTCCGCCGCTCGGCCTCGGGAATGCGCGTGTTCTTCATCGGCAAGGGGGCCGATGCCAAGGGCCTGGCGCACGACATTTTCATCCGTGACCTCTCCGACGGGCGCGAGACGGTGACGGTGGCGCGCGCTGCCGCGCTGGCCGACCGCGACGACTCACGCTATCTGATGCTGTCCGACGGACATCGCTACACCCACACCGTGGGCAAGGCCGACTACCAGATCACGGGTTTTCGGGAAATGGGCGTGCGCGTGGCCGCGCTGAACACGCCGGCGGCCGGCGTCCTGCCCGGCGCGGCCAGCCTGGCCAACACGCCCAGCCGTGAAATCGCCACGCCGACCCTGGCCCTTTCGAACAACCCCAATTGGCAGGGAGAGCTTTCCTGGCGTATCGGCGTTCCGGTATCGACCCTGTTGCTGGTGTTGATGGCCGTGCCGCTGGCCGCGACCAATCCGCGCGCCGGCCGCGCGCTTCAACTCATCGTCGCGGTGCTGGTGTATCTGGTGTACCTGAACTTCCTCAACGCGACCCAGCACTGGATCGAGGCCGGCAAGCTGCATCTGGGCAGCGGCCTGCTGGTGCTGCACGGCAGCGCGCTGCTGGTACTGCTGGCGCTGGCCCATGCGAAGGACCTGCTGCCGCGCCCCCTGGGCCCGCGCGCGGCGGCCTGAGGCGCCGAAGTCCGACCATGCAGACCATCCGCCGCTACCTGTTCCGCCAGCTCAGCAGCGCCATCGCGCTGGTGTTGCTGGTGTTTCTCGGACTGCTGTTCTTCCTGGACATGCTGAATCAGCTCAGCAACAGCGGCCACGGCTTCGCCGCCTCCATGCTGATGGTGGCGCTGCAGATACCCTCGCGCGCCTACGACGTGCTGCCCATCGCGGTGATCACCGGCACCGTGTACGTGATGGCCGGGCTGGCCGCATCGTCGGAGTTCACCATCCTGCGCATGGCCGGGCTGAGCCCGCGCACCGCGCTGCTGCAACTGCTCGGCTTCGGCCTGCTGTGCTCCGCGCTGGTGTTCACGATGGGAGAGTTCGTCGCCCCGGCCGCGCAGCGCATGCAGGCCGCGCTGCAGGCCCGCACGCCGGGCGGGCAGTTCGGCACCGCGCCGAACGCCGGCATCTGGGTACGCAACCGCGAAGGGCCCGACGACGATCAGATGATCAACATCGGCCGGGTCGGTTCCGACGGCGAGTTGCACGATCTGCGCATCTACGTGCTCGACGACTCCGCGCATCTGCTGCGCACGGTACGTGCGGCCAGCGCCAGTTACCAGTCGGGCGGCCTCTGGGTGATGCACGACGTCCGCACCGTGAGCCTGCCCACCGGCAGCACCGGCGACGTGCGCACCGCCAGCGCCCCCCTGCAGGACTGGCGCACCTCGGTGTCGCCGTCGATGCTGGACGCGCTGGTGCTCAGCCCGCAGGACATGTCGGTGTTCGACCTGTGGCGCTACATCTCGCACCTTCGCGCCAACGGGCAGTCGGTGCAACGCGACGAACTCGAGTTCTGGCGCAAGATGCTCTATCCGCTCAGTGGGGTCATCATGATGATGCTGGCCCTGCCCTTCGCCTACCTGCACGCCCGCTCGGGCCAGATCAGCTGGAAGGTGTTCGCAGGCATCATGCTGGGAGTGAGCTTCATCCTCCTCAACACCCTGGCCTCGCGCCTGGGCCTGGTCGCGAACTGGCCCGTTTGGCTGGCCGTGGCCTTGCCCTACCTGCTGTACGGCAGCGCGGCCATGGGCTTTTTCCTCTGGCGCGTGCAACGCCACTGACGCGGCCGCGCCGGACACGCCATCACCATGAACCTGCACCAATTCCGCTTCCTGCAGGAAGCCGTCAGGCGCAACTTCAACCTCACCGAGGCGGCGCGTGCGCTGTTCACCTCGCAGCCCGGAGTGTCCAAGGCGATCATCGAGCTCGAGGACGAACTGGGCGTGGAGATCTTCAGTCGCCACGGCAAGCGCATCCGCAAACTGACGCCGCCGGGCGAGGAGGTGCTGCGCAGCGTGGAGATCATCATGCGCGAGGTGGGCAACCTCAAGCGCATCGGCCAGAACTACGCGGCACAGGACAGCGGCCGGCTCACCATCGCGGCCACGCATACCCAGGCGCGCTATCGTCTGCCGCTGGTGGTGGCCGAGTTCCGGCGCCGTTTCCCGCGCGTCAGCGTGCACCTGCTGCAGGGCAGCCCGGATCAGGTGGCCGACGCCGTGCTGGAGGAGCGCGCGGACCTGGCGCTGGCCACCGAGAGCCTGCTCGAGCACTCGGGCCTGGTCACGCTGCCCTGCTACGAATGGCAGCACATGGTGGTCACCCCCAAGAACCATGCGCTCAACCAGGTGGAGGATCTGTCGCTGGAGGACCTGGCGCGCTATCCGATCGCCACCTACGGGCAGGCCTTCACGGGGCGGCGGCGCATCGACCAGGCCTTCGCGCAGCACGGACTGCAGCCGGACATCGTGCTCGAGGCCATCGACTCGGACGTGCTGAAGACCTACGTGGAACTGGACCTGGGCATCGGCCTGATCGCCGAGATGGCCTTCAACGCCGAGCGCGACACCATGCTCGTGGGGCGCCCCGTCGGCCACCTGTTCGGCCCGAACCTCAGCCGCGTGGCCTTCAAACAGGGGGTGTACCAGCGCGGCTTCGTCTACGTGCTGGCCGAACTGCTGTCGCCCAGGCTGTCGCGCAAGCTGGTGGAGCAGGTGCTGCGCGGCGAGGCCACGGGGGACTTCTCCATCTGAAGGCCGCGCCCCGGCTCGCGCGGCCGCTGGTGGGTCCAGGGCTCAGTGGGTCCAGGACTGCGGAGGTCGGGTGGTCATGGTGAAATCCAGCGGCGGCAAGGTGGGCGCGTCGGGATCGACGGGATCCGGCTCGCGCGCTCCGACGCGCGAGCGCGCCTCGACCGCCGGCCGCGAATGCACCGGGTCGCCCAGGCGCAGCGGAAGATCCAGCACACGGGCACCGGCCGGGGGCTCCTGGCTCTCGGCTTGCGCGGATGCCTGTTGCGGCATCTCCTGCGGCGAGCGTTGCAGGTCGCGTGCCAGCGCGTACAGATCCAGCAGGTCCCGATACGCCGGCAGGTCGAAGCCGACGCGGGGTTTGCGGGGATCGTCGGCGATCATGCGCTCGACCACCGTCAGGCGCGAGGGACCGTTCCAGGATTCGGTCAGCAGCGCGAGCGCTCGCGGATAGTCCAGCAGATCGCGCGGCGCCTGCGCCGGCTGCTCATCCCAGGGCGGAATCCGCACGTTCAGGCGCCCGGCGCATTCGCGCAGCAACTGCTCGTAGTCGGCGCGGCGTGCGCAGCGGCGATACAGATCGAACAGATACAGGTACGGCAAGGCGCTGGTCAGCCCCGCGGCCTCGTCGACCGCGCGCCGCATGACGTCGATGGCCTTGTCGTAGTCGCCGATGCCGATGAAAAAATCCGCCAGATGCCCGTGATCGACCACCTCGTCGATCTGCATGTGCTCAGGCGCTGACAAGGGACGCTGGAACGCCTCGCGGTCGAAGGGAAGCTGGCTGTCGGACGAAGCCACGGGGGCGGACGTCGCGTTCGCCGGACGCCGCCTGGCGAACCCTGCGCCCGCGTGTACCGCCGCGGGCTCGTCCCACGCCATCGGGTCCGCCGCCGGGTCCGCGGAGGCCACGGCCCCCGCGAAGCCCGCCGCCGAGATGGACGACATCGCTCCGGAGCGGGTGGCGGCGCCCTGCGCGAGCATGCCCGCCGGCCAGGGGCTGTCCAGACGGGGGCGGCGTCCCTGCCACAGCAACAGCGCGACCAGCGCGACCAGCGCGCCCACGGCCGCGAACAGGGAATTGCGCCACCAGGGCGGATCGGAGCGAGCCTGAGCCAGCTCTGTGCGCAGGGCTCCGAGCTCGTG
>JAKBNS010000069.1 GCA_021830925.1 Pseudomonadota bacterium | reverse complement strand
CCGCGGCGAATCGGGCGGGTGTGTGGCTGGGGCGCCCGCTGCTCGAATGCTCGGCGCGGCGCTTGCGCGCGGAGCTGGATGCCGCCGGCGTGCCCTACGTGCTCGATCCGATGAACGAGCAGCCTGCGCTGCGGCGCAGCCGCATCCGCCACGAACTGCTGCCGGTGCTGGAGGCGTTGGAACCCGCGTGGCGCACCACCCTGGGACGCAGCGCGGCGCTGTGCGCGCAGGCGGCCGACCAGCTGCGCGCCCAGGCCGCCTCGGACCTGCTGGCATGCCGCGGCGAAGCGGGTTTGCGGCTGGATCGGCTGGCGGCCCTGGAGCCGGCACGACGCGCCCAGGTGCTGCGGGCCTGGCTGGCCGAGTCCGGCTTGCGCACCAACGCCGCGCAACTCGGCAATCTGTTGCGCCAACTCGCGGCGCCGGCTGGGGCCGCGGTGCGCGTGGGGATCGGCGACGCGCGGCTGTGGCGCGAAGGCGAGTGGCTGCGCTGCGAACCCGGCGACGCCGCACCTCTATAATCGGCAGCTTTTTGCGTCGCCGCGTCCCGATCGCTTCGATTCGCTCGAAGTGCGTACCGGGCGCGGGTCGTGCCACCCGGGGCGCAGCGGCCATCGCGGCGGGTCGCGCCCCATGCTCATCCCATCATGGCGCTCATCGTCCAGAAATACGGCGGTACCTCGGTCGGTTCCGTCGAACGCATCAAGAACGTCGCCCGGCGTGCGATCAAATGGGCCGAAGCCGGCAACCAGGTCGTGGTCGTCGTCTCGGCCATGTCGGGGGAGACGAATCGGCTGATCGCGCTGGCGCGCGAAATCCAGCCCGAGCCGGATCCGCGAGAACTCGACGTCGTGGCGTCCACCGGCGAGCAGGTGACCATCGGCCTGCTGGCGATGGCCCTCAAATCCCTGGGCCAGCCGGCGCGCAGCTACACCGGATTCCAGGTGGGCGTGCACACCGACAGCGCCTACACCAAGGCGCGCATCGAGTCCATCGACGAGCAGCGCATCCGGGCCGACCTGGATCAGGGCATGATCGTGGTCGTCGCCGGCTTCCAGGGCATGGACGCGCAGGGCAACATCACGACCCTGGGCCGAGGCGGCTCGGACACCTCGGGGGTGGCCCTGGCGGCGGCGCTGGGCGCCGACGAATGCCAGATCTACACCGACGTGGATGGTGTGTACACCACCGACCCCCGGGTCGTGCCCGAAGCCTCGAAGCTGCCCTCGATCACCTTCGAGGAAATGCTGGAAATGGCCAGCCTGGGCTCCAAGGTGCTGCAGATCCGCTCGGTGGAATTCGCGGGCAAGTACCGCGTGCGCCTGCGCGTGCTGTCCAGCCTGACGCCGTGGGACATTCCGCTGGAGCAGGAGATGCGCAGCGGTACCCTGATCACTTTCGAAGAGGACCAGAACATGGAACGTGCCGTCGTTTCCGGCATTGCCTTCGCCCGCGACGAGGCCAAGATCACCGTGGTGGGCGTGCCCGACCGTCCGGGTATCGCCTACCAGATCCTCAGTGCGGTGGGGCAGGCGAACATCGAAGTCGACATGATCGTGCAGAACCAGAGCGTGGCCGGGTTCACCGATTTTTCCTTCACCGTCGGGCGCAACGACTATGCGCGCACGCTGTCGATCCTGAAGAACGAGGTGCAGGCGCACATCGGCGCGAAGGATGTGCTCGGGGATCCCAAGTCCTGCAAGGTGTCGATCGTGGGCGTCGGCATGCGCTCCCACGCTGGCGTGGCCAGCACCATGTTCCGCACGCTGTCGGAAGAAGGCATCAACATCCAGATGATCTCCACGTCGGAGATCAAGGTGTCGGTGCTGATCGACGAGAAATACCTCGAGCTCGCGGTGCGCGCGCTGCACCGCGCCTTCGACCTGGACGCGCAGCCCAACAGCTGAGCATTCCCCGGGCGCCGGCCGCGCGCCGGCGCGCCCCCGCAGCCGGGCTCAGGACGCCGGCGCGAAACTCACGCGCACGCGCAGCCCGCCGAGGGGGGAATCCAGCAGTTCGACGCTCGCGTGGCTGCGCTCGGCCACGCTGCGCACGATGGCCAGCCCGAGTCCGCTGCCGCCGGGGGGCGCGTCGGCGCGGCGGTAGAAACGATCGAACACCCGCGGCCGATCGGCCGCCGGTATGCCGGGTCCCGAATCATCCACTTCGAGCAGGACCTTGCCGTCCTGCTGACGCACCCGCACGTCCACCCGCGCCCCGCGCGGGCTGTAGCGCACGGCGTTGTCCACCAGGTTGCGCGCCAGCATGCGCAAGCCCTGCGGAGGCGCCACCACGGTGAGCTCCTCGGCCTGTTCCAGGCCGGCGTCGATGCCCCGCGCCTGCGCCAGGTCCAACGTGTCGGCCAGGGCTTGACGCGCGGCATCGGTCACCGAGGTCGGCGCGGGGGTCTCGCGCCCGCCGGAGTCGGCACGGGCCAGCGCCAGCAGTTGCTCCACCAGATGGGTGGCCCGGTCGATGCCGGCATCGAGTCGTTGCGCGGCCACGCGGCGCGTCGAATCGTCCGGGGCACGTTCGAGCATCTGCAATTGCAGCTTGAGGGCCGCGAGCGGCGAGCGCAATTCGTGTGCAGCGTCTGCGACGAACATCTGTTGCGTATCGAAGGCCTGGCGCGTTCGCGCGAACAGACCGTTCATCGCCCGCACCACCGGGCGCATCTCCAGCATGGCGACGCCCGGATCCAGCGGATCGAAGGATGTGGCGGCCCGATTCTCCAGTTCCGTGGACAGCGCGCGCAGCGGAGCCAGGGAGCGGCGCACCACCCACGCGACCACCAGCAGCAGCAGGGGCACGATCAGCAGCATCGGCCATACCGAGTTCAGCGCGAAGGTCAGGGCCAGCGCGCGTCGGCTCAGCAGGGGTTGCGCCACCTGGATGGTGCGCCCGCCCGCCTGCATCGAGAACACGCGCCAGTTCTGGCCGTTCACCGCGACGTTGGCGTAGCCCAGCACGGCCTGGTCCGGAAGTTCCACGCGCGGCCGCGACACGTAGATGCGCTGGCCGTCCGGGGCCCAGACCTGGAACACGTAGTCCAGATCCTCGCGCGCGTGGCCGCGCGGGCCGAAGCCGGGCAGGCCGAGCTCGCCGGTGGCCAGCGACAGCGCGATCTGCTGCAGGTGGTAGTCGAACACCGCGTCGGCCTCGCGCATGGCGTTGCGGAACACGGCGACGGCCTGCACCAGCGCGGCGGTCAGCACCGCCGCCGTCAGCAGGATGAGCAGCTTGGCACGCAGGGATTTCACGGCGTCTCGGGGCCTGGGGAAGAGTTTTCGCGCGCCAGCACGTAGCCCATGCCGCGGATGTTGCGGATGAATTCGGCCCCCAGTTTCTTGCGCAGGCTGTGCACGTAGACCTCCACGGCGTTGCTGGAGATTTCATCCTTCCAGCCGTAGAGCTTCTCTTCCAGCTGCGCGCGCGACAGGATCACGCCGGGGCGGCGCATCAAGGCCTCCAGCACCGCCCATTCGCGTTGTGACAGCACCAATGGCTGGCCGTGCAGCGTGGCCTCCCGCGTGGCCGGGTTCAGGCACACGCCGCCGTGGCTCAGCGCCGGTTCGGCGCGGCCGGCCGCCCGCCGCAGCAGCGCCCGGATGCGCGCCTGCAGTTCGTTCAGGTCGTAGGGCTTGAGCAGATAGTCGTCGGCGCCCGCGTCGAGTCCGCGGATGCGATCGTCCACCGAGTCGCGCGCGGTGATGATGAGCACCGGGGTCGCATCGTGGCGCTCGCGAGCCGCCTTGAGCACCTGCAGGCCGTCGCGTGCCGGAAGTCCCAGGTCCAGCAGCACCAGGTCGTAGTGCTCGGTGCTCCAGGCGGCATCCGCGGCCCGACCGTCGCGCACCCAATCCACCGCGTAACCCTCGGCGCGCAGCGCATCCAGCGCGCTTTCGCCGATCATCATGTCGTCTTCGACCAGCAGCAGGCGCATCGGGAGGGTCCAGGGGCAGGGTCAGGAGGGCATGCGGTGGCACTCCGCAATGGGCACAATTATCCCCGTGCGCGCCCCCGTGGTGGATGCGCGAATGCAACCAGGGCTAACGGAGACGAGCATGACCCAAGCGATTCGCATCGAGCGTACAGGAGGTCCGGAGGTGTTGCAGTGGCAACCGGTGCAAGTCGGCGAGCCGGGGGCCGGCGAGGTCCGCCTGCGCAACGCCGCTGTCGGCGTGAACTTCATCGACGTCTATCACCGCACGGGGTTGTACCCGCTGCAGTTGCCGGCGGGCATCGGACTGGAGGCGGCCGGCGTGGTCGAGGCGGTGGGCGAGGGCGTGAGCGAGTTCCGCGAGGGCGATCGCGTGGCCTACTGCCACGGGCCGACCGGCGCCTATGCGCAGGCGCGCGTGATGCCCGCGCGCGTGCTGGTGAAGCTTCCGCAGGGCATCGAGTTCGAGACCGCGGCGGCGATGATGCTCAAGGGGCTGACCGCGCAATTCCTGCTGCGTCGCACGCGGCGCCTGCAGGCCGGCGACGTGGCGCTGTTCCATGCCGCCGCCGGCGGCGTGGGCCTGATCGCGGGACAGTGGGCCAGGGCGCTCGGGGTACAGCTGATCGGCACGGCCGGAAGCGACGAGAAATGCCGTCTGGCGCTGGAAAACGGCTACGCTCATTGCATCAACTATCGCAGCGAGGATCTGGTGTCGCGGGTCCGGGAGATCACCGGCGGTCGGGGAGTCTCGGTGGTGTACGACTCGGTCGGGCGCGATACCTGGGAGCGCTCGCTGGGCTGCCTGCAGCCTTTCGGGCTCATGGTCAGTTTCGGCAATGCCTCGGGCGCGGTGCCGCCGGTCACGCTGGGAGACCTCGCCGCGCGCGGTTCGCTGTACGTGACCCGCCCGACCCTGATGACCCACCTCGCCGACCGCGCGACCCAGCTGGAAATGGCCTCCGAGCTGTTCGACGTGGTGCTCTCGGGCAAGGTGCGGCCGCGCATCGGCCAGCGCTACGCGCTGCCAGACGCAGCCGACGCGCACCGCGCGCTGGAAAGCCGCGCCACCACCGGCAGCATCGTGCTGCAGCCCTGAGCCCGCTCCATGCGGGCGGCGGGCCTGGGGGCATGCCGTCACTTGGGCGTCGAGGCCTGCAGGCTCGGGCACACGATGCCGCGGTAGGCATGCCAGCTGGCATGCCCGAGCAGGGGCCCGATCACGAGCAGGCCCAGCCCCGCCGGCGCCAGCGCGAGCACGGTGAGCGCGGTCAACAGCGCACCCCACATCAGCAGCACCCAGGGGTGCTCGAGGCAGGCACGCACACTGGTCAGCGCGGCGGTGACGGCATCCACCGGGCGGTCCAGCAGCATGGGCACGGCGATCACGCTGCAGGCGAAGGCGATCGCGGCGAACAGCGCACCGATGGCGGCATAGGCCGCCAGGAAGGGCCGATTGGCCGGGTCGAGCACGAGCTGCGACAGCGACGGTTCGGGGGCCATGGTGTCGGCGAACAGCGCGAACACGATCAGGGAACTGCGCGCCCACAGAAGTTCCAGTACCAGCAGCAGGCCGGCGAACAGTGCCACGCTGGAGCGCGTCGGCCACCAGCAGGCCAGGCACAGGCGCAGGCGTGGTCGCCGGCCCGCTTCACAACTGCGGCTGGCCTGGATCAGGCCCATGGCCAGTGCCGGGCCGAGCAGCATGACCCCGCTGGCCAGCAGCAAGGCGTATTGCGGGCTGCTGCGCAGGCTCAGGCCCAGCAGCCAGGCTACCGCGGTGAACAGCAGGCCGTAGCCCAGGCTGAGGCCCGGGCAGCCACGCATGTCGCGCGCGCCGGCGGCCAGCCAGCGCAGCGGGTCGCGCCAGCCCAGGGTGCACACGCTCACGCGTACGGATCGTTGCTGCGCCAAGGGTTGGCGCCTGGCTTCCTCAGGGGTCATCGACAGGGCCCGTCATGTCTGGATACAACCATGATGAGCACAAGGTTATAACCCCCGGGGGTTCCCCGCAAGGCCGGGTCTACCCTGGGCGCGAGGCGCGACGGCGCGCCTCGCGCTGCTCGTCGATCAGCAGCGCCACGGCGCCGAGGAAGATGGCGCTGTCGGCCAGGTTGAACGCAGGCCAGTGCCAGGCGCCGGACGCCGTGCGCAGGTAGAAGTCGAGGAAATCGGTCACGTGGCCCCAGAGCAGGCGATCGGCGACGTTGCCCAGAGCTCCGCCGAGAATCAGGCCCAGGGCCAGGCCGAGCAGGGGGCGCCGGCGCCGGCGCAGCAGCACCGCCACGATCAGCAGCGAAGCGCCCAGCCCCAGCGCGGTGAACAGCCAGCGTTGCCAGCCGGCCTGGCCGGCGAGAAAGGAGAACGCCGCTCCCGGGTTCTCGATGTGCACCAGGTTGAAGAATCCGGTGACCGGAATCGACGCGTCCAGCGGCAATTCCCGCGCCACCAGCCACTTGCTGAACTGGTCCAGCGCCAGCACGGCCAGCGCCAGCAGCAGCCAGGCCCAGGAAGGCGGAGGGCGGCGCTGCGCCGCCGGCGCGGTTTCAGACATGGCGGCGCACCTCGCCGTCGCCGTACAGGTTGCTCGCGCAGCGCCCGCACAGCCCGGGGTGGGCGGCATCGGCGCCGACGTCTTCCACCCAGTGCCAGCAGCGTTCGCATTTCGCCGCCTCGGCCGGGCTCACCCGCACCTGCGTGGCGTCGGCCGCGTGCAGCTTGAGCCTGGAGACGATGAAGGCGAAACGGGCTTCCTCTCCGAGGCCGGCGACAAGCTCCAGGTCCGGGGCCGCCAGGCCGAGTTCCACCCAGGCCTGCAGCGATGAACCCAGGCGGCCTTCCGAGCGCACCTGCTCCACCGCACGGTTGACCTCGTCGCGCAAGGCGCGGATGCGCGCCCAGCGCTCGAGCAGTTCGGGCGCGTCGTCGAGCGCCGGAATTTCATGGAAGGTCTGCACGAAAATGCTGCGCTCGGCCTGCGCCAGCTGCGGCGCGAAATGTTCCCAGGCCTCCTCCGCGGTGAAGCTCAGGAACGGGGCGATCCAGCGCAGCATGGCCGCCGCGAGGTGCCACAACGCGGTCTGCGCGCTGCGCCGCGCCAGCCCGTCGGCCCGCGTGGTGTAGAGCCGGTCCTTGAGCACGTCGAGGTAGAAGCCGCCGAGGTCCTCGGAGCAGAACACCAGCAGCCGCGCCACCACCGGGTGGAATTCGTAGGCCGCGTAATGCGCGAGGATCTCGCGCTGCACGGCCCCGGCATGGGCCAGCATCCAGCGATCGATGTCGAGCATGTCGCGCGGCGCCACGGCCTGCGTGGCTGGGTCGAAGTCCGACACGTTGGCCAGCAGGAAGCGCAGGGTGTTGCGCACGCGGCGGTAGTTCTCGACCACCTGCTTGAGAATGGCGTCGGAGATCGCCAGGTCGCCCGAGTAATCGGTGGAGGCCACCCACAGGCGGATGATCTCGGCGCCGAGCTTGTCGCTGACCGTCTGCGGCGCGATCACGTTGCCCACCGACTTGCTCATCTTGCGCCCCTGCCCGTCGACGGTGAATCCGTGCGTGAGCAGGGCCTTGTACGGCGCGCGACCATCGATGGCGCAGCCGGTGAGCAGCGAGGAATGGAACCAGCCGCGGTGCTGGTCGTGGCCTTCCAGGTACAGGTCCGCCGGCCATGCCAGCTGCTCGCGGTGACTGCCGCGCAGCACGTGCCAGTGGGTGGTACCGGAGTCGAACCAGACCTCGATGATGTCCTGGGACTTCTCATAGTCCTCGGCCTCGTCGCCCAGCCAGTCGCGCAGGTCCAGGCGCGACCATGCCTCGACCCCTTCGCGCTGCACCAATTCGGCCGCGCGATCCATCAGCTCCAGGGTGCGCGGATGCAGCTCGCCGCTGACCTTGTGCAGCAGGAAGGGCAGCGGCACGCCCCAGGCGCGCTGGCGCGAGATGCACCAGTCCGGACGCCCGGCGATCATGTCGTGCAGGCGCGCCTTGCCTCCGGCCGGATAGAAGGCCGTCTGCTCCACCGCTTCCAGCGCGGTTTCGCGCAGGGTGCGCGAGGCCTTGTCGACGGTGCACACGCCCTCGCCCTGGTCCATGCGCACGAACCACTGGCTGGCGGCGCGGTAGATGACCGCAGACTTGTGGCGCCAGCAGTGGGGATAGCTGTGGCGGATGTCCTCGGTGGCCAGCAGGTGGCCCGCGTCGCGCAGCGCCTGCACCACCTTGGGCGCGGCGCGCCAGATCTGCTCGCCGCCGAACAGCGGGAGGTCGGCCGCGTACACGCCGTCGCCCTGCACCGGGTTGAGCACCTCCTCGATGCGCATGCCATGCGCGATGCAGGAGTTGAAATCCTCCACGCCGTAGGCCGGCGAGGAGTGCACGATCCCGGTGCCGTCGTCGGCTGTGGCGTATTCGGCCAGGTACACGGGGCTGGCGCGGTCGTAGCCGGCATCCAGCTCGGCCAGAGGGTGCCGAAAGCGCAGCCCGCCCAGCGCCTGGCCGAGGGTCGTCGCCAGCACACTGCCTTCCAGGCCGTAGCGCTTCAGGCAGGCCTCCACCCTCGCGCTGGCCAGCAGCAGCACGCCGCGCGGCGTGTTCACCAGGCTGTACTCGAGCTCGGGATTGAGGTTC
The DNA here is from genome assembly GCA_021830925.1 of Pseudomonadota bacterium. GTDB lineage: Bacteria > Pseudomonadota > Gammaproteobacteria > Burkholderiales > Burkholderiaceae_C > Thiomonas_A. The sequence continues at coordinate 18,233 of JAKBNS010000069.1, read as the reverse complement.
AGGGCCTGGTTCGCCGGGATGGTCCACGCGGTGGTGGTCCAGATCACCGCGAAGGCGGGGCCCGGCAGGCTGTCGAGCCCGAAGGCGGCCGCCAGGCGTTCGGGTTCCTCGCAGGGGAAGGCCACGTCCAACGTGTGGGAGGTCTTGTCGGCGTATTCGATCTCGAATTCGGCCAGCGAGGAATGGCAGTCGAAACACCAGTGCACGGGCTTCAGGCCGCGATACACGAAACCGCGCTCGACCACGCGCTTGAGGGCGCGGATCTCGTCGGCCTCGTTGCCGAAGTCCATCGTGCGGTAGGGGTGGTCCCAGTCGCCGAGCACCCCCAGGCGCTTGAAGTCGGCCATCTGGCCGGCGATCTGCTCGGTTGCGTAGGCGCGGCTGCGGGCCTGGATCTCGTCGCGCCCGAGCTTGCGTCCGTAGAGTTTCTCGATCTGGTTCTCGATGGGCAGGCCATGGCAGTCCCAGCCGGGCACGTAGACGGCGTCGAAGCCCTCCAGCTGGCGCGCCTTGACGATCATGTCCTTGAGGATCTTGTTGACCGCGTGGCCGATGTGGATCTGGCCGTTGGCGTAAGGCGGGCCGTCGTGCAGCACGAAGCGCGGCCTTCCGGCGCGCGCCGCGCGCAGACGCTGGTACACACCTTCGTCCTGCCAGCGCTGCACCCAGCCGGGCTCGCGGCGCGGCAGGTCGCCGCGCATCGGAAAACTCGTGTCGGGCAGGTTCAGGGTGGAGCGGTAGTCGGATTTGGCGGACGCGTCGGAATCGGTCATGGCATGCGGTTGCGCCAGGGTGGCGCGGGCGTTTTCCGTGGGTTCGGGGCGGGCGGGGGAGGGAGCTCGGACGGGCGGAGCAGGCATGCCCGCGGCGGCGCGCGGGCCCGTGCCCGCGCGGCCTGGGCGACGCCTGGGTTCAGGGGGAGTCGGCCGCCGCGCTGGCGAACCACGCGCGCGCCGCGCGCACGTCGGCGGCGATCGCGGCGGTCAGTGCCTGCAGGCCGTCATAGCGGACTTCATCCCGCAGCTTGTGCAGCAATTCCACCCGCACCAGTTTAGCGTAGGCGTCCGCGCTCCAATCGAGGACGTGCGCCTCCAGCAGCACCCGACCCGAATCGTCCACGCTGGGGCGGCGGCCGAAACTGACCACGGCCTGCAGCGGCTGCGCCTGCAGCCCGTGCACGCGGGCGACGAAGATGCCCTGCGCCGCCGGGCGGTCATGCCCGAAGCGCAGGTTCAGGGTCGGGAAGCCCAGCTCGCGCCCCAGCTTGGCGCCGTGCTGAACGTGCCCGCTGACGCTGTAGGGGCGGTCCAGCAGGCTGGCGGCCAGACGCATGTCGCCGGCGGCCAGCGCCTGGCGCACGGCCGAGCTGGACACGCGGCGCGAATGCACCTCATAGGCGTTCATGCGCGCCACCTCGAAGCCCAGGCGCAGGCCCCTGGCGTCGAGCATCTCGTAGTCGCCGGCACGTCCCGCGCCGAAGCGGAAATCGTCGCCCACCAGTACGTAGCGCGCGTGCAGGCCGTCCACCAGCACGCGCTGGATGAAGTCCTCGGCGGCCAGCGAGGCCAGCGCCGCGTCGAAGCGCAGTACCACCACGCGTTCCACGCCGCAGCGCGCGAGGCCGTCGAGCTTGTCACGCAAGCCGGCCACGCGCGGCGGCGCGAGTTCGGGCTGGCCGCGCTGCGCGGCAAAGTAATCCCTCGGATGGGGTTCGAAGGTAAGCGCGCAGGGGCTCAAGCCCCGTTGCCGGGCCTCGTGCACGAGCAGCGCCAGCATGGCCTGGTGGCCGCGATGCACGCCGTCGAAGTTGCCGATGGTGACCGCGCTGGGCACCTGCAGCGCGGCGTGCTGAAAACCTCGGAATACCTGCATGAGAAGATCGTGAGTTATACCGGGCGGGGTAGGGCCCGAGGGCTCCCGTCGAAGCATGCCCCGCGTTGCCGCCCCCTGGGGAGCGAGGCAGTTGTGGTCCCCGGACAACGCCGAAGACCCTGGTCTCCGATGATTTGGAACCGCGGGGAGGGGGAATGCTTGCAAAAGCGCCAATCGGTGTATAGTAAGCCCTGCAGTCGCATCAAGACGGGCGCTTTGCTGCGCACAGTTTGGGTTTGGAGACACTCGATAAACCGGCTGGGCTTGTTGAAGATTTGCATGTCATTGATATTCAGTACTTGAAAGGAAGATCATGCCCACCGGCATCGTCAAATGGTTTAACGAGAGCAAAGGCTTCGGCTTCATCAAGCCCGACGAAGGCGGCGAGGACCTGTTCGCCCACTTCAGCGAAATCCAAGCCAAGGGCTTCCGCACGCTGCAAGAGAACCAGCGCGTGGAGTTCACCGTGAAGGCCGGCCCGAAGGGTCCGCAAGCCTCGCAGATCCGCGTGCTCTGAGCACGAACGCAGGATCGTAGACAGATACAGCGCCTGGCGATAGCCGGGCGTTTTGCCATTTCGGACGGCCCTCGCCGCACGACGGCGTGGCGCCGCTCGGCTGGTGTCGCCGATCGCGCCCCGACCCGGGGCGTGCAGGCGTTGTGTAGTCGAAATGCCGACCCGCCAGGGTCGGCTTTTTTGTGCCCGCCGTTCGCGCGCGCCGCGTCGGGAGCATCATGCAGGTCCATACGCGGCGCCGCGGCGCCGATTCGGGAGTCGGACTTGCTGGATCAATTTGTCAAGGATTGGGGCTATCTGGCGGTTGCCGCCGGAACCTTCGCGGAAGGCGAGACGGTGCTGCTGGCCGCCGGCTACGCGTCGCGCGCCGGGTGGCTGGAATTGTGGCGGGTGATCCTGGTCGCGGTGCTCGCCGCCAGCGCCGGCGACCAGTTCTTCTACTGGATCGGACGCCTGTGGGGCGCCGCGCTGCTGCGTCGCCTGCCGCGCCTGCAGGCCAAGCTGGGACGCGTGTTGCTGTTGCTGCGGCGCAACCCCGGTGGCGCGGTGGTGGCCGTGCGGTTTCTCTACGGCCTGCGCATCGCCGGGCCGATCCTGATTGGCGCTGCGGGCGTCGCGCCCGCGCGGTTCGCCGTGTTCAACGTGATCGGCGCGCTTCTATGGGCGCCATTGGTCGCGGGCCTGGGTTGGGGCTTCGGGCACGCGTGGGAACATGTGTCCAGGCGCCTGGCCGGCTTCGAACTGGGCTTGCTGCTGTTGCTGGCCGCGGTGCTGCTGGGCTCCTGGATGGTGCGCGTAGCGGTGCGCGCCTGGCTGCGACGCGCAATGGCTCGCCGCGGCCAGGCCCAGGGCGCATCGGAGCCGCCCCGGAGCAACTGATCAGGCGCCGAGCAGTCCCATCGCGTCGCGCACTTCACGCATGGTCTCGCGCGCCGTCTGCCGCGCCCGTTCCGTGCCTGCGTCCAGGATGTCGCGCACCAAGGCCGGGTTGTCGACATACGGCTGGGCGCGCTCCAGCATCGGCTGCTGCTCGCGCAGCACCGCGTCGATCACCGGCTGCTTGCATTCCAGGCAGCCGATGCCCGCGCTGGTGCAGCCGCGGCGTACCCATTCGCGGCAGGCGTCGTCGCTGTAGGCCAGGTGGAATTGCCATACCGGACATTTCTCGGGATCGCCGGGATCGGTGCGGCGCACGCGGGCCGGATCGGTCGGCATGCGACGGATCTTGTGCTCCACGCTGGCGCGTTCCTCGCGGATGGCGATGGAATTGCCGTAACTCTTGGACATCTTGCGCCCGTCCAGCCCCGGCAGTCGCGATTCCGGCGTGAGCAGCGCCTCGGGCTCGCGCAGGATGGTGCGCCGGCCGCCGTCGACCTGCGCGCGCAGCGCGTCCTTGTCGGCACGCGAAAGCTTGCTGGCCGAGATCAGCGCGTGCGCCTGTTCGCGCAACTCCACTTGGCCCTCCTGATCCGCGGCCCGGCGCAGCGCCTGCAGGCGCTGGCGCTCGTCGTCGGGCAGGTGGCCCGCAGCCGCGCGTGCCTTGGCCTCGACGTCGGGATCCTTGCCGTACAGGGTGTTGAAGCGCCGCGCGATCTCGCGGCTGATCTCGATGTGGGGAACCTGGTCCGCGCCCACCGGGACCCAGCGCGCCTGGTAGATCAGGATGTCGGCCGCCTGCAGCAACGGGTAGCCCAGGAAGCCGTAGGTGAGCAGGTCCTTGTCCTTCAGGTTGGAGATCTGCTCCTTGTATGTCGGCACGCGCTCCAGCCAGGCCAGCGGAGTGCCCATGCCCAGCAGCAGGAAAAGCTCCGCATGCTCGGGCAGGCGGCTTTGCACGAACAGCGTGGCCTTGTCGGGATCCACGCCGGTGGCCAGCCAGTCGATCACCATGTCATGGGTATGGCTGGCGATCACCTCGGGAGACTCGTAATGCGTGGTCAGTGCGTGCCAGTCGGCGACGAAAAAGTAGCAGGGCTTGTCCTGTTGGAGTTGCACCCAGTTCTTCAGCGCGCCGTGGTAGTGGCCCAGGTGCAGTGCGCCGGTCGGGCGCATGCCCGAAAGGACGCGTTCGGGAAAGGAATCAGCGCAATTCATAGCTCACGCGAAGTTGCAGATAGTTCTGGCCGGGATTGGGACGCTTGATGTCGGCATTCGAATAATGGGTGAATCGCACGCCCACGCCCCACGGGGTGTCCGAGATGCGGTGGAAAAGCCCCAGCGAATCGCCGAACTGGTAGGAGGTGGAAATGGTCTTGGAGCCGATGTAGGTGCCCGAGAAGAAATTGGCCCCGATGCCGGCTTCCAGCGCCGTGTCCTGGGTGAACCACCAGCGCAGGAATGGTGTGAGCCCCACGTGCCACAGCGGCGCGCCGACCTTGCCGGCGGGACCGAACACGCGGCCGGCGGAGGCTTCCACGCTGAGGTCGAGCCGGTGCGAGCCGAAATCGTGCGCCCAGAGCGCATCGCTCTGCCAGGCCGCGGTGATGTTGTGATATCCGTCGAAGGAACCTGCGAGCAGCGACACCTCGGAGGCGCGTGCCGGCGCGACGGCGAGCAGGCTGGAAGCCAGCACGACGCCTAGGGCTGCCGTGCAGCGGCCAAGGTGTTTGCGGGGACTGTTGTTCATAGTCGATTCTCGGGCGAGTGGGGCGGAGGCGGGGGCTGGAGAAGGACCCGAGCGGCAGCGCCCCGCTGGATGGCGGTGCGCGGGCTGCGGGGTGCGGGTGCTACAGGATCATGCCGAAGGGGCTGAGCAGCAGGCCCAGCAGGTTCTGACTCAGTCGCATCAGCGGGATCAGCCACACGGTGGTGGCGATGTTGGTCAGAACCAGCGCCATGACGATGAAAAAGCCGTAGGGTTCGATGCGCGACAGCGCCAGCGCCTGGCGCAGGGGCAGCAGGCCCACCAGCACGCGCCCGCCGTCCAGCGGCGGGATCGGGAACAGGTTGAACACGAACATCACCAGGTTGACCAGGATGCCGGCCCGCGCGACGTCGTAGAAATACACCTCCTGGACCCCCAGGCGGTTCATCAGCAGCATGGCGAGGCCGTACAGGAAGGCCTGCGCGAAATTGGACAGCGGCCCGGCGAGCGCGACCCAGATCATGTCGCGCTTGGGGTTGCGCAACGCGCCGAAGTTCACCGGCACCGGCTTGGCATAGCCGAACAGAAAGGATCCGCCGGTGGCGAAATACAGCACCAGGGGTACCAGGATGGTGCCGATGGGGTCGATGTGGCGCGCCGGATTCAGCGACAGGCGCCCCATCATGTAGGCGGTGTTGTCGCCGAAGTGGCGCGCGGCGTACCCGTGCGCGGCCTCGTGCAGCGTGATCGCGAACAGCACGGGCAGCGCGTAGACGGTGATGGCCTGGATGATGTTGTTCATGGGGGGAAGGTGAGGGCGCCGGCCGGCTCAGTCGGGCTGCGCCAGGCCGAGGCTGGTGATGTCGCCGCGCCCCTGGCGCAGCACTTCGGGAGCCGCGCCGCTGAGGTCGATCACGGTGGTCGGCTCGCGCGGGCAGGGGCCGGCATCGAGCACCAGGTCCACCTGTTTCTCCAGCCGGGAGCGGATCTCCTCGGCTTCGTTCAGCGGATCCACCTCTCCGGGCAGGATCAGTGTGGTCGCGAGGAGTGGCTGTCCGAGTTCGACCAGCAGCGCGCGCGTCACCGCGTGGTCCGGGACCCGCACGCCGATGGTCTTGCGCGACGGGTGGGACAGTCTGCGCGGAACTTCGCGCGTGGCCTCGAGGATGAAGGTGTAGGGTCCCGGCGTGGCCGCGCGCAGCAGACGGAACTGCCGGTTGTCCACCACGGCGTAGTTGCCCAGTTCCGACAGATCGCTGCACAGCAGGGTCAGGTGGTGCTTGGCGTCCACCTGACGGATGCGCCGCAGGCGCTCGGCCGCGGCCTTGTCGTCGAGATGGCAGGCCAGCGCGTAGGAGGAGTCGGTGGGAATCGCCGCCACGCCGCCCGCGTGAAGGATCGCGCAGGCTTGCTTGATCAGGCGTTGCTGGGGGTTGTCGGGGTGCAGGCTGAAGTACTGGGCCATGGGCAGGGGATGGCGGGAACGGGCGGCCCGCTCAGTGCAGGAGGTCCCAGATGGGGGACAGGCCTTCGGGCAGCCGCGGCAGGCGTCCCAGGTCGCAACGGCTCTCGCGCGGACAGTGGAAGTCCGAGCCGCGCGAGGCGCGCAGCCCGAACTCGCGCGCCAGCGCGGCGTACTTGCGCCAGTCGGCCGCACTGTGGCTTCCGGTCACGACCTCGATGCCGACGCCGCCGAGTTCCACGAAGCGCGCCAGCAGTTCGCGCTCGCGCTGCGGGCCGAAGCGGTAGCGCCCGGGATGGGCCAGCACGGGCAGGCCGCCGGCCTCCCGGATCCAGCCGAGCGCCTGTTCCAGCGTGGCCCACGCATGCTCCACGTAGCCGGGTTTGCCGGGGGTGAGGAAGCGCGCGAACACCTCGCCGGTGTTCGCGCACACGCCGCGCTCGACCAGGTGGCGGGCGAAATGGGTGCGCGAGATCAGGGCCGGGTTGCCGGCCAGGCGGCAGGCGCCGGCGTAGGCGTCCTCGACCCCCGTGTGCTCGCGCAAGGCCTCGGCCATGCGACGAGCGCGAGCGTCGCGCCCCTCCGACATGCCGCGCAGCCGCGCGCGCAACTCGGCATGCACGGGGTCGACGCCCAGGCCCACCACGTGCACGGTCTGATCGTCCACCGACACCGAAACCTCCACGCCGGTGATGAAATCCAGCCCGATTTCGGCGCAGGCCTGCTGGGCCTCGGCCAGGCCGCCGAGCTCGTCGTGATCGGTCAGCGCCCACAGCTGCACGCCGTTTTCGCGCGCGCGACGCGCCAGCACGGCCGGTGCCAGGGTTCCGTCGGAGACCAGGGAGTGGCAGTGCAGGTCGGCGTTGAGCGAATGGGACATTCCCACATTTTAGGCCTTGGCCGCCGAAGCCCGCCCGAGGCGACACTAGAATCCGCCGCGATGGAACCCGTCTCGACGATTATTGCGCTGCTCGCGGCCGCGCTCGCCTACCTTCTCGGCTCGCTGCCATTCGCGGTGCTGGTCAGCCGCACCATGGGTCTGGCCGATCCGCGCAGCTACGGCTCCGGCAATCCCGGTGCCACCAATGTGCTGCGCTCGGGCAGCAAGGTCGCGGCCGCGTTGACCTTGTTGCTCGATGGGGGCAAGGGCTGGCTGGCGGTGTGGCTGGCGCAGCGCGCCGCCCAGGCCGGCTGGTTGGAGACGGCCGCGGTGCCGCTGGTGGCACTGGCCGTGGTGATCGGGCACATGTGGCCGCTGTTCCTCGGTTTTCGCGGCGGCAAGGGCGTGGCCACGGCGGCCGGCGTGCTGCTGGCCGCCAGTGGCTGGCTGGGCTTGGCGACCGTGCTCACCTGGCTGGTGGTCGCGGTGTTTTTCCGCTACTCCTCGCTGGCCGCGCTGGCCGCTGCGGTGTTCGCGCCCTTCTACGCGCTGCTCGGCCAGGACGTGGTGTGGAACCTGCAGCCCGCCATGGTGGTCGCGCTGGGCGCCATCTCGCTGCTGGTGATCTGGCGCCACCAGCACAATATCCGCAAGCTGCTGCGCGGCGAGGAGACGCGCATCGGCTCGAAGGCCGCGGGCGCGGGACGAAAGCCTCGGAACTGAGTCGCCGCGCGCCCGCGCCGCAACCCGGGCGGAGGCCTCAGTCGCGGAAATTCTGGAACGACAGCGGCGTATCGTCGATGTGTTTTTTCAGCAGCGCGATGGCCGCCTGCAGGTCGTCGCGCTTGCCCCCGGTGACCCGCACGGTGTCGCCCTGGATGGAGGCCTGGACCTTCATGCGCGATTCCTTGATCGCGCCTGTGATGCGCTTGGCCAGGTCCTGGGGGATGCCCGAGCGCACGGTGAACACCTGCTTGAACTTGTCCCCGCCCGCCGGCTGGGGCTTGCCGTGTTCGAGGAAGCGCGGATCGACTTCGCGCTTGGCCATCTTGGCCAGCAGCACGTCGCGCAACTGGCCGAGCTGGAAGTCGCTGTCGGCCCAGGCCGTGATGGTCTTGTCGGCGAGTTCGATCTTCGCCGAGCTGCCCTTGAAGTCGAAGCGATTGGCGACTTCCTTGGCGGTCTGGTCCACGGCGTTGCGGACTTGGATCAGGTCGGGTTCGAGGACGGCGTCGAAGCTGGGCATGGTCGGTGGGGGACGTGCAGGGCGTCCGCTGTGACGGGAATAATGGAGCTTGGCGGACCGAAGGGCCGCAATGGGAAATTGTATGGATCTGGCGATCGAAGACGATGTCGAGTTGCGGGGGTTGAACACCTTCGGGGTGCCCGCGCGGGCGCGCCGCCTGGTGCGCATCGGCGATGCAAGGCAGGTGCGCGCGGTGGTCGATCACCCCGAACTGGGGCGGCTGCCCAAGCTGGTGCTGGGCGGCGGCAGCAACCTGCTACTGACCCAGGACCCCGCCGGGTTGGTGCTGAAAATGGAAATCGCCGGGCTGCGCGTGCTGCACGACGACGCGCAATCTACGCTGATCGAGGCCGGTGCCGGCGTGGGTTGGCACGAACTCGTGTGCTGGAGCCTGGAGCAGGGTTTCGGCGGCCTGGAGAACCTGGCGTTGATTCCGGGCACCGTGGGGGCGGCTCCGGTGCAGAACATCGGAGCCTACGGCATGGAGCTGTCCGAGCGCTTCGAATCGCTGGACCTGGTCGACCTCACCACCGGGCGTGCCGTGACCCTGGAGCGCGCGGCTTGCAGGTTCGGGTACCGCGACTCGCTGTTCAAGGGGGCGCTGGCGGGCAAGTCGGTGATCACGCGGGTACGCCTGCGCCTGCCCAAGCCCTGGCGGGCGCAATTGGGCTACGCCGAGCTGCAGCGCCATCTGGAGCGCGCGGGTCTGGCCGAGCCGTCGCCGCGGGAGGTGTTCGATGCGGTGTGCGCGATCCGTCGCGCCAAGCTGCCGGACCCGTCACGCCTTGGCAATGCCGGAAGCTTTTTCAAGAACCCGGTGGTCAACCGCACCATTCGCAACGAGATCCTGGAGGAGTTCCCGGAAATCGTCAGCTATCCCCTGGAGGACGGTACCTACAAGCTCGCCGCGGCCTGGATGATCGACGCCTGCGGCTGCAAGGGGCGCAGCGTGGGCGCCGCCGCGGTGGATGCGCGCCACGCGCTGGTGCTGGTCAACCGGGGCGGTGCCAGCGGCGCGGAAGTGCTGCGCCTGGCCGAGAGCGTGCGCGACGCGGTGCGCGAGCGTTTCGGCATCGAACTCGAATACGAGCCGGTGGTGGTCTGAGCGCCGCGGTCGGGGAATGAAAAAAGGGGCGCCGACGGCGCCCCTCGTTCATCGACGTGCCGACGCTCAGCCCGGCAGGCCGACGGTCGGGTTGCCCAGGTTGGTCCATTCGGTCATGGAGCCGGTGTACAGACGGGTCTTGGAGTTGCCCAGGATCTCGTGGTCCACGAACCATGCGCCCGAGGCCAGGTGCCCGGTGTTGCAGTAGGTCACGGTCGAGGCGCCCGGCTGGATCCCGTACTCGGCGTAGATCTTGCGGTAGTCGGCGGCGCTCATGAACTCGTGCGCGGCGCCCACCGGACGCACGATGGCGTCGGTGGGGAAGGAGCGCGCGCCGGGCAGGTGACCGCCCGCCGCGTCCACCGGGCGCTTGACCACGATGCCCAGGAACTGCGGCGTGGGACGCGCGTCGACGAACTGGTCGGCGCCGCTGCGCAGGCCCTCCTTGACCTGATCGAGCGTGGCGAGGATCTGCTTGTCCTCGCCCGTGGCGGCCCAGTCACCCTTGGGGGCGCCGACCTTGGCGGTGCTCACCGGCAGGCCGTCCTGCAGCCAGGCATTCACGCCGCCGTTGAGAATCGCCACCTGGCCCTCCGGCTCGCCGAAGTAGCGCAGCTGGAAATACAGGCGCGTGGCCATGTCCATGGTGTCCACGGTCTCGCCGGTGGGCACGATGACGATGGGCTTGCCCTTGTCCAGGCCGGCCTCGTCCATCACCTTGGTGAAGTACTCGGCGCTGGGCAGCTGGGCGACGATCTTCTTGCCGTCGATTTCCTTGTTCTGGCGGATCTTGCCGAAGTCCACCGACAGCGCGCCCTCCAGGTGACCGCCGGTGGCCACCAGTTTCTTCGCGCCGGTCTTCTTGTCCACCTCGAACTTGGGCGCACGGGTCAGCGTGTCCATGTCGTCGCGGATATCCAGGACGGTCACCTCGGAACGGTGCTGATGCAGCCATTGCGGCGTGACCAGCGGACCGGGCAGGGTGGCCGCAGAGGCCAATTGCACACAGGCGCCGACGAAGCCGGCAGCCAGCAGGTACTTCAGGGTCTTCATGGTTCTCCTCCGGGTTGAACAACAAGCGTGAACGGTGGTCGGCCGCGTCGCCTTCAGGCGAGATCCGCGGCCTGCAGAATGTCGAGCTGGCGCGCCAGGTCGGCGGCGCACTGACTGAGGATGTGGCTGCGGCGGTCCTCGAGGACCTGTTCTCGCGGCCGCCGACGGGTGCGTTCGGCCACCCGTCGATCACGTTCGAGCACCACGGCCTCGATCTGGGGCGCGAACAATCGCGCCATGTGCTCCAGCCAGCCGGCGACGCGCCGTGGGCGTGCGTGCGACAGGTCCAGGCGGCGCAGTGCCCGCAGGGTCCAGGCGGCGTCCTGCCAGTGCTCGGCGGTGACCCAGCGATTGGTGGTGAACACGCGCAGCGGCATGCCTCGGGCATCGACCGACAGGCCGAACAGGTGCACGTAGTCGGCTTCGTCCGCGCGGCGCGGGCGCCGCGGCGCGAAGACGTGGAAATGACCGTGCTCGCCGCGGACTCGTTGCTGTGCGGCGTGGGCGTGGTAGTAGAAGCGGTAGCCGCTGCGCGCGTCGAGCGCGTCGCGTGGGGGATAGTGTTCCCACTCGGCGAAGCCCTCGGCTCGCCCGAGCAGATCCGCCAAAACGCCGCGGCCGCTGCGCGCACTGGCCCGCAGGTGCCGCAGCGTGCCCTGGAGCGCCGCATCCAGCGGGCGGCGCGGTGTTTGGCGCAGCGCGTCGAGCAGTCGCTCGCGCGAAGGGGCGATGCGCGTGCTCATGGCGCTGCGGCCGGCGCCTGCGAGGCTCAGTTCGGCGCGCAGGGGTTGGCCGACTTCTTCTTGGACTTGCCGGCGGCGGGCGCGCAGGGGTTGCCGGCCTTGGCCTTCTTCTTGGCCCCACTCGGTGCGCAGGGGTTGCCCGGCGCGCAGGGATTGGCCGCGGCCTGCGCCAGCGCCGTGGGCGACGCGGCGCGCAGCGCCTGGGGCATGGGCGCCACGGCCGCGGCGGCCAGCGCCAGCACGGGCAGGGCGTGGGACAACTTGATACGGGTCTTGATGCGGGACTTCGCCATGATCGGTCTCCTTCCTATGGTGGTCGACGAAATGCGGGGCGGGAGCGCCCGCGGCGTCGGCGCGCGCGGTTGCGCGCAAGCTCGGGCCGCGTGACGCAAAGCGGATCATCGTAGTGCCGGGCAGCTGGGCTTCGCCGAGGCTGGTCGCGGGGGGCTTGACCCGGATCAAGCCGCCTGGCGCCCGTTGTCGCCGTTGCCGCGGGTGAAATAGCCCACCACCAGCAGCACCGCGAGCAGCAGCGCCCACACGGCCCAGGCCGGCAGGTGCAGCAGTTGGGGCAGGGTCAGGGAGTCGGGGCCGACCTGTTTCCACGCCCAGGTCTTGATGGACTCGTAGCCCGAGTTGAAGCCCAGCGTGCCCAGCACGATGCCCAGCAGGAACACCAGCCCGTCCACCCGGCCGGAGCAGAACGCCACCAGCGAGGTGCCGGGGCAATAGCCTCCGATGGCCATGCCGGCTCCGATGAGTACGCCACCCAGCGAGCTTCCCCACAGGAACACGGATGGGACGAACAGGTCGTTGGTCACGTTCATCAGACCCAGGCCCTGCAGCAGGTACAGACCGCCGGAGGCCACCACGATGGCGGTGAACATGACCTTGAACACGGCCCAGTCCTGGAAGCGCAGTTGCGCGGTCAGCTTGCAGCCGCTACCGAAGCCGGCGTTCTCCAGCACGTAGCCGAATACGGTGCCCAGTAGCAAGCCCGAGATCGGGCCCGTATACCCCAGAGGAAAACTCATTTCCACAGCCCCTTGGTGAGTTGCCCGAACGCGATGCCGGCGACGAAAAAGCCGATCAGGAACAGGAAGCCGGCGGCCGCCAGCGTGGCGCCTCCGGACAGGCCCATGCCGCTGGTGCAGCCCAGGGCCAGGCGCGCCCCAAAGCCGGAGGCGGTGCCTCCCGCCAGGGCCAGCACCAGACGCAAGCCGCGCGCCGCGCGCGCCGGGCCGTCGAGTTCCCAGCGAAAGCGTCCGGCCAGCAGGCTGCCGGCGAGCGCGCCGATGGCCAGGCCGACGACTTCCCAACTGATCCAGTGATTCAGCCCGGCGTCGAACAAGCCGTGCAGGTAGGTGCCGGGGGCCACCGTGCCGGCGGCGAGGTGCCCGGCGGCCGCGGCCGTGGCCAGCGTGGTGGCGCCGGTCACGCCGTAGCCGTTGCCAGTCACCAGGAAGGTGGCCAGCAGCGCGGCGCCCAGCACAACGCCGGCGACGTAGGGGTTCCACAGAGGGCGAGGGGATTTCATGGTCGTCGTGTCTCCTCAGGCGTTGGGCCGGCGATTCGCGGCAGGATCGTTCGCATCCGGTGCAGATAGCGGGGAGAGTATAGATACAAACGAAACATGCAGTGGGGAGTATTAGGGTTAGTCAGCTTGGGGGGAATACCAGGGGAGCACGCAGGCGCATTGATGCCCGTCAAGCGAGCCCCACGGCGTCGCCGTCCGCGGCGAAACACGGCTCGCATCGGTGGTTATCCTGTTTTGCGTCGATACAGGGCGGTGCATCTTGCAACCGACCCCATCCACCCCGGGGTTCACACCGGGGGCTCAACCACCGGCTCTTGCGAGGAGAGGAAGGCATCCATGGCACACATCGTCATTCTTGGGGCGGGTATCGGCGGACTTCCCGCCGCCTACGAGGCGCGGGCGAAACTGGGCAGCGAACACCGGATCACGGTGATCAACAGCGTCGACTACTTCCAGTTCGTGCCCTCCAACCCCTGGGTCGCGGTGGGTTGGCGTTCGCGCGACCAGGTCGTGCTGCCCATCGCGCCCTACCTGGAGCGCAAGGGCATCGAGTTCATCGGGCGTCCGGCGCAATCCATCGACGCGGCCTCCAGCACCATCGTGCTGCAGGGCGGCGACAGCGTGAGCTACGACTTCCTGATCATCACCACCGGCCCGAAGCTGGCCTTCGACGAGGTGGAGGGCGCGGGCCCGCACGCCGGCTTCACCCAGTCCATCTGCACCATCGACCACGCCGAGAAATGCTTCGAGGATTTCGAGCGTCTGTGCGCTCAGCCCGGCCCGGTGATCATCGGCGCCATGCCCGGGGCGAGTTGCTTCGGCCCCGCCTACGAGTACACGATGATCCTGGACGCGGCGCTGCGCAAACGCCGCCTGCGCAGCAAGGTGCCCATCACCTTCGTGACCGCCGAGCCCTACATCGGCCACCTGGGCCTGGACGGCGTGGGCGACTCCAAGGGCATCATGGAGCACGAGTTCCGGGACCATGACATCCGCTGGGTCACCAACGCCAGGACCACCAAGGTCGAGTCGGGCAAGATGCACGTGGACGAACTCGACGCGCTGGGCAACGTGTTCCGCAAGCACGAGCTGCCGTTCCGGCATTCGATGATGCTGCCGGCCTTCAAGGGCGTCGACGCGGTGGCCAAGGTGGAGGGGCTGTGCAATCCGCGCGGCTTCGTCATCGTCGACGAGCACCAGCGCAGCCCGAAGTACCCCAACATCTATTCCGCCGGGGTGTGCATCGCGATCCCCCCGGTGGGCCCGACGCCGGTGCCCTGCGGAGTCCCCAAGACGGGGTTCATGATCGAATCCATGGTCACGGCCATCGTGCACAACCTGGAGGAACAGATGGCCGGCGCGCAGCCGACCCACAAGGGCACCTGGCAGGCGATCTGCCTGGCCGACTTCGGCACCACGGGCGCGGCCTTCGCGGCCATTCCGCAGATCCCGCCCCGCGACGTCAACTGGTTCGGCTCCGGCAAGTGGGTGCACCTGGCCAAGATCGCCTTCGAGAAGTACTTCATGCGCAAGATGCGCACCGGCAACTCCGAGCCGATCTACGAGAAGTACGTGATGAAGCTCATCGGCTTCAAGCGCCTGCAGGACCGCGTGCTGCGCCCCGGGCAGTCGAGCTGAGCGAGCGCGCAAGGTCGAAGGGCCGCCGCCGGGGAGAGTTCCCCGCCGGCGGCCCTTGCGTCGGGCGCGGCTGGCGCTTCAGCCGAAGTGGCAGACGTAGTGGTAGGCCTCGTCGCCGGTGCGGATCTCGAAGTGCGCGTTGCCCGGAACCGAGAACTCCTCGCCCTCGGCGCTGCGCTTCCAATCCTGGCCGCCCTGCATGCGCCATTCGCACCAGCCGCCCGCGCCCTGCATCACCTCCGGCGCACCGGTGTTGAACAGCAGGGTGCTGCCGGGCAGGATCACGCCCACGCTCTTGCGGCTGCCGTCGTCGAGCTGCACCGTGTGGCTGACGCAGCGTCCGTCGAAATACACATTCGCTCGCGGCACCACCGCGCCACGCAGTGCGCCGGGGCTCATCGCGCGCTCCCGCCGCGCTTGGTGCCGGCCGTGGCCTTGCGCGCCGACGCGGCCTTGGCCGACTTGGCGCCCTTGGTCGCGCCGGTCTTCGGCGCCGAGCGCTTGCCGCGCGCGGCCTCCACGTTGGCGGCGATGCGCAGGCGCAGCGCGTTGAGCTTGATGAATCCGGCCGCGTCGGCCTGGTTGTAGGCGCCGCCGTCGTCGTCGAAGGTCGAGATGCGCGCGTCGAACAGGCTGTCGGTGGCCGATTCACGACCCACGCACATGATGGTGCCCTTGTACAGCTTGAGCCGCACCTTGCCGTTGACGGTGCCCTGCGAGGCGTCGATCAGGCCCTGCAGCAACACGCGTTCGGGGGCGAACCAGTAGCCGTTGTAGATCATGCGGGCGTAGCGCGGCATCAGGTCGTCCTTCAGCGCGACGACCTCGCGATCCAGCGTGATGCTCTCGATGGCGCGGTGGCCCGCCAGCATGATGGTGCCGCCGGGGGTTTCGTAGCAGCCGCGGCTCTTCATGCCCACGTAGCGGTTCTCCACCTTGTCCAGGCGCCCGATCCCGTGGCGTCCGCCCACCGTGTTCAGGTGCGTCAGCACCTGCGCGGGGCTCATCGCCTGGCCGTCGATGGCCACGATGTCGCCGCGACGGTATTCGAGCTCGATGACCTGCGGCTTGTTCGGGGCCTTCTCGGGCGACACCGTCAGGCGCCACATCTTGTCCTCGGGCACCGTGTTCGGATCCTCCAGCACGCCGCCCTCGTAGGAGATGTGAAGCAGGTTCGCGTCCATCGAGTACGGGGCGCCGCCGCCCTTGCGTTTCTTGAAGTCCACCGGAATGCCGTTACGGTCGGCGTAGGCCAGCAGCTTCTCGCGCGACAGCAGGTCCCATTCGCGCCAGGGGGCGATCACCTTCACCCCCGGCATCAGCGCGTAGGCGGTGAGCTCGAAGCGCACCTGGTCGTTGCCCTTGCCGGTGGCGCCGTGCGAGATGGCGTCGGCGCGCGTGGAGCGCGCGATCTCGATCAGGCGCTTGCCGATCAGCGGGCGCGCGATCGAGGTCCCCAGCAGGTATTCACCCTCGTACAGCGCGTTGGCGCGGAACATGGGGAACACGAAATCGCGCACGAACTCCTCGCGCAGGTCCTCGATGTAGATGTTCTCGGGCTTGATGCCCATCTTCAGCGCCTTCGCGCGCGCCGGCTCGAGTTCCTCGCCCTGGCCGATGTCGGCGGTGAAGGTCACCACCTCGCATTGGTACTGCTCCTGCAGCCAGCGCAGGATGACCGAGGTGTCCAGGCCGCCGGAGTAGGCGAGCACGACTTTCTTGATGGAAGACATGGTGGAGGAGCCGCCTGCGGCGGATAGACGCATTTGAAGCGGGGAATTGTAGGAGATGCCCGATCCGGCGAAGCTCTCAGGGCAGCGCCGGGTAGTCGAGGTAGCCGTGCTCGGCGCCGCCATAGAAGGTCGCCGGGTCGGGCGCGTTCAATGCGGCGCCCTCGCGCATGCGTCGCACCAGGTCCGGGTTGGCGATGAAGGCGCGGCCGTAGGCCACCGCGTCGGCCACGCCCTGCTCGATGCGCGCGGCGCCGCGCGCGGCGTCGTAGCCGCCGCAGACGATGATGCGCCCGCCATAGGCCTGGCGCAGCCGGGCGTGGAACTCGCCGCTCAGCGACGGGCCGGCCGACCACGAGGAGTCCACCGTGTGCACGTAGGCCACG
This sequence comes from Pseudomonadota bacterium, assembly GCA_021830925.1. Lineage (GTDB taxonomy): Bacteria > Pseudomonadota > Gammaproteobacteria > Burkholderiales > Burkholderiaceae_C > Thiomonas_A. The sequence goes on along the minus strand of JAKBNS010000069.1, from coordinate 1,480 downwards.
CCGCGGCGATCGAACTCGCGGGCCAGGTACAGGTGCATGGCCTCGGTCTGCGGGTCGTCGATGTCGTGGCGCACGAAGTGCGGGGAAATGCGCACTCCCACGCGGTCGGCGCCGGCCACGCCGATCAGCGCGTCCAGCGCCTCCAGCACGATGCGGGCGCGATGTTCCAGGCTGCCTCCATAGCGGTCCGTGCGCAGGTTGCTGTTGGGGGCCAGGAACTGCTGCAGCAGGTAGCCGTTGGCGGCGTGGAGTTCGAGCATGTCGAATCCGGCGCGCAGCGCGCGCTCGGCCGCGTGGGCGTAGTCGGCCACGATGCCGGGGATTTCCTCGGTGCGCAGCGCGCGCGGCTCGTCGCAGGGCACCCGCCTGGGCCCCTCGGGCAGCACGACGAAGGACTCGCCATGCTCCGCGCGCAGCGCCGAGGGGGCCACCGGTGCCTGGCCGTCCTCCTGTAGCAGGTGGTGCGAGATGCGCCCTACGTGCCAGAGCTGCGCCGCGATGCGTCCGCCGGCCGCGTGCACGGCCTCGGTCACCAGGCGCCAGCCGCGCTCCTGGGCATCCGTGTACATGCCCGGCGTGAACGCGTAGCCCTGGCCCTGGCGGCTGATCTGCGAGGCCTCCGAGATGATCAGGCCCGCCGAGGCGCGCTGCGCGTAGTAGCGCGCGTTCATCTCCGAGGGCACGTCACCGGGCTGCGCGGCGCGCGAGCGCGTCAGCGGGGCCATGACGATGCGGTTGCGAAGTTCCAGGCGTCCCAGCTTCAGCGGCTGGAACAGGGCGCTCGGGCCTTGCATGATGCGAATCTCTCCGGGAAAGTGGGGGGCGGGCCGGGCGGCAGCCCGGCCCTGGGGGCCGTCACCCCCCGATGCCGCCGATGCACAGGTATTTGAGCTCGAGGTATTCGTCGATGCCGTGGTGCGAGCCCTCGCGCCCCAGCCCCGACTGCTTGACCCCGCCGAAGGGCGCGACCTCGTTGGAGATCAGCCCGGTGTTGACGCCGACGATGCCGTATTCGAGGGCTTCGCCCACGCGCGTGACACGGCCCAGGTCGCGGCTGTAGAAATAGGCGGCCAGGCCGAACTCGGTCGCGTTGGCCGCGGCGACGGCCTGCTCCTCGGTGTCGAAGGCGAACACCGGCGCGACCGGGCCGAAGGTCTCCTCGCGCGCGCACAGCATGGAGGCGTCCGCGTCGGCCAGCACCGTGGGCTCGAAATACCGCCCGCCGCCCTGTTCGAGCACCTTGCCGCCGGTCAGCAGCCGCGCGCCGCGCGCCAGCGCGTCGTCGACGTGGCGCCGCACCTTGTCCAGACCCTGCTGATCGATCAGCGGGCCGATCTGCACGCCCACGGAGGTGCCGGGGCCGACCTTGAGTTCGGCCACGCGCCGCGCCAGTCGTTGCACGAATTCCTCGTACACGCCGCGCTGCACGTACAGACGGTTCGCGCATACGCAGGTCTGGCCGGCGTTGCGGTACTTGCTT
>JAKBNS010000090.1 GCA_021830925.1 Pseudomonadota bacterium | reverse complement strand
CAGAAGGTGGGCACGCGCCTGCTGTTCGCCGGCAACCTGCTGCGCCAGCCCTATATGGCCGGGCGCAACGTGCGCGTGGCCTCGGCGCTGGACAACACCGACACCATCATGAACCAGACCTTCTGGGTCGGCGTGTACCCCGGACTCACCGAGGAGATGCTCGAGCACGTGGCAGCGAGCATCGAGACCTTCCTGGGCGTGCGGTTCGACTGAGCCGATCGCTCACAGGCTGATCGGCGCGGCTTCCCCACGCCAGCCGATCAAGCCCCGCTCCACCTCTGCCCCGCCCGCCGCACTCCGGCGCGGACCAATCCGGCCCAGGTCTCGCCGAGATCGCGCCGGGCCATGCGCGGCCACTTCCAGTTGTTGTAGGCCAGTTGCACAGCGCCCTGCGCAAGAACAAGCCCGAAGATGCCCAGCGGCCTGACCACCGCCAGCGAGAGCAGCAGCGTGCATGCGCCCGAGACCAACGCCGCCCGAAGAAACGGCACCCTGTTGGTCGTCGTCACGTAGCTTGCCGCGAGCGCGTGGTTCATTTCCAGCAGGATCACGAAGCCCAGCAACAACAGATCCAGCTCCGGAATCAGGCGCGTCCGACTGCCGATCGACTCCAGCAGATAGCCCCCCATCGTCGCGAGCACGAGAAAGCCCAGGAGATAGACGCCCCAGGCCAGCAGCAGGATCTCCCCGAAAATCGCGCTCAAGCCTCGCTTGTCGCCCCTGGCCTGCAGTGTGCTCATGTGAGGAACCTGCACCTGGCATATGACGGAGGCGATCCCGGACATGGTCATCAGGACGGTCACGGTCATGCCATACTCCCCCGCCACGGCCAGGCCGAGAAAGCTCGAGGCCACCAGGATGCTTCCTCGCTGAATCAGGAACGCTCCAAGCTGCACCAGGCCCAGGCGGCTGGCGTTGTACCACAGGGTCCTGGTCAACTCCAGGCGCGCGACGCCCGCCTTTCGCGCGCGTCCGGCGGAGGGGGCGCCGTGAAAATAGCGGTAGGCCAGCGCCCTGCCCGCGATCGCCGACAGCGCCGACGCCATGCCGAGGCCGACCATCCCGTAGCCGCGTGCAACCGCGACGCCAGCGAGCAGGATCATCAACGCCTTGTTCAGCACGATCACCTTGTTCGCTTGCGTGACGTCGCCTCGCCCCTGCAGCAGGCCGTTCATGTAGCCGTAGTAGAGATTGACGATGAAGCCGCTCGCGAACACGGCCCAGGCGATCATGATCCGCGCATGGTCGTGCTCTTCGGCGACCAGGCTTCGAACGTAGAGCGTGCCCGGGCCGAGCAGCACGAGCGCCGCGACCGCCCCTACGCCCTGGTAGATGCGCCTCGCCGATGCGATCAAATCCGCGAGCAGCGTCTCGTCGAATCCCGCGGAACCATGCTCCGTCGTCGGTAGCCCCACTTTGACCAGGGACCTCGCACCCGCGTAAATGTAGGCAACGTTCCGTGCAAGCGTGGGCTGAAAGCCCATTTCCAGAAGTTGCGCCAGACTGGCAAGCGTGAGGAATACGAACCAGAGCCCGACCTCGTCCGGCGAGAGGTGTCGAAGGATGATCGGCAACAGGATGAGCCCCGCGCCAACGTTCAACGCGGAGGCCGCGTACCCCCAAACCAGATCCTGCCTGGTGACGGACCGCCCCATGGCCTAGGCGCCCGCCGTTTCAGCCGGCCGCGCCATGCGGATTCCGACATCGAACGGTACCTGCGCTCGCCATCCCGGCAAGGTCTCGTAATCAGCCCACGGCACCATGACTTCGCGCTTGCGGTAGGGTCTGCCCCCAAAAACGACGTCCAAGGACTCTCCAGTCGCGCTTCGGAATGAGCTCACCACATCCAGCAGCCGCATCGGCCTTCCCGAGGAAATGCCATAGCGGTAATGTCCCGGCGGCTGCGCCCTGACCCGCTCGGCCGCCAGCAGGAAGGCGTCGACGACATCGCTGATGTAGACGAGATCCACGAGTTGCTCCCCGGGCGACATCGTGAGCGTCTGCCCGGACAGGGCGGCCTGCCACAGCATCGGGATCAACTTCTTGCGCATATCTCCCGGCCCGTAGGTATCGAAAAGCGCCAAGGTCGTGACGTTCAGCTCCTCGGCCTCGACGTAATAGGCCAGCACGTCCTCGAACGCCTGCTTGCAGGCCGCATACAGGTTGACCGGGTTGTATCCGCTGTCCAGGAAATGCTGCCACGAGGTGCCGGTATTGATCAGATGCCTGACCCCGCTGCGCGACATCGCCTCCACCAGCTGGGTGCCGAACAGCACGTTGCTGTTCACCAATCCGTCCACGTCCTCCGTCCGATGTTGCGCGAGGAACAGCGACGCGAGATGGAAAACCACATCCGGCTTCGCCCTGCCCATCAGATCCAGCATGCCGGCCATCGTTCCGTCGTGCTCATGCAGATGGACCTCTCCAGCCGCTTCCCCCAGCGCCGTCACGTCCGAATTCGCGCGCACGACCGCGTGCACTTCCCAGCCCGCGCGCGGCAACCGCCTGAGCAGATTGGACCCGATAAAGCCGGTCGCTCCGGTCACCAAAGCTCGTTTTCCCGTCATCCGCTCAGCCACTCGTCAAGACCATTCCAAGAAAGGGTCGGCGTCGTTCAACCCGCCCAACGACGTCCGCCCAGCATCATCGATCCGCCTCGAGGCCCCCACGAAGGCGCCTCTGGAAGCGGGAATATTCACGTTCCACGAGGGAGCCAAGCTCACTGCGGAATCGATCCGGCGAGAAGCTCTCGGCGTTCGCACGACAATCTTCGGCGCGGATCGTGCCGACGCATTCCCGCTCGAACCGATCGATCGCCGCGACGATCGACTCGGCACTCTGCTCCTCGAAAAACAAGCCGGTCGGGCCGATCTGCCCCAAGGCGCGCACCGTCTCCAGCGCGCCACCGCGTCCGAACGCGATCACCGGCGTGCCGCAGGCCTGGGCTTCCAGGGGAGTGATCCCGAAATCCTCCTCGGCCGCGAAGACGAATGCGCGCGCGCCAGCCATCTGCCTCGCCATGGCGTCGGTCGGCTGGTACCCGAGCACCTCGATGTTCGCATGCCCCTGCGCGATGCGCTCGATTTTCTTCCGCTCCGGACCGTCGCCGATGATCCGGAGCTTCCGGGACGGCGTGCGCGCGAAGGCCTCCGCCACCAGATCGATCCGCTTGTAGGGAACCAGGCGCGACGCCGTCAGGTAGTAGTCTTCCTTGTCGACCCGAAGCGGGAAATGATCCAGCGACACCGGGGGGTAGATGACCTTCGCCCTGCGGCGGTATACCTTCCAGATTCTCCGGGCAATGAAATTCGAATTGCCCACGAAAACGTCCACGCCGTTCGCGGTGCGCAAATCCCACAAGCGCAATCTGTGGAGCAGGTAGCGCACCAGCCAGCTCTTCAACCCGCGCTCAAGACCGGCCTCCCGCAGGTACTGATGCTGCAGATCCCACGCGTAGCGCACGGGCGTGTTCACGTAACTGACATGCAGCTGATCCGGCCCGGTAATGCACCCCTTCGCCACCGCGTGCGAATGCGACAGAACGACGTCGTAGCCCGACAGATCCAGCTGTTCGATCGCCAGCGGCATCAGGGGAAGATAGGCCCGATAGTGGCCTCGCGCGCCCGGCAGATTCTGGATGAACGTGGTGCGTGGCGAATGCCCGCGCAGGAACCCCCTTGCCTCCTCGGGGACAAAGTCGCACACGCAAAAAAGGTCGGCATCCGGATACATCGCGAGCATCTGCTCGAGAACCCGTTCGGCGCCGGCGTAGACGGTGATCCAATCGTGAACGATCGCTATTTTCATCGGACTTTCGTGCAATTTTTCAGACAGCGCCCTGCTGAACGCCCCGCGCACCGCCCACCAGATAGTGCTCGGAAAAAAAGCGCGCGAAATCATATCGCTCGCGCAGCAAGTCCTGCGCGGCCAGGACCCTCTTGCGTCCCAGCGCCCCATCCGCCAGAAGCTCTCGCACTCGGCTCGCAAATTCGCCCGGCACGTCGGAAACGTCGAGATGGACCCCGTCCAGGAACCCCGTTCCCTGGTTGGAAACCTGCGTGGCAACCACGGGCAATCCATGCGCCAACGCATTGAGGACCTTCAGCTTCACCCCCGCGCCATGAAACATCGGCGCCACGAACACGTCCGCCGCCCGATAGATCTCCTCCAGCGCCTCGTCCGAGGGGTCGGGCACCATCGTCACACGATCGTACCTGGCGAGTTCCTGGGTGAGCGCCTCGCCGCCACGGCCAGCGATCACCACTCGATAGTGCGGCTCCCGCACGAGCAGCGGATGGACACGATCCAGGTACCAGCGAAGCCCCTCCACGTTGTTGGGCATGAACAGCGACCCGACGAACATGACCGTTCCATGGCTCTCATGGACAATCGGGCCGCGAATTTTTCCTATGCCCGGAGGAACCCAGTGCGTGCGGGCAAATCGTGTCTCCATGCGACACTCGTCCGTCGACACCATCCACGCATCCATCGACCGGAGGAGTCGACGCTGGGCGATATTGACCCATGCGAATCTGATCGCCTCCAGCCGATAAAAAACCGACGCGAAAAACGACGATGTCGCCCTGGAAAGTGCAACGAAGTACGCCGGTTCCCGATTATGAACCCGCAGCACCACTCCAGCTGCTTTCGAAAACCTCTCAGCCGCCACCACCGGCAAAACGTATTCGGACTCAAGAATCACAAGATCGTAGCGCGCGAAGTCCAGCTTAACGTGCCCCAACTCTCTTCGAGATTGAAGCTGATAAGGAAGTGCCGAGACATGCGATCTCAGCCCCTTCCGGCGTTGCACGAAATGGATCTCCTCGGCAACCTTCTCCACCACCTGCAACTCCTCAGGCAACGGTCTCGCGTAGGCGGTGAACAACAGGTCGACATGGCACCCGAGGCATTTCAGGGCATTCAGCCGCTCCCACATATCGACGCGCCCGCCATGATTGGGCGGCCAGACGAAGTCGCCCGCAACCATCAATACGCGAAATCTATTCTTCACTTTTTCCACGCACATAGAAATACGCCAAGGAGAGCACAAATGCCGGCGCGTACGAATTCTCGATTCCCGCGTACGCCGAATAGGACACCAACACGAAAAGCACCGGAACCAACAACTCCCCCGCGTTCGTTTTCAACACGAATCGCAGGAAGCGCCACCAGATGATCGCATTGAGTGCCAGAAACGGAAAGCCCGCCAGCACCACTCCGTTGAAAAGAACGCTCTTCGCCGACACGAAACTGCCCGAGGTACTCACCGCATAAGACATCACCTCCGTGTACTGGAAGTTCGGGAAGGCGCGCGCCACCATCTGAATCACCCCGGGGAGAAACGCGTGGACCCAGGGCAGAAGGCCGAGAAACCCGACACCAAGCGGGGCCCGGAACAGCGTTGCCAGAGAGAAAACCGCCATGGTCAACCGCGTTCCGACCGTCGTGCTGCCTTCCGCCACGGCGGATACGTAGACACCGAGTCCGTACCCGAGCCCCCGTCCCGGCGCCGCGCTCGAATGCCCCGACAGCAGATATGCGTAATATCCGAACAGCGGAAGCGCCACGGCCGCCAGTTCAGCAACGACGGCTGACCGCTCCCTGCCGCGGAACCAGCGAAAGCCGAAACCCACGGCGACTGCGAGAAGCCACGCCCCCACCGCCCCTTTGGACTGAATTGCTGCGAGCAAGAAACTCGTTGCGGCCAAGACCGCCAACCTGAACCGCGAAGAGCTCCAGAAATACAGGACTCCGCCCAGACCGCCAATTGTCAACGCAAGGTCGCTCGCCTCCCGGCTGAACCCTCTCGGCCTCAGGTTCAGATTTTTCGCATACAGGAATGCGCTATGACTTTCCTGGTTGAACGTGGGGCTATAAATCGAAATTATCGCGCCCAGGCACGTTACGCCAAATGCCACCGCAAATGCCCAACGCAGCCTCCGATCCACCTTCACGAGAAAGATCGCCGCAAGCCAGACGGAATAGAGAATGGTCTGCGAAACATATTTGTGGAGCAATAGCGGCCATGCCAACCCTTGCGTCCCGAGCACTGCCACCGTCATCAGCGACGAAAGTGAAACGAGCACGAAGAAGGCTCCTATCACCGCCACCAAGCCACGCCCATGGTCGCTTGCCCTGCGCTCCACGAGCATCCTCGCGAAGAAAAGGATCACCAGGCCCAGCAGCGGGAAAAACGACAGTTGCGCCCCTGCCACGGCCAGCCTTCCAGCCTGAAAATACATGTTCTGGAACGGCACGGCGATCACTGCGGCGCCCATGAGGGTCGTCTCGATCCCCGTGATGTTTTCGCCCCAGACCCTGCGGAACCCATGCCATTGCTCACCCATCGTACGCTCCGTTCCGCGACAACAACATGCAGGCAACCCGATTGACCGGCACCGCGATCAAGCGGCAACCGTAAGCCATGAGCCACACCTTCACCCGCCGTCCGAAGGGGGCTTGCGTGTTGGAAAATCGCATCGCGGCCCACCACGTTTCGCGCGCCCTCTGTACCGCAACGAACATGGAGCGCATGCCCGCAGGGCGAACGCCCGCCCTTTCGAGCCACGACGACCGAACGATCGCGCCGATACTGCGGAAACCCGCTCGCGTGCTTTCGTTCGCGGATTCGTTCTCCCCCCAATGATAATAGGCCGAAACTTGCGAAAGCTTGATCGCCCCATGTCTCAGGAAATATTTCAAACTAACTGCATAATCAGCCGACGGCCATAGACGTTCATCGTAGCCACCCAATTCGATCAATGCCCGCCTGTTCCATAGAACACCCAGCGTTCCCAAAAACGGGTGGCCGTTGTAGAAATCGCGTGGGCCCAGATCCCTTCTCACCTGATGGGAAAGAAACCTTCTGCCCCGTTTCCAAAGCCTCATCACAGGCCCGTCAGCCGGAAACGTGCCGCGAATATGCGCTTCGACACCCACGAGCGCGGCGCCGCGCCTGGCATCCATCACCTCGTCGAGCCATGCTGGTGCCAGTTCGTCATCGTCGCTGAGGATGCTCAGCCACTCCCCTTCCGCGAGTCTGATTCCGCGATTCCAGTTTCCGAACATCCCGACGTTCTTCTGATTCCTGTACAGCTTGATGCTCGCGCCGTGAAATCCTCGCACGACGGTTTCGTTTTCCCGTCGAATATTCTCATCCTCGGAATTGTCCACAACCAGAATCAGGTACGATCTCGTGGTTCTCTGCCCCACGGCCGACTCGATCGCCCTCTTCAATAGCGACGGGCGATGATAAGTGGGAATGACGATCGTCAGATCGTAGAAATCCCTGGCTCCCGCCTCATAGACGAGATCCACACCGACATCGTCGAGCGAGCCGAAGCAGTCCTTGAAATCGAAAATATTCATCGCGTTACGCATCACACGTGAGGCCGTGGTCAGGACTGCCCGGAACGCAAAGATCCAGGCGTGACGTTCGGCACCCGAAAACTGGCGGCACGGCTATGCACTTCGTCCGTCGCCGCCGCTACAAGACTGCACATTCGCAGCCACCTGCCCGGATCTTCCGGACGGTGCTCAAGGAACAGTTCGTGCAACATCCATCCCGGCAGGGCTCTCGCACTCGGGACTCTCCGTATAACGGAAGGGACTCTCGAAGTCTGCGAGCGGCGCGAATCCCTGGTCGCGAGTGGAAAGAATGGGCTCGCGCACGGGCCAGTCCACTCCGATCGAGTTCCACAGCACGCCGCAATCATTCTCGGGCGAATGAACGGTCGAGACCTTGTAAACCAGGGTCGACTCATCGGTAAGCGCGCAAAACCCGTGAGCCAGTCCTTTGGGGATATACACGAATTCGCCGTTCTCCGCGTTCAACTCGAAGGCCTCGCACTGGCCATAGGCGGGCGAGCCCACCCTCAGATCCAGCACGACATCGAAAACCGCGCCATGGACACAATAGACGAGCTTGGCATGATCGGCCGGCGGCCGCTGAAAATGCATGCCACGGATGACACCTCGCGCGGAGACGGTGTAGAACTCCTCCGCGAATTTCGTTTCGAGCCCTCGCTCCTCGAAAATTCGCTCATGAAAGACCTTTACAAATCGTCCACGCCGGTCTCCTAGGGAGTTCGGTGAAACACGGTAGCATCCGGGAATCGACGTGCTGTGGAACCGAAACATCTGGAATTCACCTTCGATGAACTGTTGAAATAGGAGATGGAGGCATTCGGTTTTCCGCGAATTCCGCCGGACGACGCACGGGCCTGATGGAAGATGGATACGGGAATCCGTTCGCCGCGGCCACGCGCTGTTCGGGCAAGTGCGAGATTGTGTCAGGATTCGACGGGCTCGCGGCAATCCGCCGCCCCTGCAGGCCAGCGTCGCACGTTGCCGGAACGAACAATCCGTCGGCGCCGGTCGGCTCCGCCAGTTCTGTCGCCACGATCCTGCACTTGCTGCGCTGAGGGTTGCTCTGCATGGAAAACCGGACTCCGGGACGAACCACGAAACGTTTCATCGTGCGGCGGCCCAGGACATCCAGGCCGACCAGCCCCCCCGGGCATCGAACCATGTGGAGCATGAGTCGGTCCTCATGTCCATATGGCTCCGGTTCGGAACACACGGTCCGAACGCCTCATGCAACCTACATCTGCGCGACGGGCATCGCATCGGGCCCGCCCATGACTGCAGAAATCAGACCGCTTCGGGCATCACGGGCTCCCGATCCCGGCGCCTGAGATGGCGGAAGTGGTCAATACGCATTCGGATCCAGTATTCCCCGAAACAGCGTCATGGCGATGATCTTGAGATCCAGGGCGATGGACCAGTGCTGGATGTACAGAACATCGTATTCGACGCGCTTACGCATCTTTTCCGGCGTCTCCGTCTCTCCTCGGTAACCCGCGATCTGGGCATAGCCGGTGATTCCGGGCTTGACCATGTGCCGAGTCGCGTAACTGGGGATCTTGTCGATATAGAGATGGTGGTGCTCCACCGCGTGCGGCCGCGGACCCACCAGGGACATGCGGCCTTGCACCACGTTGATCAACTGCGGCAGCTCGTCGAGGCTGGTGCGTCGCAACAGGCGGCCCAGGGGGGTGATCCTGGGGTCGCCACGCGTAGCCTGAGCCAGCTGGCCGGGTTTGTCCTCCTGGTGGAGGTACATGGTCCGGAACTTGTAGATCACGAACTCCCGCCCGGACCAGCCGATGCGTCGCTGCTTGAACAAGACCGGCCCGGGCGAGCCGAGCTTGATGGCCAGCGCGATGATCAACATGGCCGGCGCGGCCAGCAGGAGGAAGACGCTTCCCAGCACCAGGTCCTCCAGCCGCTTGACCAGGCGATTCGCCCCTTGCATGGGCGACACCGAAAGGTCCAGCATCGTGACGCCACCAATCTCCGTGACTGCATGGTTGAGCAGTTGGTAGTCGTAGAGATCGGGGACGTAACGCAGGTTGGCGGTGCTGTGAGCCAGGGCTGCAAAGGTCGCACCGAGGCAGGCCTCGTCACGCAACGGAACTGCGACCCAGACCTCATCCACCGACGAGCACTCGGCGTAGTCGCGCAATTGCGCGAGCACGCCCACTTGCTCCAATCCTTGAGCGTCAGGCGTCTGAGTCACGCCGAACCAGGCGACGACCCGAAAGCCCAGACCGCCGCGTGTGCTCGCAATGTCGCGCAGGCGCGCCGCGGCTTCGCCGTCCCCGACCAGGCACACGGTGCGAACGTTATAGCCGCGGCGACGCAACCAGCGCAGGGCCATGCGCAACCCGATATGCGCTCCGGGAAGCAGCACGGCAGCGAGGGCGAACCAGGTACCGATCCACAGGCGCGAGTAGCTAGCACCGATCTTGAGCGAGAACAGCAAGCCCGTGAAAAAGAGGAAGGTCAGGGCCCATCCGATCCAGAGCAACCCGACCTCGTGGACGATGCCGCCGGCTCGCCAGGATCGGTACACACCCAGTTCCGCGAACAGAAAATTGGCCATCAACAGCGCGATGACCACCGCGACCCCCTGCTCCGAGTTCAGCGCCGCGCTCCCGAAGCGCAGCCACGCCGCGACGTATCCGCAGGCGCCGATCAGCACTGCATCCGAGAGTCGCTGCAACATCGCGATTTCGCTGGAGAACTCGCGTAGACGTCCACGGTGGAGGGGCATTGCGGTCTGGATGGCACCCGCGGGCGAAGGGGGCGGAACGGCTGTGGATGAAGCGCAATCGTAGCGCGTCCCCTGGAGCAAACCCTGCCCTATCGCAATTCGTGTACCGGCGCCCGGCATTGAGACCAGCATATGCGGCTCCCATCCCATGCTTTACTGCATCTATCGCTACGGCAAAGCACTTACACCAAACATGACATCATGGGCCCACACAGCGTCCGGGTTCGTTTCCAGAGCTTGCAAGGCCCTGTCGCGCAGTAGCCGAGCATCTCGTCGTGGCCGTCCGGCCCCATGAAAACCTTGGTACCCTTTCCCGCGCCCTGTCTGGTCGAGGGCAGCGGGTGCCCCGTTCACGCCATGTGCACCGGCGGGCTTGCACGCGGCGCGCGCACCGCGAGAGCGCCCCATCGGTCCGGCCTGTCGGCGAGCCAATCGGCGGATCGACAAGACCGCATCCGCACGCACTCCATGACGGTGCATCGGCAGGCGCGAGGACGGCGTCATGAATAATGCGCGACACAAGGCCCCCGACATCGAGACCAACGGCTGACTCATGGAACTGAACTCTGCATTTCTTCCGGTGATTCTTTCGGGCGGAGCCGGAACGCGCCTGTGGCCGGTCTCCCGCGAACAGCATCCGAAGCCATTCATGCGCCTGGCCGACGGACAGAGCCTGCTGCAGAAGGCCTATCTGCGCGCGGCCGACCTGCCGGGAGTCGAGCGCATCGTGACCGTGACCAATCGCGAACTCCTGTTCAAGACCCGCGACGAATACGAGGAACTGGGAAGCGCTCGCAAGTCCGACGCCTTCATCCTCGAGCCCTTCGGGCGCAACACGGCTGCCGCCGTGGCCGCGGCAGCCTTGTGGGCGCACGAGCATGCCAGCGCCGAGACGGATCTGCTGATCCTGCCCGCGGACCACCTGGTGTCCGATCTCGAGGCCTTCGCCGAGGCGGTCCGGAAGGCGCGCGAACTGGCCGGTTCGGGCCGTCTGGTGACCTTCGGCATTCGACCCGACGCGCCCGAGACCGGTTTCGGGTACATCGAGGCGGATGGCGACCGGGTCCTGCGCTTTGTCGAGAAGCCCGACCTGGACACCGCGCGGCGCTTCGTCAGCGGCGGGCGTCACCTGTGGAACAGCGGCATGTTCTGCTTTCGCGCCGGCGTGGTGCTCCAGGAGTTCGAGGAGCATGCGCCGCGGGTGCTGGAGGCGGTGCGCGAGTGCCTTGCGCGCTCGCAACGCCTGGTCGGCGAGGCCGACGAGCGCGTGGAACTCGATCCGGCCAGTTTCGAGCAGGTGCCGGATATTTCCCTGGATTACGCGTTGATGGAGCGCTCGCGTCGCGTGGGGGTCGTGGCCTGCGACATCGGCTGGAGCGACATCGGCTCCTGGGGGGCGCTGAGCACCCTGTGTCCCCCGGATGAGCAGGGCAATCGTCTGCTCGGAGAGGCGCTTGTGCATGAGGCCGAGAATTGCTACGTGCAGAGCCCCGAGCGGATCGTGGGCCTGGTCGGCGTTCGCGATCTGGTGGTGGTCGATACGCCGGATGCGGTGCTGGTCGCGCACCGCGACAGGGTGCAGGACGTCAAACGGATCACCGCGCAACTGAAGGCCAGCGGCAACGAGGCCTACAAGATCCATCGGGAGGTTCATCGACCCTGGGGCACCTACACGGTGCTCGAGGAGGGAGAACACTTCAAGATCAAGCGCATCGTGGTCAAGCCGCAGCGCGCATTGTCCTTGCAGATGCACCACCACCGCAGCGAGCATTGGATCGTGGTCTCCGGCACGGCCAAGGTGGTCAATGGCGAGCAGGAAATGCTCGTGCTCACGGACGAGTCGACGTACATCCCGGCAGGGACCCGTCATCGGCTGGTGAACCCGGGGGTCGTCGACCTGGTGATGATCGAAGTGCAGAGTGGAAGTTACCTGGGCGAAGACGACATCGTGCGCTTCGACGACATCTACGGACGACATTGACGTCTCGAGCCCGCGGCGCGTGCCGCGCCTGGCGTCCATGCGATAGACAAATGACTGCAGAAACATGCCGATGAAAAATGCGCTGGTGACGGGGATCACGGGCCAGGACGGGGCTTACCTGGCCAGGCTACTTCTGGAAAAGGGCTACCGGGTGTTCGGGGCGTATCGTCGCAGCAGCTCGGTGAATTTCTGGCGCATCGAAGAGCTCGGGATCGCGAACCATCCCGAGCTTCGCCTGGTCGAATTCGACCTCGGAGATCTGGGCTCGGCGGTCCGGCTGCTGCACAGCAGCGAGGCGACGGAGGTCTACAACCTCGCGGCGCAGAGCTTCGTCGGGGTCAGCTTCGATCAGCCCCATGTGACCGCCCAGATCACCGGCCTCGGCGCGCTGAACCTGCTGGAAGCGATTCGCATGGTGGATCCGCGCATCCGCTTCTATCAGGCGAGCACCTCGGAAATGTTCGGCAAGGTGCAGGCCGTGCCTCAGTCGGAAGACACGCCCTTCTATCCGCGCAGCCCCTATGGCGTCGCGAAGTTGTACGCGCACTGGATGACCGTGAATTACCGGGAGAGCTACGGAATTTTCGGTGCGAGCGGAATCCTGTTCAACCACGAGAGCCCGTTGCGCGGCCGCGAGTTCGTGACCCGCAAGATCACCGATTCCATGGCCAGGATCAAGCTCGGGACCCTGGACGTGCTGGAACTGGGAAATCTGGACGCGAAGCGCGACTGGGGCTTCGCCTCCGAATACGTCGACGGCATGTGGCGCATGCTCCAGGCGGATGAGCCGGATACCTACGTACTGGCCACGAATCGCACGGAAACGGTTCGAGACTTCGTCACGATGGCCGCGAAGGCGGCCGGCATGACGCTCGAGTGGGTTGGCGCAGCCGAACAGGAGCAGGGAATCGATACGGCGACCGGGCGAACCCTGGTCAAGGTGAACCCGCGCTTTTATCGCCCGGCCGAGGTCGAACTGCTCATCGGCAATCCGGCCAAGGCGAAGGCCAGGCTCGGGTGGGAGCCGAAAACCACCCTGGAGGAACTCTGCGCGATGATGGTCGAGGCGGATCTGCGCCGGAACGCCACCGGGTTCTCCTTCTGATGACCGGGCGCGTTGTCCTGGTGACGGGGGCCGGGGGCTTCACCGGACGCCACCTCGTGCCCGCACTGCGGGCGGCCGGTTACCGCGTGGTCGGCCTCGGCAGGGAGGGCTCCCCCGCCGACACCGATGTCGATTGCGATCTTCGGGACCCGCGGGCCGTGCGGGAAGCGGTCGCGGCCGTGCGTCCGACCCATGTCGTGCATCTGGCCGCATTGGCCTTCGTGGCGCATGCGGACGAGCGGGCCTTCTATGACGTGAACCTGTTCGGCTGTCTTCATCTGCTCGACGCGCTGCATGCCCTGCCCCAGGGCCCGCGCAAGGTCCTGATCGCGAGTTCCGCCAACGTCTACGGCACGCCGGGTGTCGAGACCATCGATGAAACCGTGTGTCCGGCTCCGGTGAACCACTATGCCTGCAGCAAGCTGGCGATGGAGCACATGGTGCGAACCTGGTTCGGACGTCTGCCGATCGTGCTCGCCCGCCCTTTCAACTACACGGGCGTGGGGCAGAGCGAGAGCTTCCTGATCCCGAAGATCGTCAAGCATTTCACCCAGAGGGCGGAGCGGATCCAGCTGGGAAATCTGGACGTGAGCCGGGACTTCTCCGATGTTCGCGACGTGGTCTCGGCGTATGTCGCCCTGCTGGAGTCCGAGGTTCATTCCGAAACCTTCAACGTGTGCTCCGGCCGCGCCGTGGCCTTGCGCGACCTGTTGCAGATGGTGGGCCGGTTGACCGGCCATGCGCTGCGCGTAGAGGTCGATTCGGCGCTGGTGCGAAAGGATGAGATCGCCTCGCTTCGCGGAAGTCACCAGAAGCTGTCCCGCGCGGTGGGCTTCACGCCACGTTACAGCCTTGAGCAAACGCTGGCGTGGATGGCCACCGGGGAAAAAAGCTCGGCTTGAGGGCGCAGAGCCAGCGGCGAGCCGTTGAAGGAGTGGCGTAGGGCGCCGTGATCGACGAGTATGTTGAGCAGCAACAAGCAACAGTGAGAGGCGAGCGATGCGACGAGCGGACGCGTACGCCTACCGGCCGGCCGAGGACCGGCAGGGCGAGAAGGGCGGGCACGACACGCAGGTCTCGATGCACAGAGCACCAAGCCCGGCGAAGGCAGTGCGATCGATGGGCGCACGAGGCGACATGCCGGCGCTCCCAGAGCGCATTGCTTGTGCCCTCGCCACGACGGGGCCGGGAGCCATGGAGATCGCCATTCCGCCCCTCCGAAGCACAACTCTGATCGGCCGCGCAGATCTGGCCCCCAACCGGGCGCTCGATGAGGGCCGTCCTGCAATTCCAGCGGCGGAGCCGGCGCACACCAACCCATCCACCAGTTCACAGATCCCATCACACCCATCAAGACAAGCAGCCTCATGAACCCATCGCACTCAAACCCCACCGTCGCGCCCGGGCACCTGGCTTCCTTGCGCGAGGGCGTTAGCGAATCCATTTCGGTAAAACAAACCATCCTCTCAGATCCGAGACTCCTGCCCCTATTAGCCGATCTTGCCATCGTATTGGTGGACGCGTTCCGCAAGGGCAACCGCGTTATTCTCGCAGGCAACGGTGGGAGCGCCGCCGACGCACAGCACATCGCCGCCGAGTTCGTCAGTCGTTTTGAATTTGATCGCCCCCCTCTGCCTGCCCTCTCCCTGGCGACGGACACATCCATGTTGACGGCAATAGGCAACGACTACGGCTATCCCGAACTCTTCGCTCGCCAACTCCAGGCTCAAGGCAAGCCAGGAGACGTGTTCATTGGAATAACGACCTCGGGCAAGTCCGAGAACGTATTGGCCGCGGCCCGTCTCTGCAAAAGCCGGGACATTTATTCCGTCTTGCTCACGGGCAAGCACCCCGTCGATGAAAACGCCGCCGCCATGATTCTCCAGGTTCCCTCGTACAACACAGCGAGGATTCAAGAGGCCCATATCCTTCTCGGCCACCTGCTCTGCAAGGAAGTGGAGTCCACGCTTTTTGATCGACCTGACTCGCGCGGATAACAGATGAACACGCCACTCTGCCTGATACTAGCCGGCGGCCAGGGAACTCGCATACAGCCCGTGATAGGCCAGACACCCAAATGCCTCGCCCCCATCGGGGACACCACGTTTCTTGCCATCCAGATAAGAGCCCTGCGGGAAGCCGGAATCTCTAGGATCTGCCTTTCATTGGGGGCGCATGCAGATGTCGTGACGGATTGGCTGAAAGCCCATCACGAATTCCACGGCATTTCGTGGATCATCGAAACCTCCCCCTTGGGCACGGGCGGCGCCATCGCATTTGCGTTCCACCAACTGGACGCCAGCACGCTTCTGGTCATAAACGGCGATACCCTGATCGAAGCGGACATTTCCCCCATGCTCGCCCCCCTCTCCCGAACGACCAACGAGCTTGCTCGCATGGCCGTCGTTCAGCGATCGGACAGGCTGCGATATGGCGGCGTGATGATCGACTCGGACTCACGGGTGACGGGATTCGTCGAGAAGGGTTCTACACTGCCCGGCCTTGTCAATTGCGGCATGTACCTCCTCGCAAAGGAAGTCTTCGACGACGCGCCAACGGGGCCGTTTTCGCTGGAACATGATTCACTGCCACGACTGGTCGCAGACAGGAAGATTTCCGCGTGCCGTCTGGAGGGGAGTTTCACCGACATCGGCGTTCCGGACGACTATTACAACTTCCGCGCCGCGCACTCGCCGCGAGCACCATCATGACCGCTCAAAAAATCATTCGTGCCCGAGCCCCCTTGCGCCTGGGGCTCGGAGGCGGCGGGACAGATGTGAGCCCATTTAGCGACATCTATGGCGGCCACATTCTCAATGCAACCATCGACCTCTACGCACATGCGATCATTGAACCGGCGACTGACGGACGGTTGCAGTTCATCGCCGCCGACCAGGATCAGAGCCTGGACCAGCGCGCTGATGAACCCATTCTGGATTGCTCGCCGCTGCGGCTCCATCGTGGCATTCACCGACGCGTGGTCCGCGATTTCCACGATGGCAGGCCACTTCCGCTCAAGCTCACAACCTACGCTGATGCCCCGCCCGGCTCCGGCCTGGGTACGTCGTCGACAATGGTTGTTGCGATTTTGCAGGCCTACTCCGAGTGGCTTAACCTTGGATTAGGCGAATACGACATAGCGCATCTTGCCTACGAGATAGAACGGCAAGATCTCGGCATGGCGGGGGGCAAACAAGACCAGTACGCCGCGTCATTTGGCGGATTCAATTTCATGGAATTTGGGACGGGCGATCGCGTCCTGGTCAACCCGCTCCGAATGAAAGAATGGGTAATCAACGAGCTCGAAGCGTCCACCATCCTTTATTTTACGGGCACCTCGCGAGAATCCGCGAGCATCATCAAAGAGCAGATCGACAACACAAGGATCAACAACAAGGAGTCCATGGATGCGCTGCTCGCTCTCAAGGCGGACGCTTCACTCTTGAAAGAGGCATTGCTGAAGGGGGATCTCTCGCGCTATTCGGATATTCTGCGCCAATCCTGGATGGCGAAACGCCGCATCGCCAGCGCGATCTCGAACCAGTCGATTGATGAACTCTATGCCGCCGCGATGGAGGCAGGTGCGACCGCGGGAAAGATTTCCGGCGCCGGCGGCGGCGGTTTCATGATGCTCTTTGCCCCTCCCGCGATGCGAATGAAGGTCATCCGAGCCCTGTCTGTTCTACCGGGGAGGGTTATCAATTTTCACTTCACCAACGCTGGCGCGCAAAGTTGGACCGTGCCACCCCCCCGCGCGGCCCAGGAATCTGACGCGCATCGGTAAAGTAAAGCCGGCTCCGCGCCCCCCCCCGCAGGTGACATGTTGCGGAGGATCGCATCGATGCAGAAAGTCAAAAACTCATCGCCCAGAGCCGTACGTCACGCAAACAGAGCCGCGCAGCCATCCGGAGCCATACTTCGAGGATCGCCCGCCCACAATCGAAAAACCGCGGGGCGAGTTCCGTGGTATCTGATCACAGTGGCGAGCGAGACAGAAAGTCGTCCAGCCCGGGGGCTCAAATTGCCTGATCGGCGCCGCGACGACGCCATCAAGGCCACGAGATGATTTCCGTCAGGGCCCGTGGTCGGGTTTCCGGCCGTGATGCGCCCCACGGAGGGCGTTTCGAGTCGGTGCCCGGCCGCTTCCCCGAGCCGGGGGCGGCGCCATCAGTTCTCGGCTCGCCATCCACAGCTGGAGCAAGGCGAGCAGCGGGCGCAGCTGCCCTCACGGCCCACGCGCCCCATCTCGCTCCCCAAAATCGCCCTTGCAGGTCTTGCAGTTTGTCAGGTCTGGCCCAGGCCAGGGGCTGCTGGGTTCATGGAGACCTTGTTCTGGCTACATTGTTACGAGGCCGGGGGCGGTGCGCCCCCTCCGCTCGGCACTTGTTTGATTTTCCGGGCTATTATGATCGACTCAAATCCATAGTACGCCCACGTTCCCGTCATGCATTTGTTTCTGGCCCGGGAAAACATTTCAACAACCCACCCCACGAAACGCAGCATTTTGGGCGAGTAATTTTTCTCCGAATACTCGATCTCGAACCCCCTTTTTTCGATTGCGCCCAGGGTTTCCTGAAAATTTGGCGGAGAGAATTTATGTGTCGGATCGTCGTAGTAGTTCAAAGTCCCCCCCCGTCTTGGAAAGCTTACGCTTTGCTCGCAGGGAAATGACAAAAACAATTTTCCGCCGACTTTTAATGCGTTCAACATCGCTTCGAGAGTCGCTTTCCTATCGTCGCAATGCTCGAGGTTGTGATTGGATATGACAGCATCGAATGCCTCTGGGAATCTGGCTATTTCAGCAGGAAATTCTTCAGCCGTTGTTACGATGTACCTATCCGCCGACAACGGCTTGGTCTGATTGTAATCACCGACATCCAAGCCGGTATAATGACAATCAGGCAAGATTTGCTTGGTGATGAATGGCGAATTGTTTCCGCAGCCAGCGTCCATAATCGACGAATCGGGATTCAACCTCGACAAGAAATCAATTTTCCCGTGTTTTCGAAGAATCCTCTTGACCGCGTACTCGATTTTCATTTATCGCACCTCGCTGCCGATCTTTCGAGAAGAACATCCGCGATGAATTCCAACGCAAAATGCGCGGATGGAACGCAAAGGAAATCCGAAAACACTCGCCTGAGCATCTTACATCGCGGGCGGTGCATGTCAACAAGGCAGTTTCCACCAGAATAGTGGCGAGTCAGCCCGTTCAGGTGGGCGCGAATCAGCGCTTGAACTGAGCAGGACCTTCCCTGTGGCTCCACAACCATCCGCGGCTAAGGTGGATTGCGGGGGATGTTTCCATCGAGCGCCGTCATAAATTCACGCTTCTTGGGTCCGTGACGGGCAGCGAATTCACGGTTGGTGGATCGCCGGCAATGGCGGCGGGCCCGATTTCCTTGATGGGCGCGGCAGGGATTTCGATGCGTTCGTGGATGCCAAGCCGAAGGTCAAGGCCTGGCTCGCTGCGCATCCGCGCTGGGCCGTGCATTTCCCAGCGGCTCGTTCGCCAGCTTCAAGCAACTCGTGCAGCGCATCGACCGCTTCGTCGCCGCATGCAACGCGAACGGCTGTCCGTTCAAGTGGATGGCCGCCGACGACTCGGTTCACGAGGAGCCGCATCGACGTGGTGGACGTGCTACCGGGACAGCACGCTATGCGCCCACGACCGAAAAAGGCGGAGGCGTGACGCTGAACAGCAGGTCCGGCGCGCGCCACCCTCGCGGCGGGCGGCCCAGGCTCAGCGAGCCGGAATTTCCCAGCAGGCACACTCCCTGGCGCACGAACACCGGCTCGGGGCTCGCGCGCTGGCGCACCCAGGTGCCGTTGCGGCTGACATCGGCGATCATGTAGCTGCCGTTGCGCCAGACGATGACGGCATGCTGGCGCGAAATCGCGGGGTTGTCGACGGCGATGTCGGCATGGGCGTCGCGCCCTACCCGGATGGGCCGGTCCGGAGTGAAGCTCAGATGCAGGCGACCGTCGGGGCTGCGCAGATTCAGCCAGAGCGCGGGCGCGGCCTCGGGTTCCGCCGCCGTCGGCTCCTGCTCGAAGGTCCACGCCTTGCCGACGTGCGAGAAGCCGATGGGCGGCAGTGTGGCCCGCGCGCGCAGCGCGAGCTGCGGCGGCAGCGCCGCCACCACGCCCTGGTCCAGCAGGGTCTCGCCGCCCTGCGCCGCGGCCGCCAGCGAGGAGGCGCGCAGCAGGGTTTCTCCCTCGAAATGCGGCGGACGGCACAGCACGGCGCCGCTGCTCAGGCCCATGTCCAGCGGGATCTGAAAGGCGGGATCCACGTCCATGCACCAGGTGCGCAGTTCCTGGCGCAGCGCGGTGGCCGCTTCCAGCGCCTGCTCGGGCTTCTCGAACAGGGCCAGCAAGGAGGTGCTGTCCGAGCGCACGACCAGCCCGCCGCGGGCCGAGGCGCGGTGGGAAAGCCGGTTGATGGTGTGCTCCAGGAACTGGCGCGCGCGCGACTCGCCCAGGCTCACGAACAATTCCTGGGTGCCCGCCAGCGCCGCGTGCAGGGCCACCAGATTGGAGGGGGGCTGCAGGCCCAGCCAACGTCGCAGCATGGCTTCAGGCTCCGCCTTCGGGAGACGCGGGGACGCGGGCCTTGGCGGCCCCCTCCTCGCCCCTCGGGCGCAGCACGCTGATCCAGCAGGCCTGACCTCCGTCCTCGGGGCGGTTGCCCGGGCGGCAGGCGAGCAACACGTATTCGTGCTCCTGCGCATGGGCGCGGGCATGCCCCGGAGCGTGCGTCGCAGCGTTGTGCGCGGAGCCGTCGCCCCCGACGACGAAGCCCTGCCCCGGATCGAGCGGCTCGGATGTGACCACGCTGATGGCGCCGTCGGCATGCTCGGCCACCTGCATGACCAGCAGGTCGTCGGAGCCGGCCGTCGCGGCCGGTCGCAGGGTGATCGGCCGCGGCCGGAAGCTGCCGCGCGGATCGAGCAGCAGAGCCTCGATCTGGATGCGCAGGCTCAGCGCGTCGCGCCCGGGCGAGACCCCGCCCGAAGCGGGGCCCGCCGCACGTGCCGGCCAGCGGATGTTGTCGTGTTTCATCGCCCAGCGGCCTTTGGCTCGTTGGATCCTTGTCGGCGCATCGCGTGCAGCTCCTCGTCGCGATGCTCCCCCCTTGGCCTCACGGTGACACCCGATTGCGACCGCCGCGCTTGGCCTGATACAGCGCACGGTCGGCACGCTCCAGCAGGTCGGCGCTGCGTCGGTCCTCGGGCAGCGCATGGGCATAGCCGATGCTCACCGTCAGTCGCAGGCTCGATTCTGCATGAATGCGAAACTCGGTGGCCTCGACCGCCAGGCGGATGCGCTCGGCCAGATGGCGCGCGCCGCCGGCGTCGGCCCCCTGCAGCATGAGCAGGAACTCCTCGCCACCGAGGCGGCCGAACTGGTCCTCGCCGCGGCGCGAGCCATGCACCGTGTCCACGAACTGGCGTAGCACCTGGTCGCCGGCTGCGTGGCCGTGGGTGTCGTTGATCTGCTTGAAGTGGTCGAGGTCCAGCAGCAGCACGGCGAGCGAGGACTGGGTACGCCGGTCGCGGCGTCGCTCCAGCGCCTCGTCCAGCAATTCCAGGATGCGCCTGCGCCCGTACAAGCCCGTGAGGTGATCGCGGGTGGCCAGGCGCTCGAGTTCGCGCTCCATGGCCTTGCGCTCGGAAATGTCGCGCCAGATGCCTTCCACGCCGGCGTACTGGCCCCGTTCATCGCGCAGCGCCTGCGTGCTGATGGAGATGTCGATGATCACGCCGTCCTTGCGGCGCATGCGTCCGGGAAAATCGCGCACGAACCCGTGCTCCCGGATGGCCGCGACCAGCGCGTCGCGCTCGGCGGGGTCGGGGTAGAAGGCCGCCGCCGGCAATCCGACGATTTCCTCGGCGCTGTAGCCGAGCACGTTTTTCACCGCAGGACAGACGTAACGCGTGATGCCCTGCGCGTCGGTCCGGTAGAACACGTCCTGCATGGTGTCCATGATGCGCCGGAAGTCCTCGTCGGTGCGGCGCAGGCGCTGCTCCATGGCGACGCGCTCGGTCATGTCCAGGCAGGTGGTCAAGGCGCCATGCTCGCCGTCGCAGTCGACCGGCGCGCTGGTCATCACCAGCGTGAGCTCGTTGCCCTTGCAGTCGAACACGCGCACGCTGGTGGGCGGATTGACGCCCTCGCGCGCTTCGGCCCGTCGCAGCCGGGCGAGCACGCGGTGGCTGTCCAGCGGGTGCACGAAATCCTGCACGCTGCGTCCGAGCAGTTCGCGCGCGGATTCCGCCTGAAGCAGTTCGACGGCCGCCGCATTGACGTAGCGCAGGCGCTCGCCCACCACCACCAGGACCGGCGCAGCGAGCGCGTCCACCCAGGCGGCCTGCGCGGGCAGCATGGAGGGATGGGGCGCGGGGCTGGTCATCGGAAGCGACGCAAGGGCCGAAAAGTAAGAGGCAGGGGGCATGCAGGGCGCATGCAGGGCGAGGATTCGAGTGTAAATGCCCCCTTTCGCGGAACACGTGACGGAATTCACGCTCCTGTGCCAATTCGCCGCGCGCGGTCGATGTTGTGACCCACTCGCGGTACGGGTGCCGCGTCGGGTACGCTGTACGGCCATGACCTCGCCCGATCCCCGGACTCAGCTCGACGACGGCCCCATGCGCCGGCACAGCCTGTTGCCCTTCGCCGCGGTGCTGGTCACGCTGGTCTTGATCACGGGCTGGTTCCTGGTGGCGTCGTGGACCGAGCAGATGCGCAATCGACGCGCGGAACTCGCGGAGACCGCGCAGATCGTGCAGGTGGCCGTGCAGAACCACCTGAACCGATACTCCCGCGGTCTGGCCTTCCTGGCGGCGCAGATCCGTTCGCGCGACTTGCTCGCCCATCCGGACGACGGGCTGACACAGGCCTTGCTGGACTTCCGGAGCACCGAGCCCAACGTGGCGGAATTGACCGTGGTGGGATGGAACGCCGTCGCATCCGACGAGTTGCGCGGCGTGCTGCAGTTGGCACGCGCCCATCCGGGGGCCCTGCAGATCAGCCACCCCGTGCTGGCAGGCTCGCAAGACCGCGTGCTGCTGCCCCTGGCCTGGGGCGAGGCGCCGGTCGGCGGACAGGCAGGCTTCGTGGTGCTGGGCGCGCTGGACCAGCAGGCGGAAAGCAGGCTGTACCGCTCGCTGCTGCGCCAGGGAGCGGACTCGCAGTTGATGTTCGGCGTGGTCGAACAGGACGGCTACCTGCTGGGCCGCTGGCCGGCGCCGATGGCCGAGCACCTCAAGACCTTCTACACCCAACGCCGATCCGGGTTGATCATGCAGGCGATGCGGCTCCATCCGGAGCGGCGCTGGATGGAGGCCGAGGGCCCCGCCGACGCCGACCCCAGCGGACGCGTCTACGTGGGCGCGCTGCATCGGCTGGACGGCTACCCCTTCGCAGCCTTCGTGGTCACGCCGCGCAGCGCGCTGGTGGCGCAGTGGTGGAGCCGGGCGCGCCTGCCGCTGGCAGGCGCGCTGATGCTGGCGTTGATGCTGGGAGTGCTGCTGCGGCGCGACCTGCTGCAGCAGCGTGACTGGCTGGATCGACTGCGCCTGCTGCTGCACCGCAGCGAGCAGGCGCGCGACCAGCAGCGCAAGGACGCGGGCCTGTTCGCCCAGATCCTGGACAACCTTCCCGGCGGCCTGATCGTGTTCGACGCCGCCGGCCTGGTGCAGTATTGCAGCGAGGGTTTCGTGCGCATGACCGGCATCACCGCACCGCCGCGCGAACTGCTGGGCAAGCCCTGGCGCGCCGTGTGGGCGCTGATCGAGCACATGCACGCGGGTGGGCGCAACTCCTTGAACCAGGTGAAGATCCTGTTCAACGAACACCAGCCCGCGGTGGATGAAGTGTGGCTCAACGACGGGCGCATCTTCCTGCGGCACTACACGCCGCTGGAGGGCCCGAACCATGAGTCGGCGGGCGCCCTGTGGACCATCCAGGACGTGACCGAGCGCAAGCTGCAGGAGCAGCGGATCCGGGCCCTGGCCGAACGCGACTCGCTGACCGGACTGAGCAACCGCGGCGCCTTCGAGAAGCTGCTTTCGGAGACCCTGGAGCGGCGCGACGACGTGGCGCTGGGCATCGCCGACCTGGACGATTTCAAGGCCATCAACGACCGCTTCGGGCACGCGGCCGGCGACGCCCTGCTGGTGGAAGTCGCGGCGCGCCTGCGCGGGGCGCTGCGCCTTTCGGCACAGTCGCGCCAGGGCCGCGACAGCGACATCCTGGCGCGCATCGGTGGCGACGAGTTCGCGCTGCTGCTGCCGGTGGGCAAGGACCCTCGCCGCGCGCAGCGCATCGCCGAGCGGGTGATGGCCGCGCTGCGCCCGCCCATCGAGATCGAGGGTCAGATGCTGTCGGCGCGACTGTCCCTGGGGCTGGCGCTGCGCACCGGCAGCGAGGACGCGCAGACCCTGATGCGCCAGGCGGACATCGCGCTGTACGCGGCGAAGGCGCGCGGGCGCAACCAGGCCTGCGTGTTCGACCAGACCATGCAGGCCGAGGTGGAGGCGCGCCAGGGCTGGCTCAGCGCCCTCGAGCGCGCGCTCGAACAGGGGCGCCTGCAAATGCACGTGCAGCCCATCCTCAGCGTGCCGCGCCAGCGGGGCGGCCTGCCCGCGGTGAACCAGGTGGAAGGCCTGCTGCGCCTGCTCGACGATGAGGGTCGCTTGCACAACGCAGGCAAGTTCGAGCATGTGCTGGACGAGCCGCGCGTGGCCGTCCCGGTCGGACGCTGGGTGCTGGAGCAGGCGGCGCAGTGGATCGAAGCCTGGCGCGCCCAGGGGGTCGAAGTGGGCATGAGCGTGAACATCAGTCCGCGGCATTTCCTGGGGCCGCATTTCCTGGATGACCTGCGCGAGCTGCTGGGGCGCCACCCGCGCATGCGTCCGGGCAGCGTGACCCTGGAGCTCACCGAGCACGGCGCGCTGCTCGACGGCGACGCCACGCGCAGGCGCGTGGAGGAATGCCACGGCCTGGGCGTGCAGGTCAGCCTGGACGACTTCGGCACCGGCAGCGCCTCGCTGACGCACCTGCAGGCGCTGGCCGTTTCCACCCTGAAGATCGAGCGCCGCTTCGTGAAAGACCTGCTGCACGACGCGCGCGACCTGAGCATCGCCTACGGCATCCTGCGCACCGCGCAGCTGATGGGCGTGCGCGTGGTGGCCGAGGGCGTGGAAACTCCCGAGCTTGCGCGGGTGCTGGTCGCGATGGGCTGCCTGCATCTGCAGGGCTACGCCGTGGCGCGCCCCATGCCGGCGGCGAAACTGCTGGAGTGGATCGCCGAATGGCCGCAGCGCCTGGCGTGGAGTGCCGACCTGGGCAAGCCCGGCGGGTTGGGTCCGGACGGCATCGAGGCCATCGTTTCGGTGGGCACAATGCTGCGCCAGCTCACGCAGGGCGCGCTGGACGCCGAGACCGAGGCCCTGCTGCGTCAGCCCGACGCCGCGCTGCGCTGCCCGATCGGCCAGTGGTGCCAGCACCATGCCGGGCGCTGGCGCCACCAGGCGCGCTTCGAGGAATTGGTGCAGCGGCAGTCCGAGCTGTACGCCCTGGTGCGGCGCTGGCTCGAGGAGCCGCTGGCGCGCCCGGCGCTGGAACTGGAATTGCACATGGCCAGCGACGAATTGCGCGAACGCTTCTGGGCGCTGACCCTGCGGGGCTCGCCCGGGGGTGTGTTCGTGCTGCAGCCGCCCGCCCCCACCTGAAGGAGATTGCACGCATGCAGACCTGCGCCATCGTCACCGGACACTCGCGCGGCCTCGGAGCCGCGATCCTGCGGGAACTGCTGGAGCGCGGCATCGCCACGCTCGGGCTGGCTCGCGGCGCCACGCGCGCGCCCGTCGAAGCCCCGCCGGGGCTGTTCGAAGAACGCACGCTGGACCTCAGCGACGCGGCTGCGCTGCGGGCCTGGCTGGCCGGCCCCCAACTGGCGAACTGGATGCTCGGACGCCAGCGCGTGCTGCTGGTGAACAACGCGGGCACACTGGAACCCATGGGACCGCTGCCCACCCAGGACCTGTCGGCAGTGGCCGATGCGGTGAGCCTGAACGTGGGCGCCCCGCTGATGCTCAGCGCGGCACTTTGCGCGGTGGACGGTGCCGATCAGGAACGGCGCATCGTGCACGTGTCCAGCGGCGCCGCGCGCAGCCCCTACGCCGGATGGAGCATCTACTGCGCGACCAAGGCCGCGCTCGACCAGCACGCCCGCGCGGCCGCGCTCGACGCCACGCCGGGCCTGCGCATCTGTTCCCTGGCGCCCGGCGTCGTCGACACCTCGATGCAGGCGGCGCTGCGCAGCGTGGATCCGGCGCGTTTCCCGATGCGCGAGCGCTTCGAGAAACTGCAACGCGAGGGGCAGCTGGCCAGCCCCGAGGACTGCGCGCGCCGACTGGTGGACTATCTGCTCAGCGATGCATTCGGACAGCAGCCGGTGGCCGACCTGCGCAGCCTGCCCGCCGCGGCGGGCTGACCGCCCGGCCCGCGCACGCCGCGCGCCGGGCGGGCCTTTCGACCTCGCTCAGGCCGGCTGCGCGATGGCGACGTAGCCGGCGCGGCGCACCGCCTCGACCAGGGCGTCGCGCTGCGCATTGCCCTGCACGTCGGCGCGCGCCGCGTCGAGATCGACCCGCGCCGACTCGACACCCGGCACGGCCAGCAGGGCCTTGGTCACGCTGCCCACGCAGTGCTGGCAGCTCATGCCCTCGATGCTCAGGGTGGTGGATGGACTCATCGTGGAACTCCTCGTGGAGGGTTGGGAAGGCGGCGGCCCGGAATCGGGCCGCGGGGACTCGGGAAACCCGGGAAACTCGGGGACCTCGGCGCGCGCCGGTGCGCTCCATGCGCGCAAGCCGCGCAGGCGCAGGCTGTTGCCCAGTACGAACACCGACGACAGACCCATCGCGATGCCGGCCAGCATCGGGCTCATGAACAGACCCCACGGCGCGCCGACCCCGGCCGCCACGGGAATCAGCAGCACGTTGTAGCCGAAGGCCCAGAACAGATTGCCCCGAATGGTCGCCATGGTGCGCACCGCGCCCTGCAGGGCGGCCACGAGCCCGCCCAGGTCGCCGCGCGTGAGGGTGACGTCGGCGGCCTGCATGGCGATGTCGGTTCCGCTGGCCAGGGCCATGCCGACGTCGGCCTGGGCCAGCGCCGGTGCGTCGTTGATGCCGTCGCCGACGAACAGCACCCGGTGCCCCTGCTCCTGCAGGCCGCGCACCACGTCGGCCTTGCCTTGCGGCAGCACCTCGGCGTGCACGGATTCGATGCCCACGGTGCGCGCCAGCGCCTGCGCCGCGCGCGTCGAATCGCCGCTGACCATGTGGACCGCCAGGCCCAGTTCGCGCAACCGCGCGACCACCGCGGCCGATTCGGGCCGCGGCGGATCGGACACGGCGAGCACGCCCAGCGCCTGCGCGTCCCGCGCCGCGTACACGACGGTCGCGCCCTGCTCCACCAGCTCGGCGGCCACGGCGTCCAGCGCCCGCGGGTCCACCCCCAGTTGCTCCAGGTAGCGCCGCGTGCCCAGCGCGATCATGGCGCCGTCCACGCGGGCGCGGGCACCGTAGCCGGCACGCGCCTCGAACTGCGAGGCCGCCGGCCAGCTCAGTGCGCGGTCGCGGGCGGCCGCCACCACCGCCAGGCCCAGCGGATGCTCGGAGCCGGCCTCCACCGCCGCCGCCAGGCGCAGCAGTTCGTCCTCGGCCACGCCGTCGCCGGGGCGCAGCCCGGTCAGCCGCGGCTGACCGCGCGTGAGCGTGCCGGTCTTGTCCAGCAGCACGGTGTCGACGTGCGACAGCGCCTCCAGCGCCTCGCCCT
>JAKBNS010000114.1 GCA_021830925.1 Pseudomonadota bacterium | reverse complement strand
CGCCATGAAGGCCAGCGAAGTGCAGGCGCTGGCCGCGCAACCGCTGCTCATCCCGGCCGGCTTCGCCGCCACCGACGCCGAGATGGGCGCGGTGGAGGACTACGCGGAGGAGCTGGCGCGCCTGGGGCTGGACATCGCGCCCACCGGCCCGTCCAGCCTGGCCGTGCGCGCCGTGCCGGCGCTGCTGGCGCGCGGCGACGTGGTGCGCCTGGCGCGCGAGGTGCTGGCCGAGCTGGCCGCGGTGGGCAGCAGCCAGCGCCTGGAACGCCGACGCGACAGCCTGCTGGCCACGATGGCCTGCCACGGCGCGGTGCGCGCGGGGCGCCGGCTCAGCCTGACCGAGATGAACGCGGTGCTGCGCGACATGGAAGTCACCGAGCGCTCCGACCAGTGCAACCATGGGCGGCCGACCTGGCGCCAGGTGACGCTGGCCGAGCTCGACGCGCTGTTCCTGCGCGGACGCTGAAACCCCGATGGCCCAGGCCCCGACGCGGCGCGAGGCGCCGGTGCGCGTGCTCACCGGCCCCACCGCCTCCGGCAAGACCGCGGCGGCGCTGCTGCTGGCGCGCCGCCTGGACCTGGAGATCGTCAGCATGGATTCGGCGCTGGTGTACCGCGGCATGGACATCGGCACCGCCAAGCCTTCGCGCGAGGAACGCGCCCAGGTCCCGCATCACCTGATCGACGTGGTGGAGCCGACCGAGAGCTTCAGCGCCGCGCGCTTCGCCGAGCAGGCGCGCGCCTTGATCGCCGACATCCGCGCCCGCGGCCGCGAGCCCCTGCTGGTGGGCGGCACGCTGCTGTACCTTCGCGCGCTGCAGCAGGGCCTGCACCAGCTGCCCGGCGCCGACCCCGCGCTGCGCGCGCGCCTGGAGCAGCGCGCGCGCGCCGAGGGCTGGCCGGCGCTGCACGCGCAACTGGCGCGGGTCGATCCGGCCAGCGCCGCGCGCATCGAGCCGGCCGATGCGCAGCGCATCCAGCGCGCGCTGGAGGTGTGGGAGCTCAGCGGCAGGCCGCTGTCGAGTCATTTCGACGACCAGCCCGAGGCCCCCGGGCCGGAGCTGCACGTGGTGTCGCTGGAGCCCTCGGACCGCGCCTGGCTGCACCGGCGCATCGCCGAGCGCCTGCGCGCGATGCTGGATGCCGGCTTCATCGACGAATTGCGCGCGCTGCGCGCGCGCGGTGACCTGCACCCCGAGCTGCCGTCCATGCGCTGCGTGGGCTACCGGCAGGGCTGGGAGTACCTGGAAGGAGCCTGCGACGCGGGGCAATTCGAGGCCCGCGCCGTCGCCGCCACGCGCCAGCTGGCCAAGCGCCAGCTCACCTGGCTGCGCGCGATGCCGCAGCGCCGGGTGGTCGACTGCTGCGCCGCCGAGGCGGCGGCGCGGGCAGTGGACCTGCTGATCGAGGCCGCCTAGCCGGCCTCGGACTCGGCCTGCGCGGCGCGCCCGTGCTCGCGCATGAAGCGCCCCAGCGCCAGCGCGGTGTGGCCGCCCGTGTCGGCATGGAGCACGAAATCCGCGGGCGTGCCCTGGCGCACCAGCGCGCCGCCGCCCGAGCCCCCTTCGGGGCCCAGATCGACGATCCAGTCACTGGAGGCCATCAGGTCCAGGTTGTGCTCGATCACCACCACCGTGTGGCCGGCATCGGCCAGGCGCAGCAGCACGCGGATCAGCTTGTCCACGTCGGCCATGTGCAGCCCCACCGTGGGCTCGTCGAGCACGTACAGGGTCGGGCGCGCGCTGGACGTGGCCAGCTCGGTCACCAGCTTCAGGCGCTGCGCCTCGCCGCCCGACAACTGCGGGCTGGGCTGTCCCAGGCGCAGGTAGCCCAGGCCCACGTCGTGCAGCAACTGCAGCGCGCGGGTGATGCGCGGATGCGCGGCGAAGAACTCCAGCGCGGCGTCCACGCTGAGCTCCAGCACCTCCCCGGCGGACAGTCCGCGCAGGCGCACCTGCAGGGTCTCCGGATTGAAGCGCAGACCGCGGCAGTCCTCGCAGGCCTGGATCACGTCGGGCAGGAAGTTCATCTCCACCCGCACCGCACCCTGGCCTTCGCAGGTCGGGCAGCGGCCGGCGCCGGTGTTGAAGGAAAAGCGCGCCGCGGCGAAACCCCGCATGCGCGCCTCCACGGTGTCGGCGAACAGCTTGCGGATGTCATCCCAGATGCCCACGTAGGTGGCGGGGCAGGAGCGCGGGGTCTTGCCGATGGGAGTCTGGTCCACCTCCAGCACGCGCTCGATGCCCTCCAGCCCCAGCAGCGCCTTGCATCCCACCGGCGCGCCCTCGCCCGACAGCAGCGCGCGCGCGCTGGCGAACAGCACGCCTCGCGCCAGGCTGGACTTGCCCGAACCCGACACCCCCGTGAGCACCGACAGGCGCCCGCGGGGAAAGCGCACGTCCACGTCGCGCAGGTTGTGCAGGTGGGCGCCGCGCAGGTCCAGCGCGGCGGCGCGGGCTCCGGTGGCCGGGCGCGGCACCAGCGGATGGCGCAGGGGCTCGCGCAGGTAGCGCGCGGTGAGCGAGTCGGGGTGGCGCATCAGCTCCTGCAGGTTGCCCATGGCCACCACGGTGCCGCCCAGGCGCCCGGCGCCGGGGCCGATGTCCAGGATGGTGTCGGCGCGGCGGATGGTGTCCTCGTCGTGCTCGACCACCACCAGGGTGCTGCCGCGCGCGCGCAGTTCGTCCAGCGCATCGAGCAGGCGCAGGTTGTCGCGCGGATGCAGGCCGATGGTCGGCTCGTCCAGCACGTAGGCCACGCCGCGCAGGTTGCTGCCCAGCTGAGCCGCCAGGCGGATGCGCTGCGCCTCGCCACCGGACAGGGTCGGCGCGGCGCGGTCCATCGCCAGGTAGCCCAATCCAACGCGCCGCAGGAAGTGCAGACGGGACAGGATCTCGGCCACGAGGTCGCGGCCCAATGCCTGTTCCCGGGGCTGCAGGCTGAGTTGCGAGAACCACTCCAGGGCGTCGTCCACGGCCAGGGCGGACAGGTCCTGGATCGGGCGCTCGCGCCAGCGCACGGCCAGCGATACCGGGTTCAGGCGGGCGCCGGCGCATTGCGGGCAGGCGGCGGCATCGTGCACGTCGCCCCAGCCGCCCTCCTCCCCGCTGTGCTCGGCCTGGAATCCGGCCAGTTGCGCGCCGGTGCCGAAACAGGCCGGGCACCAGCCGGCGGAGGAGTTGTAGGAGAACTGGCGCGGATCGAGCTCGGGGAAGCTGCGCGCGCACGAAGGGCAGGCGCGCAGGGTGCTGAAGCGCCGCAGTTCCAGCGCCGCGTGGGCACCGATCACATCGCCCGAGGCCATCGCCTGACGCAGGCGCTCCAGGGGCCAGATCACCTGCACCACCCCCTTGCCCAGTTGCACCGCCTCGTGCACCAGCTTGCGCAGCGCGTCCAGGTTCTCCGGGCGCAGATCGACCTCGCCCAGCGGCAGCGAAATGTCGTGCTCGCGGAAGCGATCGGGACGCGGCCAGGGCTCGGTGGGCAGGAAGGCGCCATCCACCCACAGGTGGCCGTGGCCGCGCCTGGCCGCCCATTGCGCCAGCTCCGTGTACACGCCCTTGCGCTGCACCACCAGCGGCGCCATCAGGCCCACCGACTGGCCGCGCAGCTCGCGCATCAGCTGGGCGCAGATGGCCTCCTCGGTCTGCGGCGCGATCGGCACCTGGCAGTCGGGGCAGTACTGGGTTCCCAGCTTGGCGTACAGCAGGCGCAGGAAGGGGTGCACCTCGGTGAGCGTGCCCACGGTGCTCTTGCGCCCGCCGCGGCTGGTGCGCTGCGCGATGGCCACCGTCGGCGGAATGCCGAAGATGGCGTCCACGTCGGGGCGCGGCGGCGGCTGCACGAACTGGCGCGCATAGGCGTTGATCGATTCCAGGTAGCGGCGCTGCCCCTCGCTGAACAGCACGTCGAAGGCCAGCGAGCTCTTGCCCGAGCCGGACACGCCGGTGATCACGGTCATGCCACCGCGCGGCAGGTCGACGTCCACGTTGCGCAGGTTGTGCTCGCGCGCGCGGCGAATGGCGATGAAACCCTCGCGCCCGCGGCGCAGCGCCTGCGCCAGGTAGGCTCCGCCCTCCTCGGCCACCTGCAGCAGTTGTGCGTCGTTGTCCGCCGCCTGCGCGGCACCTGGCTGCATCGGCACCCCGCCGGCGGCGGCCACCGCGGCCGCTTCCGCCGCCTCGGCTCCGACCTGCTGGCGGTAGGCGCGCAAGGCCTGGCCGGTGTGCGACTCCGCGCAGGTCTCCACCGCGTCGGGCGGCCCGGCCACCACCAGGGTGCCGCCGCCGTCGCCGCCCTCGGGGCCGAGGTCGATCACCCAGTCGCTGGCGGCGATGACGTCCAGGTTGTGCTCGATCAGCACCACGCTGTGGCCGGCGTCGACCAGTTCGTGCAATGCGCGCAGCAGGCGCGCGATGTCGTCGAAATGCAGCCCCGTGGTCGGCTCGTCGAGCAGGAACAGCGAACCGCGCGCGGCGCCGCGCCCGGCGCTGCGTCGCGCCTCCGCCAGGAACGCGGCCAGTTTGAGGCGTTGCGCCTCGCCGCCTGACAGGGTCGGCGTGGGCTGGCCCAGGCGCAGGTAGTCCAGGCCCACCGCCTGCAGCGCGCGCAGCCCGGCCTGCAGGTCGCGCTCGCCGGCGAACAACTGCAGCGCCTCGGCCACGGTCAGTTCCAGCACGTCGGCCACGTTCAGGCTGCGCCCTCCCGGCAGGTCCAGGCGCAGTTCCAGCACCTCGGCGCGGTAGCGTCGGCCATCGCAATCGGGGCAGCGCAGGTAGACGTCGGAGAGGAACTGCATCTCGACGTGCTCGAAGCCCGAGCCGCCGCAGGTGGGGCAGCGTCCGTCGCCGCTGTTGAAACTGAAGGTGCCGGCGGTGTAGCCGCGGCGCTGCGCCTCGGGCAGCGCCGCGAAGCGCTTGCGCAGCGCGTCGAAGGCGCCGACGAAACTCACCGGATTGGAGCGCGCGGTCTTGCCCAGCGCGGTCTGGTCCACCAGCACCACGTCGGCCACCTGCTCGGCGCCCAGCAGGCGCGCGTGGGCGCCGGGCTCGGGCGCGCTCTTGCCCAGCGCGCGCGCCAGCGCAGGCCACAGCACGTCGCCCACCAGGGTGGATTTGCCACAGCCCGACACGCCGGTGACCGCGACCAGCGCGTGCAGCGGGAATTCCACCGTGAGATCGCGCAGGTTGTGCTGACGCGCGCCCTCGAGGATCAGGCGCGGCGCCTGCAACGTGCCGTCGGCATCGCGGCGCAGGCGCCGCTGGGTGCGCGCCTGGCGCACCGTGCGCTCGCCGCGCAGGTAGGCGCCGGTCAGGGTGTCGGCGCGGCGCAGCGCATCCAGGCCGCCCTGGAACACGACGTGCCCGCCGTGCTCGCCGGCGCCGGGGCCGAGTTCGATCAGGTGGTCGGCGGCCAGCATGATCTGGGGATCGTGCTCGACCACCAGCAGGCTGTTGCCGGCGCTCTTCAGCCCCTGCAGCACGGCGTTGAGCCGGTGCAGGTCGCGCGGATGCAGGCCGATCGAGGGCTCGTCCAGCACGAACAGGGTCTGGGTCAGCGAGGTGCCCAGCGCGGTGGTCAGGTTGATGCGCTGCACCTCGCCCCCGGACAGCGTGCGCGACTGGCGGTCCAGGCTGAGGTAGCCCAGGCCGACGTCGAGCAGGTAGCGCAGGCGGGCGCGGATCTCGTCCAGCAGCAGTCGCGTGGCGGCGTCGGCGCCGGCCTCGTGCTCCACCGCGCCGAAGAACTCGAAGGCACGCGCCACGGGCAGTTGCATCACCTCGTGCAGGTTCAGCCCGGGAAGCGCCAGCATGCGCTCCTCGCTCCACTCCACGCCCTGCGGGCGCAGGCGCTGCGCGCCGCTGGCGCGCGCCGCCTGCTCGCTGCCCACGCGCCACAGCAGGCCGTCGAGCTTGAGCCGCGCTCCGCCGCAGGCCGGGCACAGGCTGGAACTGCGGTACTTGGACAACAGCACCCGCACGTGCATCTTGTAGGTGCGGGTCTCCAGCCACTCGAAGAACCGGCGCACGCCGTAGTACTGGGTCTCCCATTTGCCGCTGAACCGGGGATCGCCGTCGATCACCCAGTCGCGCTCGCGCGGCTCCATCTGGCCCCAGGGCACGTCCAGGCGCACCCCGGCGGCGGCGGCGTGGCGCTCCAGGTCGCGCTGCGCGTCCTTGAAGCTGGCCGTCTGCCAGGGCTTGACCGCGCCGCCGCGCAGGGTCTTCGACGCATCGGGGATCACCAGCCCCCAGTCGACCCCGAGGGTGCGCCCGAAGCCGCGGCATGTCTCGCAGGCGCCGAGCGCCGAGTTGAAGCTGAACAGCCCCGGGCTGGGGTCGCGGTAGGAGATGTCGCAGCGCGCGCAATGCAGGTCGGCCGAATACCTCCAGGCCTGCGCGGGGTCGAGCTCCGGCGCGCCCGGGGCGTCCGATGCGCCGGCGCCGTCGGCCAGCGCCCACACCGCCACGCGGCCCTGGCCGCGCTGCAAGGCGGCCTCGATGGCCTCCAGCAGGCGCGCGCTTTCCACGCCCCCGGCGCGAAAACGGTCCTGCACCACGTACAGCGTGGCGCCGCTGCGAGCGTGCACGCGCGTGTAGCCCTGGGCCGCCAGGCCGTCGAGCACCACCTGCTCCTCGAGCTGGCCCGGCACCGGCACCGGAAAGCTCAGCACCAGTCGCGGGTCGCCGGCCGCGGCGGCGCGGCGCCGAAGGTCGCCGGCG
>JAKBNS010000169.1 GCA_021830925.1 Pseudomonadota bacterium | reverse complement strand
GCGCGATCTGGACTTCGCGATCCGCTGGGGCTTCGGCTGGAACGAGGGTCCCTTCGAGACCTGGCAGGCCGCCGGGTGGAAGCGCATCGCCGGCTGGATCGCCGAGGACATCGCGGCCGGCAAGGCGCTGTGCTCGACTCCGCTGCCCGAGTGGGTGGCCAGCATCGACGCCGTGCACACGCCGCAGGGTTCGTGGTCCGCCTCGCAGGGCGCCTACAAGCCGCGGCGTGAACTGCCGGTGATGCGTCGCCAACTGTTCGGCCAGAGCGTGCTGGGCGAGTCCGCGCCCGACGCGAAGACGGCCGGCGCCACGGTGTTCGAGGACGACTCCATCCGCCTGTGGACCGCGCCCGGCGCCGACGACGTGCTGGTGACCAGCTTCAAGACCAAGATGAACACCCTCGGCCCGGGCGTGGTCGCGGGGCTGCAGCGCGCCGTCGAGCTGGCGGAGAGCTCCTACCGCGGACTCGTGGTGTGGCAGACCGGCGAGCCCTTCAGCGCCGGCGCCGACCTGCAGGCCATGCTGCCGGCCTTCATGAGCGGCGGCGCCAAGGCCATCGAGCCGGAAGAGAAGAAGCTGCAGGACCTGGTGCTGCGCCTGCGCTACGCGCAGGTTCCGGTGGTCGCCGCGGTGCGCGGCATGGCGCTGGGCGGCGGCTGCGAGCTCGCGGTGCATGCGGCGCGCCGCGTGGTCGCGCTGGAGAGCTACATCGGCCTGGTCGAGGTGGGCGTGGGCCTGATTCCCGGCGGTGGCGGCCTGTGCTACATCGCGCGCCGCGCCGCCGAGCTGGCGCAGGCGGCCGGCGCCGACGCCGATCCGATGCTGTTCCTCAAGGGCCTGTACATGCAGCCGGCCACCGCAGCGGTGTCCAAGTCGGCCGTCGAGGCGCGGCGCATGGGCTGGCTGCGCGACGACGACGTCATCGTCATGCACAAGGACGAGCTGCTGTTCGTGGCCATCGAGCAGGCGCGCTCGCTGTCGGCCAGCGGCTGGCGCGCGCCGGTGCCGGCGCTGATCCCGGTCGCCGGGCGCAGCGCCATCGCCACCATCCGCGGCCAGCTGGCCAACATGCGCGACGGCGCGCAGATCACGGAGCACGATTACCTGCTGGGCCAGATGATCGCCGAGGTGGTCTGCGGGGGCGACGTCGACGCCGGCACGCGGGTCGACGAGGCCTGGTTGATGCGCCTGGAGCGCGAACGCTTCTGCCGCCTGCTGGAACACCCCAAGACCCAGGAACGCATCATGAGCCTGCTGCAGACCGGCAAGCCGGTGCGCAACTGAGCCCGTCCGCGACGCCATCCCCCACCGAATTCCCGGAGAACATCATGTCCAAACAAGTGCAGGACGCCTACATCGTCGCGGCGGCGCGCACCCCGATCGGCCGCTCGCATCGCGGCGTGTTCCGCAACATGCGCCCCGACGACCTGCTGATCCGCGCCGTGCAGGCCGCGCTCGCGCAGGTGCCAGGGCTGGACCCGAAGGCCATCGAGGACGCCGTCATCGGCTGCGCCATGCCCGAAGGCGAGCAGGGCCTGAACATGGCGCGCAGCGCGATGCTGCTGGCCGGGCTGCCCGACAGCGTCGGCGGGGTCACCGTGAACCGCTTCTGCGCCTCCGGCCTGACGGCGATCCAGATGGCCGCCGACCGCATCCGCGTCGGCGAGGCCGAGGTGGTGCTGGCCGGCGGCGCCGAGAGCATGAGCATGGTGCCGATGACCGGCAACAAGCCCTCGTTCAATCCGCGCATCTTCGAGCGCGACGAGAACATCGGCATCGCCTACGGCATGGGCCTGACGGCCGAGAAGGTGGCGCAGCGCTGGAAGGTCTCGCGCGAGCGCCAGGACGAGTTCGCGCTGCAAAGCCACCAGCGCGCGCTGGCCGGCATCGCCGCCGGCGAGTTCGCCGACGAGATCGCACCGGTGGACGTGATCGACCGCGGCGCCGACCTGACGACCGGCACGGTGCGCGAGACCCGGCGCAGCGTCGGCGTCGACGAAGGCCCGCGCGCCGACACCTCGCTGGCCGCGCTGGGCAAGCTGCGCCCGGTGTTCGCCTCGCCCAAGGATCCCACCGGCAAGGCCACCGGGCTGGGCACGGTGACCGCCGGCAACAGTTCGCAGACCTCCGACGGCGCCGGCGCGCTGCTGCTGGCGTCTGAATCGGCGATCAAGCGCTTCGGGCTGCAGCCGCTGGCGCGCTTCGTCGGCTTCGCCTCGCGCGGCGTGCCGCCCGAGATCATGGGCATCGGCCCCATCGAGGCGATCCCCGCGGCGCTGAAGGTGGCCGGACTCAAGCTCGACGACATGGGCTGGATCGAGCTCAACGAAGCCTTCGCGGCGCAGTCCCTGGCGGTGATCGACACCTGCGGCCTGGACCCGGCGCGGGTCAATCCGCTGGGAGGCGCCATCGCGCTGGGCCATCCGCTGGGCGCCACCGGGGCCATCCGCGCCTGCACCACGATCTACGGCATGCGCCGGCGCCAGCTGAAGTACGGCATGGTCACCATGTGCGTGGGCACGGGGCAGGGCGCCGCCGGCATTTTCGAGCGGGTCTGAGCCATGGATCCGATCCTCGCACTGCGTGAAGCCGGCGTCCTGACCCTGACCTTCAACCGGGTCGAGAAGAAGAACGCGATCACCCAGGAGATGTACGCGCTGCTGCACCGCGAGCTGCAGGCGGCGCTCGCCGACGACGCGGTGCGCGTGGTGGTGCTGCAGGGTCAGCAGGACCTGTTCACCTCCGGCAACGACGTCACCGAGTTCCTGCAGCGTCCTCCGGGCGGGCTGGACACGCCGGTGTTCGACTTCCTGCGCTCGCTGGCGGATTTCCCCAAGCCGGTCATCGCCGCGGTGGGCGGGCCCGCGGTGGGCATCGGCACCACGCTGCTGCTGCACTGCGACCTCGTGTACTGCGGCGACAACGCGTTGTTCTCGCTGCCCTTCGTGAACCTGGGCTTGTCGCCCGAGGCCGCTTCAAGCCTGCTGCTGCCCCTGCGCGTGGGCCCGGCCGCGGCCGCCGAGCTGCTGATGTTCGGCGAGCCCTTCGGGGCCGACGACGCGCTCGCGGTGGGTCTGGTCAACCGCGTGCTGCCGCCCGAGGAACTGCGCGACTACGCGCAGGCGCAGGCGCGCAAGCTGGCGGCCAAGCCCTCGGCCTCGCTGGCGCTGACCAAGGAACTGCTGCGCAAGGGCCAGCGCGAGCTGGTGCACGCGACCATGGCCGACGAGGCCTGGCATTTCGCGCGCATGCTGCAGGGCCCGGCGGCGAAGGAGGCCTTCAGCGCCTTCCTGGGCAAGCGCAAGCCCGACTTCTCCAAGCTCTGAGCGGGCGCCTCAGACCGCGCCTTCCCAGCCGTTCTGGCGCCAGGCCTCGAACACGGACACCGCCACCGCGTTGGACAGGTTCAGGCTGCGCTGCCCCGCGCGCATGGGCAGGCGCACGCGCCGGGGCGGGGCGAAGTCCTCCAGCACCGCGTCGGGCAGGCCGCGGGTCTCGGCGCCGAACACCAGCCAGTCGCCGCGCCCCAGGCGCGCTTGCTGCAGCGGCTGCGCGCCGCGGGTCGTGAAGGCCCACAGCGCGCCGCCCTGCGCCTGTGCCTGCGCGCGCAGCGCGGGCCAGTCCTCGTGCACCTGCAGGCGGGTCCATTCGTGGTAGTCCAGCCCGGCGCGGCGCATGCGTGCGTCGTCGAGTTCGAAGCCCAGCGGGCGCACCAGATGCAGCGAACAGCCGGTGTTGGCGGCCAGCCGGATGACATTGCCGGTATTCGGGGGAATTTCCGGATGCACGAGCACGATGTGGAACATGATGGGCGGCAAGTCTAATTGCGCCGTGCCGCGCGACGGGCTCCGTCAACGCGGCATGGGCGCCGGGGTGCGCAGCAGCACGGCTACGCGCACGTCGTCGGCGCCGGCGCGCAGCAGCGCCCGGCAGGCATGCTCGGCGGTGTTGCCGCTGGTCATCACGTCGTCCACCAGCAGCAGGCGCGCGCCGCGCGCCAGCGGCGCCGCGACGAAGGCGCCGCGCACGTTGGCCGCGCGCTGGACCAGGCGCAATTCGCTCTGCGCCGGGCCTTCGCGACGGCGCTGCAGCAGCGTGCAGTCGCAGGGCCAGCCGAGTTCGGCGGCCAGGCCGCGGGCCAGCTCCCAGGCCTGGTTGTAGCCTCGCCGACGCAGCCGCGCGGCACTCAGCGGCACCGGCACCACGCAGCGCGGTGGCGCCCATCCCGGGCGTTCGGCGCGCAGGCGCTGGCCGAGCAGCATGCCCAGCCAGCGCGCCAGCGCCGCATCGTCGCCGAACTTGAACTGCGCGACCAGCCGGTCCCATGGCGCCGCGTAGTCGCCCCAGGCCAGCGTGCCGGCGAAGGCGGGGCGGCGCAGCGCGCAGTTGCCGCACAAGGCGGCCGGGCCGCCCAGTGCCAGGGCGCAGCGCGGGCAGCGCCAGTGCGCCGGCCGCTCGCACTGGCAGGCGCTGCACAACGGGGCGCGGCTGGGCAGCCCGCACAGGCGGCAGCGTCCGTCGGGCAGCAGGGCCCGAAGCAGCGCGGCGAACAGGTTTCGAGGCGGTGGCGGCACGCGAGCGGACATGCCGCTATAGTGCCCGGCTTGGCCTCGCCCTGCCGGGCGCGCGCGCCAAGACCACGCGGGCGCACAGGAGCGCCCGCGCGACGCATCCACGCCGCAGCGACCGCCTTCCGCCATGTCCCAGACGCCGCCCCCCGCCAGTGCCAGCGTGCGCCTCGCGCGCGAGCGCCTGGCACGCCACGGCGCGCCCTTCCTGTGGAGCGAGGCGGCGCGGCGCATGGCCGAGCGCCTGCCCCTGCTGCGCCTGAGCCCAGAGCTGGCGCTCGACGTCGGCTGCGCCTGGGGCGACGGGCTGGCCCTGCTGCGCGCGCAGTACCCGCGTGCCCGGTTGCTCGGCGCGGAGCCCTCGCCCGGCCTGGCCGCGCGGGCGCGGCGCGAGCAGGGTGGAGGCTGGTTGCGACGCCTGCGCGCCGGCGGGCTCACCGAGGTGGTGCAGGCCGAGTTGCAGGCGCCGCCGGTGGAGCAGGGCGCCGCGCAACTGGTGTGGTCGAACCTGGCGCTGGGCTGGTGCCCCGAGCCGGGGACGCTGTTCGCTGCCTGGAACCGGGTGCTGCGCCCCGACGGCGTGCTGATGTTCACGACCTTCGGACCCGACACGTTGCGCGAGCTGCGCGATCCCGAGCTGGCCGACCTCGGCATGGCTGCCGCGCAGTGGCCGGACATGCACGATCTGGGCGATCTGCTGGTGGAGCAGGGCTTCGCCTCGCCGGTGATGGACATGGAACTGCTGCGCCTGCGCTGGGCCGACGCCGATGCCGCGCTGCGCGAGCTCGCACAGCTGGGGCGCCCGCCGCACGTCGCGGCGCGCACGGGCCTGCGCACGCCCCGGCACTGGCGCCGCTTGCTGGAGGTGTTGCAGGCGCGCGCCGCGGCCAGCCCCCACGGCCAGGTCGAGCTGAGTTTCGAGTTGGTCTACGGCCACGCCTTCAAACCCGCCACCAGCCGCGCCGAGGCGGGCGTGGCCAGCATTGGCCTGGAGCAGATCGGCGGGCGCGGCCGCGCGCGCACGCCCGGGTGAGCGCGGGGGGCGCGGCGGAGCACCATTCGTGGCGGGGCATGTTGACCCGACGCAAAATGCCCGCCGATGGGGCGTGGCGCATCGTCCTGACCCGGGTGCATCCCTATAATGTGGGGGTTACGGGCGTCGCCGCTGGCGACAGGCGTACGGGGCGTGCCCGCGGGGTGGTCATGGCGCGCTCGACCGCGCCACGCCCGAGGAATTCTTGCAATCAGCGGCACGCCGGGGCGCGTGCGGCAATGGAGACGGGACAGCCGACATGTCTGCGCAGTGGATGGACTCCCTCGATTTCCGTGCGCCGGAGGATTCCGGCCGCGCGCGGGAATGGGTGTCCGGGCGCAACTGTTCCATCAGTCCGCGCCAGCTGCTCGGCTTTTTCGTGTCGCTGAGCCTGCTGAGCCTGATGGTGGCGGGCCTGTGCTGGGTGAGCGGAGCCAGGCTGGTGACTCCTTTCACGCTGCTGGAATTGCTGGCCATGGCCGGCGCGCTGCTGGCCTACGCACGCCATGCGGCCGACCGGGAGCGCGTGGAGTTCGGCCCGGATCGCGTGGTCGTGGAATGGGAATGCGCCGGACGCATCGAGCGTTGCGAGCTGCCGACCCGCCAGACCCGCATCCTGTTGCACGACAACGGCCTGATCGTGTTCAAGGCGGGGCAGGCGCAGGCCTTCGCCGGTCGGTACACGCGGGCCGAGCGCCGCGAGAAGCTGGCGCGCGAACTGCGGCGCGCGTTGATTGCGGCCTGAGTGAAATCTTTCCATTAAGGTGACATCGAAGATGAAACTGAAGCACTATGCGACCCTGGCTTCGGCCTTGTTCGTCTCCACGGCGTTCGCCGCGAAGAG
This sequence comes from Pseudomonadota bacterium, assembly GCA_021830925.1. Classification (GTDB taxonomy): domain Bacteria; phylum Pseudomonadota; class Gammaproteobacteria; order Burkholderiales; family Burkholderiaceae_C; genus Thiomonas_A. The sequence continues at coordinate 21,218 of JAKBNS010000169.1, read as the reverse complement.
CCTGCCCGGGGGGCCGCAGGTCAACGGAATCGACTTCCAGCAGCCTGTCACCAGCATCGCCTTCGACCAGCGCTGGCTGAACTACATGGTCATGCTGATCTGCCTGGCCATCGGCGTGCTGGTGTTCGGCGTGATGTTCTATTCGGTGTTCAAGCACCGCAAGTCCAAGGGCGCGGTGCCCGCCAAGTTCCACGAGAGCACCACGGTCGAGGTGATCTGGACGGTCATTCCGCTGATCATCGTGATCGCCATGGTGATTCCGGCGACCAAGGTGGTGCTGGCGCAGGAGGACGTGGCCCACTCCTTCATGACCGTCAAGGTCACCGGCTACCAGTGGAAGTGGGGCTACGACTACCTCGACGGCCCGGGCAAGGGCATCGCCTTCTACTCCACGCTGACCACGCCGATGGCCGAGGTCTACGGCAAGGCGCCCAAGCCCGACAACTACCTGCTGCAGGTCGACCATCCGTTGGTCGTGCCGGTGAACGAGAAGGTGCGCATCCTGACCACCTCGGCCGACGTGCTGCACGGCTGGTACGTGCCGGCCTTCGGCGTGCAGATGGACGCCATTCCCGGCGCCACGCGCGAGACCTGGTTCAAGGTGGACAAGCCCGGCACCTACTACGGCCAGTGCGCGCAGATCTGCGGCAAGGGGCACGCCTTCATGCCCATCGTGGTCAAGGTGCTTCCGCTGGATCAGTACCAGGCCTGGGTGCAATCCACGCAGGCGCAGCTGAAAAAGGACGGCGGCTCCTTCCCGCCCTCCGGCGCGGTCAGCTGAGCGCGACATTCGCGACGACCTCTCCCGCTTTCCGGTCATGTCCCGACTTCCCGCCGACAAGCGTCGCAGCAACCTGCGCCTGGCCCTGATCACGCTGAGCATCGCCGTCGTGCTGCTCGTCGGGTTCATCCTGCGCTGGACCCTGCTGTGAGCGCGCCTCGCCACGGCAACCGCTGAAGGTCTCGCACGCCATGGGCTCCTTTCTCAGTGCCTTCCGGGCCATCTTCTGGGCCTTCCTCGGCGTGCGCAAGTCGAAGGACCGCGAGCGCGATTTCGCCAATCTGAACATCGTCCATATCGTCATCGCAGGCCTGGTCGGAGCCGCACTGTTCGTCGGCCTGCTGATGACCATCGTGCATTGGGTCATTTCCAACCCCCATTCCTAACGTCGAGGAAGACAATATGTCGTCATCCAGCCAACCCTCGGGTTATTTCGTTCCGAGTCCATCGCCGTTCCCGGTGATGGCGGCCACCTGCCTGGTGGCGATGGCCTTCGGCGCCGGCCTGTGGTTCAACAACGTTCCGCATGCCCAATGGCTGCTGCTGGCGGGCCTGCTGGGCTTCCTGGGCACGCTGTACAAGTGGTTCGGCCGCGCCATCTCGGAAAGCGAGGGAGGCAAGCACAACCAGGCGGTGGATTCGTCCTTCCGCTGGAGCATGAGCTGGTTCATCTTTTCCGAGGTGATGTTCTTCGCCTCGTTCTTCGGGGCTCTGTACTACGCGCGGGTCTGGGCGCTGCCCGACCTGGCCGCGCTGCACAACCAGGTGCTGTGGCCGCATTTCCAGGCGGCCTGGCCCAGCGTCGGCCCCGGCGGCCTGATCCCCGTGGTGCACGCGATGGATCCGTGGCCCATCCCGACCATCAACACCGCGCTGCTGCTGAGCTCCGGCCTCACGCTGACCATCTCCCACCACGCGCTGCGCGCCGATCATCGCCGCAAGGCCATCTTCTGGCTGTCGCTGACCATCGCGCTGGGCTTTACCTTCCTGTTCATGCAGGGCATCGAGTACCACCACGCGTATACCGAGATGGGCCTGAAGCTGAGCTCGGGCATCTACGGCGCGACCTTCTTCATGCTGACCGGGTTCCACGGTTTCCACGTGTTCCTCGGCGCGACCATGCTGTCCGTGGTGCTCTATCGCCTGGTCCGTGGCGACTTCACGGCCGATCACCACTTCGCCTTCGAAGGCGCCGCGTGGTACTGGCACTTCGTCGACGTGGTGTGGCTGTTGCTGTACGTGCTGGTGTACTGGCTGTGAAGACCCGGGGCGCCGCGCGGCGGCGCCCGGCAGGCGGCGGCCTCGCGCAGCGTGGCCGCCCCGGAAATCCCGCGCGGGCTCAGCGCGAAGTCAGGGGAATTCCGCTGGGGTGGATCCACCCCATCCTGTAGCTCAGCAGGATGAACAGGAACAACAGGATCGAGAATCCGATCCGGAACGTCAGGGCGTTGACCGCGCGATTGGACTTGCCCTTGTCCTTCATCACGAAGTACAGCCCGGAGAACAGGCTGCCCAGGATGAGCACGAAGGCGATGAGGACGACGATGCGCAAGGGTTGGCTCCCGCTTGGGTGTAGAGGCTGATGTCGAAGTCGATTGTCCCACCTGTGACGCCGCAAGGCGCGGCACCAGGCTTGCGACCGCGGGAAATCTTGACCGTGATCGCCTCGCTGGCGCTGGTCGCGCTGCTGGCGCGCCTGGGCGTGTGGCAGTTGCACCGCGCGCACTACAAGCAGGCGCTGGCCGCCGCCATCGCCAGCCGCGAACGCATGCCGGGCCTGGAGCTGGGCCCGCAGGGCGTGGACTTCGCCGCCACGCAGTGGCGTCCCGTGCACGCCAGCGGAAGCTGGGCCGGCAAGCTGACGGTGTACCTGCAGAACCGCCAGTACCGAGGGGTCAGCGGATTCTGGGTGTTCACGCCGCTGCGCCTGGCGGGCTCGGACACCTACGTGATGGTCGAACGCGGCTGGGCAGGGCCCGACCCCAAGGCGCCGATGCTGGTGCCGCCCATCCCCAGTCCGCCGGGCACCGTGGAAGTGCGGGGGCGCATCGCGCCCGCACCGTCGCAATGGTTTTCCTTCGCTAAAGACCCTCCTGGCGCCATGGTGCGTCAGAATGTCCAATTTCCCCAGTTCGCCGACTACCACCATATTCGCCTGCTGCCCTACGTGATCCAGCAATTGGGTCCGGACGGCGACGGCCTGGTGCGCGACTGGCCCGCTCCGGATCTCGGCATGCACACCAATTACGGCTACGCCTTCCAGTGGTTCGCGATGAGCGCGACCTGCATGGGCCTGCTCGTGTTCTTCACCACGCGCACGCTGCGCCGCAGGCGCGCCGCGGCAGGAGCTGCCCGATGAACGCCCTGCAGACCCGACCGGTACCCGCCGGTCGTCCGGGTGTGCCGCGAAGGCGCCTCGCGCTGTGGCTGCTGGCGGCCGTGGTGCTGCTGCCGCTGCTGGCCACGCTGTACGTCGGCCTGGTCGAGCACCGCGGGGGCAAGCCCGCCTACGGCGAACTCGTGCAGCCCCAGCGCCCGGTGCCGGCCCTGACCCTGCACACCCTCGACGGCAAGCCCTTCGATCTGCGCAGGCTCAACGGCTATTGGCTGATGCTGGTCGCCGCGCCCGGCGCCTGCGATGCGGCCTGCCAGCATCTGCTGTTCGACATGCGCCAGTTCTACCTGGCCGCCGGCAACGATCAGTACCGCGTGGCCCGCGTCTGGCTGGTCACCGACGACGCCCCGGTCAACCCCGGCGTGCTGGCGCCTGCCGAGGGCACGGTGATCCTGCGCGCAGATGCCTCGCAGCTGCGCGGCTGGCTGCCGTTGGCGCAGGGCGAGGGGCTGCAGGGCCCGATGTGGCTGGTGGACCCGCTGGGCAACCTGATGCTGCGCTTCCCCGCACACTTCGATCCGGTGCGCGCACTCAGCGTGTTCAGCAAGCTGCTCTACAACACCCAGTCGTGGAAGTCACGCAAGCTCGAGGCCCTGCCGATCGCTCCGGCCAGCCCAGCCGCGGGCGCTGCCTCCACGAGCCCGGGAACCCGGTCATGATGAGTCCGTCCCTTCCGTCCAACCTGGTGCACAACCTGTACCAGGCGGTTCCCACCGTCTGGCTGTTCTCGCTGCACTGGCTGCAGGCCGGCATGTGGCTGGTCGGGCTGCTGCTGGTGGTGTGGGCGGGCATGCGCATGCGCTGGGCCCGCCTGGTGGCCCTGCTGGTGTTCCTGACCATGGACCTGGTCATGTTCGGTGCCTTCGTGCGCCTGACCGACGCCGGTCTCGGATGCCCCGACTGGCCCGGCTGCTACGGACGCCTGACCCCGGCGCAAGCCCATGTGCAGATCCACCAGGCGGTGCAGCAGGAAGGCGGCACGCAGGGCAACGTCAGTCCCTTCAAGGCCTGGGTGGAGATGATCCACCGCTACGTGGCCACGATCATCGGCGCGCTGATCACCGTGATGGCGGCGCGCGCGCTGTGGGCGCGCCGCAAGGGGCAGGGCGTGGGCCGCGGCGGGGGCGTGGGCGTGGGCCTTCCCCTGCTTTTGTTGGGCTGGGTGATCGTACAGGGCATGTTCGGCGCCTGGACGGTCACGCTGCTGCTCAAACCATTGATCGTGACCCTGCATCTGATGGGGGGCATCGTGCTGCTGTTGCTGGCGGCATGGTTCTGGATGCGCAACCGCCCCGAGATGCAGCCGCTGGACGCCGGCGCGGCCACGCGCTGGCTCGCCCGCGTGGCGCTACTGGCGTTGCTGGTGCAGATCTTCCTCGGCGGCTGGGTGAGCACGAACTACGCGGACCTGGCCTGCAGCGGCTTCCCCACCTGCAACGGCAGCTGGAATCCGCCGGCCGACTGGAGCGCCGGCTTCACCATGTGGCGCGACCTCGGACACATGCCCGACGGCTCGGCGATCACCCTGCAGGCGCTGATTGCCATCCACTGGGCGCACCGGTTGTTCGCGGTGGTGGCGTCGGCGCTGATTCTCGGCACCGCGGGCCTGCTGGCGCGCGTGCGCGAGCTGCGCCGCCTGGCGGGTTGGCTGGTGCTGGCGCTGCTGGTGCAGATCGGCCTGGGAGTCAGCGTGGTGCTGCTGCAGCGCCCGCTGGTGCCGGCGGTGGCTCACAATGGAGGGGCGGCACTGCTGGTGCTGCTATTGACCACGGCGGTCTGGCGCACATCGGGTGCGCGCCGGGCTCGCCAGGCCGCCGCGCCGCCGGCGGCCATGCAACATGTGCGGGACCCATCATGAAGACCAGCTCTCTTTCCCAAGGCCCGAGCGCGATGCGCGTCGCGGCGCAGCTGTACGCCCTGACCAAGCCGCGGGTGGTGCAGCTGATCGTGTTCTGCGCCGTCATCGGCATGTTCCTGTCCCAGCCCGGCTTGCCCGACTGGCGTCCGCTGCTGGCCGCGACCGTCGGCATCTGGATGGTGGCGGGGGCCGCAGCGGCCTTCAACTGCCTGGTGGAGCAGAAGATCGACGCCGTCATGCGCCGCACCTCGTGGCGCCCGTCGGCCACCGGCGAACTGGGCACGGGCCCGATCCTCGCCTTCTCCGGGCTGCTGTGCGGCGCCGGCATGGCGCTGCTCTACACCCTGGTCAACCCGTTGACCATGTGGCTGACCTTCGGAACCTTCATCGGCTACGCGGTGATCTACACCGTGCTGCTCAAGCCGGCCACGCCGCAGAACATCGTCATCGGCGGCGCCTCCGGTGCCATGCCGCCGGTGCTGGGCTGGGCGGCGATGACCAACTCCGTGTCGGCGCAGGCGCTGATCCTGTTCCTGATCATCTTCCTGTGGACCCCGCCGCATTTCTGGGCCCTGGCGCTGTACCGCACCGAGGACTACCGCAAGTCCGGCCTGCCCATGCTGCCGGTCACCCACGGTTCGCGCTACACCAGGCTGCAGGCCTTGCTCTACACCCTGTTGCTGACGGTGGTGAGCCTGATGCCCTGGGCCATGCACACGGCCGGCCTGATCTACGCGCTCGCCGCGCTCGCGCTGGGCGGGGTGTTCATCGCCTATGCCTGGAAGCTGCTGCGCGAATACAGCGATGCGCTGGCGCGGGCCATGTTCCGCTATTCCATCGTCTACCTGTCGCTGCTGTTCGCGGCCATGCTGGTCGACCACTACCTGCGGTTCTGAGGCAGCCCCGCGTGCGCAGGCCGTGAGCACCCCGGTCGGACGCTTCGCTCCCTCGCCCAGCGGGCCCCTGCATGCAGGCTCGCTGGTGGCCGCGCTGGGCTCCTGGCTGGACGCGCGGGCACGCGGCGGGCGCTGGCTGGTGCGCATCGAGGACGTCGATACCCAGCGCCGCGTGCCGGGTGCGGACGCGCGCATCCTGCAGCAGCTGGAGGCCTGTGGCCTTCGCTCCGACGAGCCCGTGTGGTGGCAGTCGCAACGCGGCGAGGCCTACGCGCGGGCGCTGGACATGCTGCTGCGCGCCGGCACGGCCTACCCCTGCAGTTGCTCCCGGCGCGACCTGCAACGCGCCGGCGCGCCGCTGGGTCCGGGGGGCGAGCGTATCTATCCGGGCACCTGTCGCACCGGCTCCCGGGGCCCCGCGCGAGCGTGGCGCCTGCGCGTGCCTTCAGGGGATGCTGCCTGCGTGCGCTGGCATTGCGCGCGCCTGGGCGAGCAGCGCGAATGCGTGGACCGGCTGGTGGGAGATTTCGTGCTGCGGCGTGCCGACGGCGACTGGGCCTACCAGCTCGCCGTGGTCGTGGACGACGCCGCGCAGCAGGTCAGCGACGTGGTGCGCGGCGAGGACCTGGCCGGTTCCACCGCGCGCCAGATCCTGCTGCAGCGCGTGCTGGGCCTGCCCACGCCGCGCTATCTGCACCTGCCCCTGCTGCGCGATGCACAGGGGCGCAAATTGTCCAAGTCGGAGCATGCCGAAGGCGTGGTGCCGGGCGCCTCGGCGCTGCGCGACGCGGCGGCCGTGCTCGGGTTGCAGGTCCATGGCGCTACGGTCGGCGAGGTGCTGGAATCGGCGTTGCGGGCGTGGCCGGAGCTGCGTGCGCGCTGGGAAAGCGGACGGCAGCACAGGGCACTGACCGGGGGCGCGTGGGCCGAGGGCACGCGCGCGGTGGACACCGGCGGCGCCTGAGGAGCAGGCGCCGCTTCGTGCGCCGGCCTCGAGCGCTTACTTGCTCGGCGCGGGGGGCTTGCCGCCCAGCAGCATCGGCACCTTGCGACGCGAGCGGATGTTGCCCGTGGCGCTGCCGCGCGCGGCGCCCGCCGCGTGGGCCTGTTCCCAGGGGGGCTGGGCGTTCGGGTCGGCCTCGTAGGGCTTGTCGAACCAGGGGTCCCGGGCCGGCCCGCGCGATGCGCCGGGGCGCTCCAGCGTGGCGCCCAGGCCGGAGTCGCGAGGTGCGCGGGGCATGCGCCGCTGCGGATGCACGTTCAGTTCGCGAAGCTCGATCTTGCGCTTGATGAGTTTCTCGATGTCGCCCAGCGAGCGGGTGTCGCGTTCGCACACCAGCGTGATGGCCAGACCCGAGGCCCCCGCGCGCCCGGTGCGCCCGATGCGGTGCACGTAGTCCTCGGCGTTGAAGGGCACGTCGTAATTGATCACCCCGGGCAGTTCGGCGATGTCCAGGCCGCGGGCGGCCACGTCGGTCGCCACCAGAACTTCCACCTCGTTGCGTTTGAAGGCGTCCAGCGTGGCCAGGCGTTCGGCCTGCGATTTGTCGCCGTGCATGGCCTGGGCCTTCAGCCCGTCGCGTTGCAGCATGCGCGCCAGGCGCCCGGCACCCAGGCGGCTGTTGACGAATACGATGGTCTGGCGCAGTTCGTGGTCGCGCAGCACCTGCAGCAGCGCCGCGTGCTTGAGGTCCTCCCCGACCTTGTACAGGATCTGCTCGACGTTGGTCGCGGTGGCGTTGGGCCGCGCGACCTCCACCGTCACCGGGTCGCGCAGGTAGCTCTGCGCCAGGCGCCGGATCTCGGGCGAGAAGGTGGCCGAGAACAGTAGCGTGGTGCGCTGCGACGGCAGGAAGGCCAGGATGCGCTGCAGGTCGGGCAGGAAGCCGATGTCGAGCATCCGGTCCGCTTCGTCGAGCACGACGAACTGCACCTGCGACAGGTTCACCGTCTTGCCTTCCAGGTGATCGAGCAGGCGACCCGGAGTGGCCACCACGATCTCCACGCCCTGGCGCAGCGCGGCGGTCTGCGGCGCCATGTCCATGCCTCCGAACACGCAGGCGCTGCGCAGCGGCGTGTGGCGCGCATAGGCCTGCACGTTGACGAACACCTGGTCGGCCAGTTCCCGCGTGGGCGCAAGCATCAGCGCGCGCACCGGGTGGCGCGCCGGCGACACACTGGTGCTGGCCAGCGGCAGCAACTGCTGCAGGATGGGCAGCGTGAAGGCGGCGGTCTTGCCGGTGCCGGTCTGCGCGGCGCCCATCATGTCGTGCCCGGACAGCACCACCGGAATGGCACGCTGCTGGATCGGTGTCAGGCTCTCGTACCCCATGTCGGCCACCGCGCGCAGCAGCCTCGGGTCCAGCGCGAGATCGCTGTAGCGCTGCACGGCCGGGGCCTCGACGGCGGTTGCTTCGGTGGGGGTCGTTTCGTTCATCGGGTTCGGTTCCTGCATGGATCGCAAATCGGCGCCCCCAGGATCTGCCGCACGGGCGGGGGCGAGCCCGTGCGCTGCCGGCGCGTTCAGCGAATGCCCAGCAGCTTGTGGGTCTGCAGGCTCAGACGCCAGCGCGGGTCGCGCAGGCACTGGCGCAGCGCCCATTCGGTGTTCTGTCGCTGCAGCGGTCCGTCCATGGGCTGCAGCAGGCGTTGCCCGAAATCCAGCCCGGCCAGTTCATCGAGGTCGAGCCCGGGCTGCGGCACCACCACCTTGATCTCCTGGCCGTTGCGCTGTACCAGCGGCGCTCCGGCCTTCGGGCTCACACAGATCCAGTCGATGCCGCGCGGCGCCGGCAGGCTACCGTTGGTCTCGACCGCGATGCGCAGGCCGCGCGCGTGCAGCGCATCGACCAGGGCCTCGTCCACCTGCAGCAAGGGCTCGCCGCCGGTGAGCACGCATAGCCCGCCCGCGGCGTCCCGCGGCCAACGCGCAGCCACCGCGTCCGCCAGCGCCTGCGCGTCGGCGAAGCGGCCGCCGCCGTCACCATCGGTGCCGACAAAGTCCGTGTCGCAGAAACGACAGATCGCCTGTTCGCGGTCCTGTTCGCGCCCGTTCCACAGATTGCAGCCGGCGAAGCGGCAGAACACCGCGGGCATGCCCGACTGCGCTCCCTCGCCCTGCAGGGTATAGAAGATTTCCTTGACCGAGTAGGTCATCGATGACGTGCTGCTGTTGGCAAGCAGCGCGCATTATCCCACGGACGGCTTGTGCGTCGCAGCAAGCCCGCGCGCCGGGCATGAAAAACCCGCGCGGGCCGCCTGGGCCGGCGCGGGTCGGCAGGGCCCGCGAAAACCGCGGGCACCGGCGGGATCAGCGTTGGTAGACGATGTCCACGCGACGGTTCTCGGCGTAATCGGCCGCCGTCGTGCCCATGGCCTTGGGCTTTTCCTTGCCGAAGCTGATGGCTTCCATCTGGGCCGGCTTGGCACCCAGCAGTTCCATCGCGTTCATCACGGCGTCCGCGCGCTTCTGGCCCAGGGCCAGGTTGTACTCGCGGCTGCCGCGGGCATCGGTGTTGCCCTGCAGCTGCACGTGGGCGGCCGGGTGGGCGATCAGGTACTGCGAGTTGTCCTCGATCACCGGACGGTACTTGTTCTCGACGTTGTACTTGTCGAAGGCGAAGAACACGCTGCGCGGCACGTTCGGCGCCGGGCCGAGGTTTTCCTCGGCGGGTGCCTGCACGGCGGCGACGCTGCTCTGCGCGGCGTGGTTGGCAGGCGCCGGAGCGGCGGACTGCACCGGCGCCGTCGGCTTGCTGCTCGAGGCGCAGCCGCCCAGAGTGCCGAGCACGGCCAAGGCCAGCGCGGCCGGCACGGTGGACAACAGGTGACGCTTCATCACAATCCCCTTTTTAGGAATAAATGGTCAGGTATGCGGGACGACAAGCTGAGCCGATTCGAGATCGAACCATCGATTCGGCGGGAAGGAGGCCCCATCGATCATGCTTGCGCGAACGAGCCCCCTCGCGAGCATAAGACTCCCCAGACGGAAACGCGATGCCTGCCCGTGCAGTTGACCGCCGGAGCGTATCGGATCGACACGGCGGTAACGAGTTGTAATGGACGGGAAGGATCCCATCAGTTCCGGTGCAGCCGAAGCATCGCCAGGCCGAAGGCGCAGAACACACCGGCGCTCGCGCGTTGCGGCCAGCCCGCGTCGAACCAGCGGCGCAGCGGCCGGCGCGCCAGCACCGCCAGCGCCGCGTAGCTGCTCAGCGCCAGCAGCGACATGGCCATGAAGGTGCCCGTCAGCAGCGCGTACTGCGGCAGCGCCGCGTGACCCGACCGCAGGAACTGGGGGAACAGCGCCGCGATGAACGCGATCGCCTTCGGGTTGGTCAGTGCCACGCCGAGCCCTCGGCGGTACAGCACGCGCGCGGGCGCCTGCGCGGCAGTTCCTGCGTTCCGGGCCGGCGGCGCGCTGTCGCGCGCGGGCTCCGCGCCGTGGGCCAGCGCCGCGCGTCGCATCGCGGCGGCTCTGCGCCATTGCTGGATCCCCAGCCAGATCAGATACAGCGCGCCGACGGTCTTGAGCACCGTGAAGGCGGTCGCCGAGCTCTGCAACACCGCGTTGATGCCCAGCGCGCTGAGCGCGCTGAGGGTCAGCAGGCCGCTGATGTTGCCCATCGAGGACCATAGCGAGCGCCGCCAGCCGAATTGCATGGCGTTGTTCACCGCCAACATCACCGCCGGTCCCGGCGTGAACGAGGCGACACCCGCGAAACCGGCGAACAGGCCCAGGGCGGGCGCGGAGATCATGGCTTGGGTGCGTCCGGTTGCGCCGCCGGCGCGGCGTCGCGGAAGGCCTGCAGTTCCAGGCAGGCCACCTCGATGTCCAGCAGGCGCGGCCAGCGTTGGAGATCCACGTGGAAGCGACGCGCCGTGCTCAGCTGCGGCACCAGGTACACGTCGGCCACGCTGGGGGCGTCGCCGAAGCTGAAGCGTCCGCGCGAGGGGTCGGCCGCGAGCAGCGCGTCCAGTGCCTCGAAGCCGGCACGCATCCAGGTGCCGCACCAGGCATCGACCGCGGCGCCGTCGCAGCCGAATTCGCCGCGCAGGTACTCCAGCACGCGCCGGTTGTTCAGCGGATGCATGTCGCAACCCACCACCGCGGCCAGCGCGCGCACGCGGGCGCGCTGCAGCGGATCGCGCGGCAGCAGCGGCGGCTCGGGATAGGTCTCGTCCAGCCATTCGATGATGGCCGGTGACTGGGTCAGCACCTGCCCGTCGACCTCCAGCGCGGGCACCAGGCCCTGCGGGTTCAGCGCGCGGTACGCCGCGCCGGCCTGCTCGCCGTGCAGCAGGTCCACCGGCACGTAGTCGGGATGCAGGCCCTTGAGGGCCAGCGCGATGCGCAGGCGATGCGAGGTGCCGCTGCGAAAGTAGCTGTAGAGCTTCATGCGCCGGCCGCCAGCAGCTGCAGGGAGATGGTGCCCACGCCTTCGATGCTGCCGTCCAGGCGCTGGCCGGCCTGCACCGGGCCCACGCCCTCGGGCGTGCCGGTATAGATCAGGTCGCCGGCGCGCAGGTGGTACATGCGCGAGAGGTCGGCGATCAGGTCCCGCACGCCCCAGATCATGTTCGACATGTCGGAGTCCTGGCGCTGCTGTGCGTCCACTCGCAGTTCGATGCGCCCGCGCTCGATCACGTGGCCCGGCATCGGGACGATGGGGGAGATCACGGCCGAGTTCTCGCAGTCCTTCGCGGTGTCCCAGGGCTTGCCCTGGTCGCGCGCCGCGAACTGCAGGTCGCGGCGGGTCATGTCCAGGCCGCAGCCGTAGCCGTAGATGTGCTGATGCGCCGCCTCGGCGGCGATGTCGGCCCCGCCCGAGCGCAGCGCGACCACCAGTTCCATCTCGTAGTGGTAGTTCGACGTGGCCGGCGGGTAGGGCACGCTGGAGCCGGAAGCCAGCAAGGCGCTATGCGACTTGGTGAAGTAGAAGGGGCGATCACGTTGCGCGTCCACGGGGCGCCCCATCTCCACCGCGTGCGCGTGGTAGTTGCGGCCGACGAAGAACAGACGCTGTACCGGCAGGCGCTCGTCGCTGCCCTGCACGGCCACCGAGGCGGGTTCGGGAGGCGTCCAAACGTAACGGATCGAATTCATCGCAAGCCCAGGGTCGCGGCGCGGCTCGGGGCGCCGCGCACCGAACGAAAGCTTAGCGCGACATGCGGGGGTTTGCCGTGGCGCGGCTGCGCGTCGATCCATCGGCACGAGGCCATGGGTGGCGCACGCGTGCTTGTGGCAGATCAACGCCGGTGGCGCCCGGCGGGTCTAAGTTTGTCCGTAGTTCCGCACCTGGAGTAAATCATGAGCAAGCGATTCCACCGTGCTGCCTGGGCGATCGCCGCGGCACCCCTATTGTTCGCCGCCGCCGCGACGACCAGTGTGCAGGCCGCGCCGGCGGCCAGCGCGCCCGCGGCGGCCGCGCCCGGGCCCGGCTACGGACCGGGAGGCGGCTACGGACCCGGCGGGGGCATGGGCCCCGGCATGATGGGCGGCTACGGCCCCGGATACGGCGCAGGCTATGGTCCCGGCCATGGCGGGGGCTACGGCCCCGGCGGAGCCTACGGCCATGGTTACGGTCCCGGCTGGGGGCCGGGCTACGGCTACGGCCACGGCGTCGGCCGCGGCTATGGTGGAGGCTACGGCCCCGGCACGATGGGAGGAGCCTGCGGTTACGGCTACGGCCCGGGCATGATGGGCGGGGGTTACGGCTACGGCCACGGCTTCGGCTACGGTCCCGGAATGATGGGAGGCGTCGGCCCGGGGGGCTGGGGCATGGGCCCGGGGATGATGGGCTTCGGCTTCGGTGCCTGGGGCGCCGGTCTCGACCTGAGTCAGGCGCAGGTCAAGAAGATCGATCAGATCCAGAAGGCCATGTTCGACAAACAGTGGCCGCTGATGGAGGCGATGCACGAGACCATGATGCAGGGAGCCTGGGCGGCGCCGCGCGCGAAGCTCGACGTGGACGCGGTGATGAAGCGGGCCAAGGCGCTGTCCGAACTGCGCCTGCAGATGCTGCGCAACCGCCTGGAAACCCAGCAGCAGATGCAGGCCGTGCTCACGCCCAAGCAGCGCGAACAACTGCAGGAATACGGCCCCTGGGGGCGTTGAGCATGGTGCCGCTGCCCGGCGTGCTCACGCGCCGGGCAGCGTGGTTCCGCTCAGTAACCGCCCTTGTGGCCGACTCCGCCCACGTACGTGAAGTCCCAGCTTTTCACGAAGGGAGCCCACCAGTCGGGCACGCCGGTCTCCTTGTCCGTGTGGCGGAAGAAGGCCGCGTAGGGCGGGGGTTCGATGCGAAAGCTGGCGCGGTACTTGCCGGGGCCGTCGAAGCGGATGTTGGCGCCGTAGTGCGGCCCGTCGTTGGCTTCCATCACCATGAGCGTGCCGAAGGTCGACCAGTTGCTTCCGAGTTTCTGGATCTGGTAGCTGACGGTCAGGTAGGGCATCCACGAGCCCGGAGGAAAGCCCTGCGGGTTGTTCTTGTCGGCGTGGATGTCGATCTCCAGGTGGGCGTCGGCCTTGGCCGCGTCCATGCCCGGCAGCATCGGCGCCATATCCACTGGCTGCAGGTACACGGGGTGCAGGATCATGCCGTCGGTCACCACCGGATTGCCCATCGAATGTTCCGCCGCCGAGGCCGGCACGGCGGCAGCGGCCGCCACGGTCAGCGCGACCGCGGTCGCAAGGTGCTGCATGCGCATCTGGAAAGTCCCTTTCAGTCCGAGGAGTCCGGCCGTGGCCGGGGTCTGGGCCGCGTTCACAGCCCGAATATCGCCGGCCACCAGGCCAGGCCGAGAAACGCCACGCCGGCCAGCAGCGGGGTGAGCGCGATCAGGCGGCGCGCTCCGCGCAGGCGTTGGGCGCCGAGCAGCCGCAGGCCCAGCGCCACGCTCCACAGCATGCCCAGCGCGAACAGCGCCAGCTTGAGCAGCGCCACCGCATGCGTGGGCAGGCCGGCGGCGACCAGCCCGTCGAACAACTCGCCGCCCAGGCCGACGACCAGCGAAACCATGGCCACCGGCATATAGGCATAGGCCTGTTCGACGAAGCGCCGGCGCAGGTCCAGATCGCCGCCCAGGCGCCCGGCGATCCAGCTCGACGCGGCGGTCAGCAGACCCAGCACCGCGGTCAGCGCCAGCGCGCAGACCAGCATGAAACCGGTGATGGTGAAAAAGTCCAGCCAGGTGTAGACCTCGCGCCCGTGGCGATGCACCGACATCAGCCACCACGGCCCCGGCGTGCCGATCCAGTCCCAGCCGCGGTCGATGGCCCACACCCCCAGCGCCTGGCGCACCTGTCCGTACTGGGGCACGATGAGCCACAGGAACCCCCCCAGCGCCAGACCGGTGGCCAGGAACAGGAACCAGATCTCGGCCGGATTGGGGTTGTGGTGGCGAATGTCGCCCACCTCGCGCCCGGGGCGTCGCAGCATCAGCGCCAGCCCGCCGCGGCCGCGCGGGTTGACGCAGCGGAAGCACTCGATGCAGTGGCGCGACTCCTCCTTGCGCTTGATGTCGATCATGGTCGGGCACACGCCCTTGTCGGCGTAGGCGTCGCCGCCCGGGCGCGGCTGCTTGGGCGTGAACTGCACCGCGCCGATGCGCGAGAACACCCCCAGCATCAGCCCGATCGGGCACATGTGGCGGCACCAGGGGCGCTTGTTGCGGCCCTGGCCGTAGACGAAGCCCAGCACCACGGCGCAGGCGAAGGCCAGGCCGAAAACCACCGCGATGCCCTGGGGGAAACCGCGCGCGTCCACCGTCTGCGCCAGCACCGTGATGACCACGAAGCTGACCACCGGCGTGCCTTCCCAGCGCACCCAGCGCGGAACCGGGCGCTTGAGTCCGACGCGGTTGGCCCACTCCGAGCTCGCGCCCAGCGGGCACAAGATGCCGCACCAGCTGCGCCCGGTGAAGATCACCGACACGAACACCAGCGGGAACCACAGGCCCCAGATGACAAAGTTGGCCAGCAGCGTGAAGTTGTTCAGGATGCCCGCGTGGTCGCCGGGCTCGGGCAGGAACAGGGGCACGATCATCAGCCCCATGAAGCCGAAGAACATGGCCACGTGCACCCAGGCCAGGCGGTCGCGATGGCGCGACGCGAAGGCCTCCACGCGAGCCACCCAGGGGCTGCGCCGGCGCCAGTCGCGCGCAGCCTCGGTGCGCACCGGGATGGGGAAGGGGCGCGGGCCGGCGCCACCGCCGGTCACGACAGGCTCCCGGCCGGGTTCGGGCGCGGGCGGTTGACCAGCCACATCAGGCCTCCGATGCCCAGCAGCGTGGCCACGTAGAAGATCAGCTGCAGCGCCGACGGGCGTTGCGTGTAGCCCACGAGGATGTGCATCAGGCGCCCGGCCATCGACTGCTGGCTCAGCAGCCACGAGCTGTTCCACACCCCTTCGTGAATGGCGGGCAGCACGCCCGCCTGGGTCAGCATGCCGGCGGCGTCGGTGGCCATGCCGGCGGCCAGCAGCAGGATCATCCAGCCGGTGACGGTGAACAGTTGACGCGTGGGAATGCGCAACAGGCCCTTGTACAGCAGGGTGCCCGCCGCGACGCCGCCGGCCACGCCGATCAGCGCGCCCGCCAGCATGGAGCCGGCACCGGCGCCGCTGGCGTAGATGCCGTAGCCGAACAGCACCGCCTCCGAACCCTCGCGCAGCACCGCCATCATCACCACGACCATGAGCACCGACAGGGGCTTGTCGCCCACGGCCACGTCGTGCCCGACCGCGCGCATGGTCTGCGCCAGTTCCTTGCCGTGGCGGCTCATCCAGATGTTGTGCCAGCCCAGCATGGCCACCGCCAGCAGCAGCACCGCGGCATTGAGCAATTGCTGGCCGCGCCCCTGCATGGCGGTGGCGATGGCGCCGGCGAAGCCCGCCACCACGCAGGCGCCGGCCACGCCCAGCAGCACGCCAAGGCTCACCCAGCGGCCGCGCCCGGCCACGCCCTTGGCGGCGGCCAGCACGATGGAGACGACCAGCGCGGCCTCGAGGACCTCGCGGAACATGATGATGGCGGTGGCCAGCATGGTGGACTCCGGTGCCTTCAGCGAGCCCGCACGATCAGCGTGCCGGTGCTCGACGGATGGAAATCGTTGAAGAACGTGTAGCTTCCGGGCTTCAGCGGCGGGATGTACACCGGCAGCGCCGTGCCTCCGGGGATGACCTGCTCCACGCTGAAGTCGTTGCTCTCGAACTCGGCCGGCAGGGCGTCCTTGTTGTCCACCACGATCTTGGTCCGCTGCCCCGCGGCGATCGTGATGCTGCCCGGTTGGAAGGCCTGAGCGTGGATGGTCAGCGTCGGCGTGGCCTCGGCCGCGAGCGCCGCGCAAGGCAGCATGAACACGGCCAGCACGGTGGCGGCGCCACACAGGATTCCCGAGGACTGCATCGAACGACTCCCGATTGCCCAAAGGCGGCTAGGCACGAAGGCGGGGTGCTTTCGTTGACGCAAATGCTACATGTTCGCATCGCCAATGTAAATGCGAACGATTCTTATGGGCGTAACGGGTGAATGCCGAGCGCAGCCACCCCTACCCGGGCTCCACGGCGCGGGAGGCGCCGGCCGGGGCGACGCGTCAGCGGGCGCCGCCCTGGGCCTCGTGCACCTGGGCGACCAGGTAGTCCACCGCGCGCAGGATGCTCGCGTCGTCCGGGGTCTGCGGAAGGTCCGCCGAGACCTCGTAGGTGCCCTGCACCGCCACCGTGGGCACGCCGTCGATGCCGTAGTCCTTGGTCAGCTGCGAGGCGCGCCGCGCCTGCATGGCCACGCCGAAGGAGTTGAAGGTTGACAGGAAGTTCTGCCTCGGGACGCCGTGGGCGGCCAGCCACGTGGCCATCTGCTCGGGCGTGTTCAGCACGATGTGCTGTTGGTGGATGGCCTGGAAGATCGGGCCCTGCAGCGCATCCGCCTTGCCCAGCGCAAGCAGCGTGTAGTAGAGCTTCTGCTGGGGCACGAACTGCTCGGTGAAGGCCACCGGGACACGTTCGACCACCACATACGCCGGTTGCCTGCGTACCCAGGCGTCGAACTCGGGCTCCAGCGCGTTGCAGTGCGGGCAGTTGTACCAGAAGAACTCCGTGACCACGACCTTGCCCGGGTGCCCCACGGGCTGGCGCGCTTGCAGCACCTGGTAGCCGCTACCCTTCTGGAAGGGCGCCGCGGCGCGCGCCGCCAGGGGTGAGAAGGCCAGCAGGCACAGGGTGGCGAGCAGGACGAGGCGGCGGTTCATCGGAATTCCTTTCGGTCGGTCGTGCCGTTGGCGGGCATGCACGAACCTTAGACCCGCGAGCGCGCGCCGACTTTGATCCAGGGCATCGTTGCGCGAACCCGCGACCGGCGCGCCTGAGGCAATCAGCCCGCTGGCTGCAACAGCGCCGGCAACTGGTCCAGGCAGCGGATCTCGTGATCCGGCCGGCCGGGCAGGCGCTCCGGGCGCTGGCCGTAGCGGTTGCACCAGACCACGCGCATGCCGAAGGCCTTCGCTCCGAAGGCATCCCAGGCGTTGGACGACAGGAAACACACCTGGTCGGCTCCCAGGCCCAACTGGCGCAGCCCGTAGGAGTACACGCGGGAGTCGGTCTTGAACACCTGCACCGCGTGCGCCGACAACACGGCGTCGAACAGATCGTTCAGCCCGGCCGAGCGAACGGCCGCTTCCAGCATGGTCGGGGTCCCGTTGGACAGGATCGCCGTGACCATGCCCGCATCGCGCAGCGCCCGCAGCGTGGCGGGAACCTCGGGAAAGGCCGTCAGGTTCAGATACAGGTCCATCAGCCTGGCGCGCAGCCCCGGCTCCAGCAGCCCCAGGCTGTCCAGCGCGAAGTCCAGCGCGTCGCCCGTGACCTGCCAGAAGTCGGCGTAACGCCCCTGCAGCGAGCGCAGCCAGGTGTACTGCAACTGCTTGTCCCGCCAGGTCGACGTCAGCGCCGCGCGCTTGTCCTCGGGAAGCTCGGGGCAGCGCGCCGCCGCCGAGGCGAAGTCGAAAATGGTGCCGTAGGCGTCGAACACGCAGGCACGGATGCCGCTGAGCCGGTTCATGACGCGGCCCCTTCGGTGCCTTGCGCCACCGGCGCCGCGCTGCGCGCCAGGCCGCCGTAGGCGTCCAGCATGCGCTCGACCCACGCCTCGACCGGGTCGCCCGGCTCCAGCAGCGCCACCGGGCTGGCCGTGCGCGCCCACTGGAAGGCGCCGAACACCGCATGGTCGGCGTACAGCGGCCGCGCGCCCGCGAGGTAGGGCTGGGCGCCCAGGGTGCTGCGCAGCGGCGCGAGCAGGCGGCGCACGTTGTCCAGCGCCTGCGGGCGCTGCGCCGCCAGGGCCTCGAAGCTCAGCCCGAGGGCCGCCTCCCGGCTGCTGCGGAAATAGTCCTGGTCCTTGGGGTGCAGGATCGACGGGATGTCGGGCACCACCACGCGGGCGATCGCCGGCTGCAGGGTCTCGGCGGCCCACTGGTTCAGGAAGCGCGCGAGGGCGCGCCCCGCGCCGGGGCCGAACAGCGACGGCGTGTCCGTGTAGCTGTCCTCCAGGTATTCGGCGATGGCCCAGCTGTCGTGGATCCAGCGCTCGCCGTCCACCAGCACCGGCACCTTGCCCTGGCCGGTCGCGGCGATGGCCTGCTTGTCGGTGAAGCGCCAGGCGATGGTCCGTACCGGCAGGCCCTTGTGGGCCAGTGCCAGGCGGATGCGCCAGCAATAGGGGCTGAAGCGCCGTTGCTCGTCGGCGCCGGCCAGATCGAAAAGTCGCAGCGAGGAATCTTGGGTCATCGAAGGGTCTCGGGTGGAATACGCGTTCGCGCGACGCGCTGGCCGCGCCGGGTGGATGAGGTGGTCGGGGTGCTTGGTTTGGCCGCGCTGGCGGGTTCCAGCGCGCGCAGCGCATGCGCGGCGAGGGTGCGCAGGCGCGCCGGGTCGCCGTACAGGCGGGCCGCCACGCGAATGGAGAACACGCCGCCCAGCAGTGCCGCGGCCTGCGCGGCCACGTCGGTGTGCGCGGGCAGCGCGCCGGCGGCCACGGCGCAGGTCAGGCGCGCTGCGAAAAAGGCCTCCACCTCGCCCAGGCGGGCACGCACGGTGGCGCGCGCGGCCTCGCCCATGTCGGCGCCATCGAGCGCGCTGTTGACCAGCAGGCAGCCGCGGCGCTCGGGGTCGGCCAGCGACGCGTCGACCAGTTCGTCGAAGAAGCGCCGGATCGCCTCCAGCGGCTGAGGTTGCGCGGCCAGGCGCGCGATGCGCACGGCCAGCCCGCGCTCCGCGTAGCGCCCCAGCACGCGCACGAACAGCCCCTGCTTGTCGGCGTAGCGGTGGTACAGCGCGGCACTGCCCAGGCCGGTGGCCGCCGATAGCTCGCGCAGCGAGCTATCGGCGTAGCCCCGGCGCCAGAACACCTGCATGGCGCGCTCGAGCACGATGTCGTCGGAAAGGTTGCGGCCTCTGGGCATGGATGATCCGCTTGTTGCGCGATGGAATCCGAAGTACTTTAATAGAACGTTCGTTTCAATTCAAATCCGCCGGGTGCCGCGTTCGCGGCGCCGGCGACGGAGGCGCGCGAGATGGATCGATCCGAAGGACCCCACCTGGTGTATTTCGCCGACCCGATGTGTTCCTGGTGCTGGGGCTTTTCTCCAGTGATCGAGGCCATCGGTGAACGCTTCGGCGAGCAACTGCCCATTCGCCTGGTGCTCGGCGGCCTGCGCCCCGGCACCGTGGAGCCGATGGACGACCAGGAGCGCACCGAGACGCGCGGTCACTGGCGCCATGTGCACGAGGCCAGCGGCCAACCCTTCGACTGGAGCTTTTTCGACCGCGAGGGCTTCGTCTACGACACCGAACCCGCCAGCCGCGCGGTGGTGCTGATGCGCCGTCGCGGTCCGGCCGAGGCGCTGGCCGGTCTGCGCCGCCTGCAGCGCGCCTTCTATGCCGAGGGCCGCGACGTCACCGACCTCGACCAGCTCGCCGAACTGGCGGGCGAACTCGATTTCGAGCCGCGCGAATTCCGCGCCGGGCTCGACGACGTCACGCTGCTGCACGAGACCCGGGCCGACTTCGAACTGGCCGCGCAATCGGGGGTGCGCGGCTTTCCCACGCTGATCGCGGGAAGCGGCGGCGCGCGGGACTATGTGCTGCTCACGCACGGCTTCCAGCCCGCGCAGCGCGTGCTGCCGGCGCTGGAGCAATGGCTGTCGAGCACGTTGGGACGCACGGCCTGACGCCGCGCACGGCACGCCGAAGCTCGCCTGCCGCCAGGTGCGGGACGCCGCGCGAACCGCGTGAACTCCGTTCGCACCGCCTCAAGGCTTGCGCGGCGGGCTGCACGACCACGGTGAGCGGCGCGCGCGGGCCATCCGGATCGCATCGTGGTGGGCCCTGCGGGGCCCGAACCCGCAACCAACGGATTATGAGCGGAATCCAGGCGAGATTTTTCAGGGACCCAGGCTCGCCTTGGCTCGCTGCGGCCCTTGGAAGCCCGTCGCGCCCGCCATGGCAGGCTCGCGCCACGCCGGGCGTCCACGCCGATCCCGCACAATTGATAACTGATACGCGACGCGTTACACTGAGCGCATGATCCGCACCTTCCGCCATGCGGGCCTGGAGGCCTTCTACCGCACAGGCAGCAAGGCCGGCATCCAGCCGCACCATGCGCCCAGGTTGCGGCTGCTGCTATCCGCGCTGGATGCTGCCAGGAGTGCACAGGACATGAGCGCGCCGGCGTGGCGGCTGCTCCCACTGAGCGGTCGGCTGGCCGGGCATTGGTCGGTGTGGGTGAACGGCAATTGGCGCTTGACGTTCCGCTTCGATGGCGCAGATGCCGAACTTGTCGACTACCAGGACTACCACTAGGGGAAGAACATGAGCATGCACGACCCGGCGCACCCCGGCGAGGTCTTGCGCGAATGGCTGCCGGATGGCATGACGGTCACTCAGGCCGCGCAAGAACTGCACGTGGCGCGCGTGACCTTGTCCAAGGTGCTGAACGGGCAAGCCGGCATTTCCGCCGTGATGGCGCGGCGGCTTGCCGTCTGGCTGGGTACGTCGCCCGACATGTGGGTCAACATGCAGGCGAACTACGACCTGTGGCAAGCTCGCAAGGTGCGGCTTCCGAACATCAAGCCCCTGCGAAGGGCTGCATGAGCGCCTGGCGCCGCCGCCCGAGGGGCGGCCGGATCGCATCGTGGTGGGCCCTGCGGGGCTCGAACCCGCAACCAACGGATTATGAGTCCGCTGCACAATACATTGAGAGGCCGTAAGTTATTGATTTTAAATAGTCATGAAG
>JAKBNS010000262.1 GCA_021830925.1 Pseudomonadota bacterium | reverse complement strand
GAGGCGGCCGAGCGTGAAGCCGCGGAGCGCGAAGCGGCGCTGGCGGCGCAACGCGGCGAGGCTGCGGCGGCCAGCGAGGGCGCCGCGGTTGCCGAGGCGCCCGCTCCGGCCGCTCCGGCCAGGACCGACGACGCGGCCAAGGCGGCCGAGGCCGGCAAGGCCGCCGCCGACCGGGAACAGCAGCGCGCCGCCGAGGCGCAGCGTCAGGCCCAGGCCGACGCCGAGGCCGCCGCCGCGCGCGCCGCGGAAATGGAAGCCATCCAGGTGCGGCGCCGCGCCGCCGAGCAGGAAGCAGCGGCGATCCGCGACATGTTGGCGCGTCCGCGCACCGTGCTGCACGCGCCCAAGCCGCCCGAGCCGCCGAAGGCCGAGGCGATCAAGGGCACCATCCACAAGCCGGCCGCCGGCGCGGCCAAGCCGCCCGCGGCAGGCGCCACGACCACCGCCGACGGCAAGAACAAGAAGGCGGTGAAGTCCGAACAATTGTCGTCGTCGTGGGCCGACGAGGCGGCCAAGCGGCGTGCCATCAAGACCCGCGGGGATACCAGCGGCGGTACGGGTGCATGGCGCGGGGCCAAGGGTGGCTCGCGTCGCGACTCGCGCGACAAGGAGCAGACGCGCTTCGTCGCCCCGGCCGAGCCGGTGGTGCGCGAAGTACACGTTCCCGAGACCGTCTCGGTGGGCGATCTGGCGCACAAGATGTCCGTCAAGGCCTCCGAGGTCATCAAGACCTTGATGAAACTGGGCCAGATGGTCACCATCAATCAGGTGCTGGACCAGGAAACCGCGATGATCATCGTGCAGGAGATGGGCCACACCGCGGTGGCGGCCAAGCTCGACGATCCCGAGACCTTCCTGGAAGAGGAAGGCCAGCCCGCGCATGCCGCCGAGATGGAGCCGCGCGCCCCGGTGGTCACCGTGATGGGCCACGTCGATCACGGCAAGACCTCTCTGCTGGACTACATCCGGCGCGCCAAGGTCGCGGCCGGCGAGGCCGGCGGGATCACCCAGCACATCGGCGCCTACCACGTCGAGACGCCGCGCGGCATCATCACCTTCCTCGACACTCCCGGTCACGAGGCCTTCACGGCCATGCGTGCGCGCGGTGCCAAGGCCACCGACATCGTCATCCTGGTGGTGGCGGCCGACGACGGCGTGATGCCGCAGACCCGCGAGGCGATCGCCCACGCGAAGGCGGCGGGCGTGCCCATCGTGGTGGCGCTGAACAAGATCGACAAGCCCGAGGCCAACCCCGACCGCGTGAAGCAGGAACTGGTTGCCGAGCAGGTCGTGCCCGAGGAATACGGCGGCGATTCGCCCTTCGTTCCGGTGTCGGCCAAGACCGGCCAGGGCGTCGACGACCTGCTGGAGAACGTGCTGCTGCAGGCCGAGGTGCTGGAACTCAAGGCCCCGGTGGATGCGCCCGCGAAGGGCCTGGTCATCGAGGCCCAGCTGGACAAGGGACGTGGTCCGGTGGCCACCATCCTGGTGCAGTCAGGCACCCTCAAGCGCGGCGACGTGGTGCTGGCCGGCTCGAGCTTCGGACGCGTGCGCGCCATGCTCGACGAGGCCGGGCGCCCGGTCCAAAGCGCCGGCCCGTCGATCCCGGTGGAGATCCAGGGCCTCAGCGAAGTGCCCAGCGCGGGCGAGGAGATCCTGGTCATCGGCGACGAGCGCAAGGCGCGCGAGATCGCGCTGTTCCGCCAGGGCAAGTTCCGCGACGTCAAGCTGGCTCGCCAGCAGGCCGCGAAGCTGGAGAACATGTTCGAGCAGATGGCCGAGGGCGCGAAGACCCTCAACCTGATCATCAAGTCGGACGTCCAGGGTTCGCAGGAAGCGCTGGTGCATGCGCTGACCAAGCTGTCCACCGACGAGATCCGCGTGCAGGTGGTGCATGCGGCGGTGGGCGGCATCACCGAGAACGACGTCAACCTGGCGATCGCCTCGCAGGCGGTGGTCATCGGCTTCAACACACGGGCCGACGCCGGCGCGCGCAAGCTGGCCGAGATCAACGGCATCGACATCCGCTACTACAACATCATCTACGAGGCGGTGGACGAGATCAAGGCCGCCATGTCGGGCATGCTGGCGCCGGAGAAGCGCGAGGAAGTGCTGGGCATGGTCGAGGTGCGCCAGGTGTTCCGCATCAGCAAGGTCGGCACGGTCGCCGGCTGCCGCGTGATGTCGGGGCTGGTGCGCCGCTCGGCGCAGGTGCGGGTGCTGCGCGACAACGTGGTGATCCACACCGGCGAGCTGGACTCACTCAAGCGATTCAAGGACGACGTGCGCGAGGTGCAGGAAGGCTTCGAGTGCGGCCTGTCGCTCAGGAGCTTCCACGACCTGCAGGAAGGCGACCAGCTCGAGGTGTTCGAGGTCAAGGAAATCGCCCGTACGCTCTGAGTCCCCGCAACCGGCTCCGGCCTCCCGGGGCCGTCCATCGCAACCCGGGCCCGTGCCGACGCACGGGCCCTTGCCGTTTCCCTTCATGCCACGCCAGGCTTCCAGTTCGCATCGCATCCATCGCATCGCCGACCAGATCCAGCGGGATCTGTCGGAGATGATCGGACGCGAGATCCGCGATCCCGGCCTGGGCCTGGTCACCTTGTCCGAGGTGCGCCTGACACCCGACTACGCGCACGCCAAGGTGTTCTTCACCGTGCTGGGCGCCGAGCCCGAGCACGCGCAGCAACTGCTCAACGAGCGGGCGGGCTATCTGCACAGCCTGTTGTTCAAGCGTCTGCGCATTCACACCGTGCCGACGCTGCATTTCGTGTTCGACGCCACCACGCGCGACGCAGGCAGCATGAACGAGCTGATCCGGCGCGCGGTGTCGGACAAGGCACGGGACTGAGCGCCCGCATTCCGGCAGGACCTTCATGAACCCGCAGGGCCGTTCGGGCCGCGAACCGGTGCACGGCGTGTTGCTGCTGGACAAGCCGCGCGGCTGCACGTCGCAGCAGGCACTGCAGCAGGCGCGTCGCGCGCTGGGGGCGGCCAAGGCCGGACATACCGGCACGCTGGACCCGTTGGCCGAGGGCCTGCTGCCGCTGTGCTTCGGCGCCGCCACCAAGTTCGCGCAGACCCATCTCGAGGCCGACAAGGCCTACGTGGCCTTGGTTCAGCTGGGCGTGAGCACCACCACCTGCGACGCCGAGGGCGAGGTCACGCGCCGCGCGGCGGTGCCGTCTCTGGATCCGGCGGGGCTGCGCCGGGTGCTCGACGGCTTTGTCGGCGACATCCTGCAGGTGCCGCCGATGCACAGCGCGCTCAAGCGTGACGGGCGACCCTTGTACGAATACGCGCGGGCCGGCCAGGAGCTGGATCTGCCCGCGCGCGCGGTACGCATCGACGCCATCGAGGTGCTCGGCTTCGAGCACGACATGCTGAGCATCGAGGTGCGTTGCGGCAAGGGCACCTACATCCGCTCCCTCGCGCGCGACATCGGCGACGCGCTGGGCTGCGGCGCGCACCTGGCCGGACTGCGGCGCACCCGCAGCGGCGGCTTCGACCTGGCGCAGGCCAGGCCGCTGCAACAGGTGACCGAGGCCGAGCGCGGGCAGGCTCGCGCGTGGTTGCTGCCGGTGGACGCGCTGTTGCGCGATCTGCCGGCGCTCGAACTCGAGCCGGCACTGTCGGCGGCCTTGCTGCAGGGGCGCGCCGTCGTGCCGCCGGCGGCAAGCTGCCCGGCGGAATCGGCGAGCCTGCGTATCTACGGAGCCTGCGACGCGGTCGCGGCCCCCGTATTCCTGGGAGTTGCACGCTGGGACGGCCGCGAGCTGTCGGTGCAACGCCTGTTGAGTCCCGAAGAGCTGCGTACGCAGCCGCAATGATCATGACCACCTCGATCCGCAACATCGCCATCATCGCCCACGTCGACCACGGCAAGACCACCATGGTCGACCAGCTGCTGCGCCAGTCCGGCACCTTCCGCCAGAACCAGCAGGTCGCCGAACGCGTGATGGACTCCAACGACCTGGAACGCGAGCGCGGCATCACGATCCTGTCCAAGAACTGCGCCGTGGAGTGGAAGGGCACCCACATCAACATCGTCGACACCCCCGGGCACGCCGACTTCGGCGGCGAGGTCGAGCGCGTGCTGTCGATGGTCGACAGCGTGCTGCTGCTGGTCGACGCCGTCGAGGGCCCGATGCCGCAGACCCGTTTCGTCACCAAGAAGGCGCTGGCGCTGGGCCTCAAGCCCATCGTGGTGATCAACAAGGTGGATCGCCCGGGCGCGCGCGCCGACTACGTGATCAACGCCACCTTCGACCTGTTCGACAAGCTCGGCGCCACCGAGGAGCAGCTGGACTTCCCGGTGATCTACGCCTCCGGCCTGAACGGCTGGGCCACGCGCACCGCGGGCGAGGTGGGCACCGACCTGGCGCCGCTGTTCGACGCCGTGCTGGCGCACGTGCCCCCGCACCAGGGCTCGGAGAGCGACCCGCTGCAGTTGCAGATCTGCTCGCTGGACTACTCGAGCTTCGTCGGGCGCATCGGCATCGGCCGCGTCAACAGCGGCATCCTCAAGCCGGGGCAGGACGTGGCCGTGTACCACGGTCCGGACTCCGCGCCGGTGAAGGCGCGCGTGAACCAGGTGCTCAAATTCGAGGGGCTGGAACGCCGCATGGCCGAGCAGGCCGGCCCGGGGGACATCGTGCTGGTCAACGGCATCGAGGACATCGGCATCGGCGTCACGCTGACCAGCCTGGAGGATCCGCGCCCGCTGCCCATGCTGGCGGTGGACGAGCCCACGCTGACCATGAATTTCTGCGTCAACGCCAGCCCGCTGGCCGGGCGCGAGGGCAAGTTCGTCACCAGCCGCCAGATCCGCGACCGCCTGGACCGCGAGCTGCAGAGCAACGTGGCGCTGCGCGTGCGCGATACCGACGAGGACGGCGTGTTCGAGGTCTCGGGGCGCGGCGAGCTGCACCTGACCATCCTGCTGGAGAACATGCGTCGCGAAGGCTACGAACTCGCGGTGAGCAAGCCGCGCGTGGTGTTCCGCGAAGTGGACGGGCGCCGGCAGGAGCCCATCGAGCTGGTCACCGCCGACGTCGAGGAGCAGCACCAGGGCGGAGTCATGCAGGCGCTGGGCGAGCGCCGCGGCGAACTGGTGAACATGGAGCCCGATGGCATGGGCCGGGTGCGCCTGGAATACCGCATTCCGGCGCGCGGGCTGATCGGCTTCCAGACCGAGTTCCTCAACCTGACCCGGGGCACCGGGCTGATCAGCAACATCTTCGACAGCTACGACGATTACCGCGGCGAGATCCAGGGCCGCAAGAACGGCGTGCTGATCAGCCAGGACCAGGGCGAGATCGTCACCTATGCCCTGGGCAAGCTCGACGACCGCGGCCGCATGTTCGTCAAGCCCGGCGATCCGGTCTACGAGGGCATGATCGTCGGCATCCACAGCCGCGACAACGACCTGGTGGTCAACCCCGTGCGCGCCAAGCAGCTGACCAATTTCCGGGTGTCGGGCAAGGAAGACGCGATCAAGATCACCCCGCCCATCGAACTCAGCCTGGAGTACGCGGTGGAGTTCATCGATGACGACGAACTGGTGGAGATCACGCCCAAGTCCATCCGCCTGCGCAAGCGCCACCTGAGCGAGCACGACCGCAAGCGCGCCGACCGGGCGATGGCGCAGGGCGTCTGAGGGCGCTCCGGCGCTGCCGACGCGCGCTCAGCGAGGCATCTTGGACATCGTTGCCGACCTGCAGCGCGTTGCGGCGCGCACGCACCGCCGGGCCGTCGCGGCGATGGTGCTGTGCACGCTGCTGTGGAGCATCGCCGGCGTGATCACGCGCCATCTGCACGGTCACGACGGCAGCGCGCTGGTGTTCTGGCGCAGCGGTTTCGCCGCGCTGACCCTGCTGCTCGTGCTGGGCGCGCGCCTCGGGCCCGTGACCCTGGCGCGCCAGTCCCTGGCTCCAGCCGGCGGCGGTGCCGCGCTGCTGTGGCTGTCGGGTTTTTGCTGGGCCGTCATGTACACCGCGTTCATGATCGCGCTGAGCCTGACCACGGTGGCCCAGACCCTGGTGGCGGTGAGTCTGGGGCCGCTGTTCGCCGCGTTGATGGGGCTGTTGTTCCTGGGCACGCCGGTACGCGCGCGCACCTGGGGCGCGATCGTCACGGCCATGCTGGGCATGGCCTGGATGTTCTGGAACAACCTGCACGCGAGCGCCGGCCCGCGCGAAGTGGCCGGGCTGCTCATCGGGCTGCTGGTGCCGGTGGCCGCGGCCGCCAACTGGGTGGCGCTGCGCCACGCCGGGGCCCGGCTTCCGATGCAACTCGCCCCCATGCTGGGCGCCGGGCTGTCGGCGGCCTCGATGGGGCTGTTCGCCGGCGGTCATCTGGCGGTGGACGGGCACGACCTGGGCTGGCTGGCGGTGCTGGGGGTGTTCCAGCTGGCGCTTCCCGGGGCCTTCGCCGTGTGGGCAGCGCAACGCCTGGCCCCCGCCGAGGTGGCCTTGCTGGGGCTGCTGGAAGTGATCTTCGGCACCCTGTGGGCGTGGCTGGGCGCCTCCGAGGTTCCCAGCGCGAGCACCCTGCTGGGCGGGGGGCTGATCCTGGCCGCGCTGGTGGGCAACGAGCTGCTGTCCATGCTGGCCTTTACGCGTCCCAGATGACTTTTTGTTGAAGGGGACTTGCGCGGCCTTGGAAAGCGTGCAAGAATTCATTCTTCGCTGCTTCGCGCAGCACCGCTTCGAAAGAAGCTCGATCATTAACAAGAAGCAGCCGATAAGTGTGGGCGTTTGGCTTTTCGGGAATTCAAGAGAAAAGTTTGAACGCTCAACGCTAGAGTA
>JAKBNS010000286.1 GCA_021830925.1 Pseudomonadota bacterium | reverse complement strand
CTCGTGGACTGCGGCGACGCGGTGGTGCACCTGATGCAGCCGGCCATCCGCGCCTATTACAAGCTCGAGGACATCTGGGGCGGCAAGAGCGTGCACCTGAAGGTGCGCCAGCCCCCCGAACCCCAGCCCGGTGTGCGCGCACCGGGCGCGGCGAAGTCCGTCCCCGCGAAAAAGACCTCGCGGGCTTCGGCCGCGGGCTCCACGCGCAGCGCGGGGGCGCCGGCCAAGGCCTCCAGGCCCGCGGCCCGCAAGAGCGCGGAGGGCTCGCGCCGCGCGGGCGCCGGCACCGCCTCCGGCAGCACGGCCGCGCCGGCCAGGCGCGCCGCGACGGGCTCGACGACCGCGGCCAGGACAGCCCCCAGGAGTGCGCCCAAGAGCACCGTGAAGAGCGCCGTGAAAAGCGCCGCGCCCCGCGCGACCACCGCGACGCCCAAGGCGCCCGCGAAGACCGCGGCGCCGCGGCGCGCCACGGCCGCGCGCGCCAAGCCCAAGGCCTGAGCGGACGCGGTCGGTGAAGTACTGGCTGATCGCGGTCGGCCAGCGCATGCCCGGCTGGGTGGACGAGGCCTACGCCGAGTACGCCCGCCGCATGCCGGCCCCGACGCCCCTGCAGTTGCGCGAACTGCGCGCGGAGTCGCGCGGGGCCGGGCTGGACACGCAAAGCGTGCTCGAGCGCGAGGCGCAGCGCATCGAGGAAGCGCTGCCCGCGCAGGCGCTGCGGGTGGTGCTGGACGAGCGCGGCCAGCGCATGACCACGCTGCAACTCGCCGAGGCCATGCGCGCCTGGCGCCAGCAGGGGCGGGACGTGGCCTTCGTGGTCGGCGGCGCCGACGGGCTGGCCCCGGCCGTCAAGGCCTCGGCCGACCTGCTGCTGCGCCTGTCCGATCTCACCCTGCCCCACGGTCTGGTGCGGGTGCTGCTGGCCGAGCAGATCTACCGCGCCCACAGCGTGATCAGCGGCCATCCCTACCATCGGGCGGGATGATCCGGCCCAGCAGCCGACCCTGCGAAGGCGCGGGCGCGCGGGGCGTCAGCCCGGCGCCCCCAGGTCCTCCAGGTCCTGCCAGCGCTGCAGCGCCGCGCCCAGTTCCTGCTCGATGGCGTCGAAGCGCGCGCGCATCGCCGCCACCAGCTGCGGCTGGTCGCGGTACAGCGCGGGGTCGGCCAGGCGCCGGGTAAGCTCGCCCTGCTCCTGCTCGAGTTGCTCGATGCGCGCGGGAAGCTGTTCGAGCTCGCGCTGCTCCTTGTAGCTGAGCTTGCGCCGGGTGCCGGCCGCCGCCGCGGCGCGCGGCGCGCTCGCCGGCTGCGTGACGGGGGCGCTGCCGGAAGCGCCGGTGGAAGCCGAAGCCCCGACCGACGCCGCGGCGGAAGACGACGAGGACGCGGCAGCGGCCTGGGCGACCCGCTGGCGCTGGGCCAGCCAGTCCTCCACCCCACCCTCGTATTCGCGCCAGCTACCCGCCGACTCCCAGGCCAGGGTGCTGGTGACCACGTTGTCCAGGAAGCGCCGGTCGTGGCTGACCAGGAACACGGTGCCGGGGAAGTCCTGCAGCAGCTGCTCCAGCAGCTCGATGGTGTCCATGTCCAGGTCGTTGGTGGGCTCGTCGAGCACCACCACGTTGGCCGGGCGCGCGAACAGACGCGCCAGCAGCAGCCGGTTGCGCTCGCCGCCGGACAGGGACTTCACGGGCGAGCGGGCACGCGACGGCGGAAACAGGAAATCGCCCAGATAGGCACTGACGTGCTTGCGCGCGCCCCCGATCTCGATCCACTCGCTGCCCGGGCTGATGGTGTCGGCCAGCGTGGCCTCGGGGTCGAGCGCGGCGCGCATCTGGTCGAAATAGGCCACCTGCAGCCGGCTGCCCTGGCGTACGGTGCCGCGGTCGGGCGCCAGATCTCCGAGCAGCAGCTTGAGCAGCGTGGTCTTGCCGGCGCCGTTGGGGCCGAGAATTCCCACCTTGTCCCCGCGCAGCACGATGGCGGACAGATCGCGCACCACCTGCTGGTCGCCAAAGGCCTTGCTCACACCCTGCAGCTCGGCCACCATGCGGCCGCTGGCCTCTCCGCGATCGAGCTCCAGGCGCACGCTGCCCAGCGCCTCGCGGCGCTGCGCGCGCTGCTGGCGCAATTGCTGCAGGCGCTGCACCCGGCCCACGCTGCGCGTGCGACGCGCCTCGACGCCGCGGCGGATCCATTCCTCTTCCTGGGCCAGCAGCTTGTCGGCGCGCGCCTGTGCCAGCGCCTCGTCGGCCAGCTCGCGCGCCTTGCGCTGTTCGAAGGCGGCGTAATTGCCCGGATAGCTGCGCAGCACGCCGCGGTCGAGCTCGACGATGCGCGTGACCACCGCGTCGATGAAGGCACGGTCGTGGCTGATCACCAGCACGCTGCCGCGAAAACCCGCGAGCAGTTGCTCCAGCCACTGGATGGCGTCCAGGTCGAGGTGGTTGGTGGGTTCGTCGAGCAGCAGCACGTCGGGGCTGGCGGCCAGCGCCTGGGCCAGCGCGACGCGCTTTTGCTGGCCGCCCGACAGGGCCGCCACCTCGGCGCCCGGCTCCAGCCCGAGGCGCTGCAGGACTTCCTGCACCCGTTGTTCCCAGTTCCAGCCGTCGAGGAGTTCGATGCGGGTCTGCAGCGCGTCCAGGTCCTCCCCGCTCGCGTGGGCCTCGAAGCGCTGGCGCAGTGCACGGGCCTCGGCCACGCCCTCGGCCACCGCGTCGAACACGGTGGGGAAGCCCTGCAGTTGCGGCTCCTGCGCGACGTAGACCAGGCGCAGGCCCTGCTGGCGCCGCAGTTCGCCCGCGTCGGGAGACTCGGTGCCGGCGATGATGCGCAGCAGCGAGGACTTGCCGCTGCCGTTGCGCCCGATCAGGCCCACGCGCTCGCCGGCCTCCAGGCTCATCGAGGCCCGGTCCAGCAAGGCGTGCACGCCGTAGGCCAGGCTCAGCTCCTGGCAGCTCACGATGGACATGTTGGCAAGGCGCGCCGCGCGCGCAAAACCGCCATTGTGCCAGTCGGGGCCCCGCCCGTGCCGGCGCCGGCGGGCGCATCCGCCCGGCCCCTCGATGCGCGGGCACAGGCCGTATGATGCCGTGCTTGCCCCGCTCGAGCCTCCATGACCCGTCGTCCCACGCTCTACCTTGCCTCCGCCAGCCCGCGGCGCCGCGAGTTGCTGCAGCAGATCGGGGTGGACTTCCAGCCTCTGCTGGCCGACGAGCACGAAGACGTGGAGGCGCTGGAGGCCGAGCGAGCGTCCGAGGCTCCCGCACGCTACGTGCGCCGCGTCACCGCGGCCAAGCTGGACGCGGCGCTGGCGCGCCTGCGCCGGCGCGGCCTGGCCCCCGGCGCGGTGCTGTGCGCGGACACCACGGTGGCGCTGGGCACGCGCATCCTGGGCAAGCCGCTGGACGCCGCGCAGGCGCGCGACATGCTGGGCGCGCTGGCCGGCACCGAGCATCGCGTGCTCAGCGCGGTGGCGCTGGCCTGGCCGCAGGCGGGGGGCGCCTGGCGCCGCGCCGAGGCGCTGAGCATCAGCCGCGTGCGCATGGCGCCGCTGCCCGCGCCGGCCATCGCCGCCTACGTGGACAGCGGCGAGCCCTTCGGCAAGGCCGGGGCCTACGCGGTGCAGGGACGCGCCGCCGCGTTCATCGAGCACCTCAGCGGAAGCTACTCGGGGGTCATGGGCCTGCCGTTGTTCGAGACCGCCGCGTTGCTGCGCGATGCGGGCATTCTTTCCTGAGTCGGGGCGAAGCTCTCCATGCAAGAAGACCTGCTGATCAACATCACCCCGCAGGAAACGCGGGTCGCGCTGGTGGCCCAGGCCGCGGTGCAGGAAATCCACATCGAGCGCACGCTCGAGCGCGGCCTGGCCGGCAACGTCTACCTGGGGCGCGTGGCGCGGGTACTGCCCGGCATGCAATCGGCCTTTGTCGACATCGGACTGGAACGCGCGGCCTTCCTGCACGTGGCCGACCTGTGGCAGCGCATGAGCGCCGGCGGCGAGCCTCGCGCGGGAGGCGGCCCGCCGCCGGTGCCGATCGAGAAACTGGTGTTCGAGGGCCAGTCGCTGCTGGTGCAGGTGATCAAGGATCCGATCGGCGCCAAGGGCGCGCGCCTGTCCACCCAGGTCAGCCTGGCCGGGCGCCTGCTGGTGCATCTGCCGCAGGACAGCCATATCGGCGTGTCGCAGAAGATCGACGATCCGGCGCTGCGCGACAGCCTGCGCCAGCGCCTGGCTGCGCTGGCGCAGCAACACGACGCGCAGGCCGGCATGGGCTTCATCGTGCGCACCAACGCCGAGGAAGCGGGCGACGCCGAGCTGCTGGAGGACATCGCCTACCTGCGCAAGACCTGGAGCGCGCTGCAGAACCGGGTGCGCACCGCGCAGGCACCGGCCTTGCTCTACCAGGAACTCAGCCTGGCGCAGCGCGTGCTGCGCGACCTGGTGACCGAGGCCACGCGCAGCATCCAGGTCGACTCGCGCGAGAACTACGAGCGCCTGCGCGCGTTCGCCGCCGAGTACATGCCCGGAGTGCTCGAACGCCTGCAGCTGTACCGGGGAGAGCGCCCGCTGTTCGACCTGTACAACATCGACGGCGAGATCGAGAAGGCGCTGGGCCGGCGCGTGGACCTGAAGTCGGGCGGCTACCTGATCATCGACCAGACCGAGGCGATGACCACGGTGGACGTGAACACCGGCGGCTACGTCGGCGCGCGCAATTTCGACGACACGGTGTTCAAGACCAACCTGGAAGCGGCGCAGGCCATCGCGCGCCAGCTGCGCCTGCGCAACCTGGGCGGCATCATCCTCATCGACTTCATCGACATGCACAGCGCCCAGCACCGCGCCGCGGTGCTGGACGAGCTGAAGAAGTCCCTGTGGCGCGACAAGGTGAAGGTGACGGTCAACGGCTTCTCCCAGCTCGGGCTGGTGGAGATGACCCGCAAGCGCACCCGCGAATCCCTGGCGCACCTGCTGTGCGAGCCCTGCCCGACCTGCACCGGACAGGGACAGGTGAAGACCGCGCGCACCACCTGCTACGACATCCTGCGCGAGATCCTGCGCGAGGCCCGTCAGTTCAACCCCAAGGAATTCCGCATTCTCGCCTCCAACGCGGTGATCGACCTGCTGCTGGAGGAGGAGAGCGCGCACCTGGCCGAGTTGTCGGACTTCATCGGCAAACCCATCGCGCTACAGGTGGAGGCGGCCTACCACCAGCACCAGTTCGACATCGTGCTGCTGTGATCAGCCGCCGGGACAGGTCGCGGCCGAGCCGGGCACCTTGCCCAGCAGCAACAGGAAGCTGGCGAAAGGCTTGATGGCGCGCATGGCCACCAGCTTGGGGCCCTGGAACTGCAATTTGCCGCTCATCATCGCCCACATGGGGCCGGGGTCGCCGCGCCCCATGGCTTCCCAGTTGGCGGTCGTGGCATGCATCAGGAAATCCACCCCGAAATCGGCCGGGGTGTTCGGCGCGCCGCCGTAGCTGCACCAGGCCTGCCCGTCCTTGGGCACGATCTTCAGCTCCACGGTGCTGGCGGCGCCGCAGTCGTCGCGGTACATCTGCACGATCTTGTAGCCGCGGCCCTTGTCGTCGTGCAACCACTCGCCGGACAGGCCCTTGGCCAGTTCCGGAGTCTGGTTCCAGGCCTGGCAGAAGTTCGCCGTCCAGGCGGGGGACATCAGCACGGGGGGTTCGGCGGCTTGCGTCTGGGAAGCCGCCAGCAGGCAGCAGGCGCCGAGCAGGCCCGACAAACGGGAAACACTCCAGGAAACGGCCATGGATACTCCTCCTTTACGGGGAGGAGTATCAGCGGGGCCCCGGGGGATCACACTCGGGGCTTACCAGAATACCCCTTGTAGTGTTTTGCGCGAACGCAAGATCCGCCGTGAAAGAGCCCGGCGAACCGCAAGGACGCGCCGCGTGCGCTCGACCGGACTCAGGCGAATTCGGCCAGGCTCTTGCGCATCTTCTTCATGGCCGCCGCCTCGATCTGGCGAATGCGCTCGGCCGACACGCCATACTCGGCCGCCAGGTCGTGCAGCGTGCGCCCGCCGCTGCCGTCGTCGTTGACGGCCAGCCAGCGCTGTTCCACGATGCGCCGGCTGCGCTCGTCCAGCGCCTGCAGCGCATGCTCCAGCCCGGCGCCCTGCAGGCGCTCGCGTCCGCGCGCCTCGAGCACGGCCTCGGGCGCGTCGCGGGAGTCGCTCAGGTAGGAGATGGGCGAGAAGCTTTCGCCGGCGTCGTCGGCCGGCTGCAGCGAGACGTCACCGCCGGCCATGCGCTGCTCCATCTCGATCACGTCGGAGCGCTTGACCTGCAGCTTGCTGGCCACGGCGTCGATCTCGGCGTCGTGGAAGCCTTCCAGGCCCTGCTTGAGCGAGCGCAGGTTGAAGAACAGCTTGCGCTGCGCCTTGGTGGTGGCGACCTTCACCAGGCGCCAGTTGCGCAGGATGTATTCGTGGATCTCGGCCTTGATCCAGTGCAGCGCGTAGCTGACCAGGCGCACGCCCTGCTCGGGGTCGAAGCGGCGCACCGCCTTCATCAGGCCGATGTTGCCTTCCTGGATGAGGTCGGCGTGGGGCAGGCCGTAGCCCAGGTAGCTGCGCGCCACCGACACCACCACCCGCAGGTGGGACATCACCAGTTTCCCGGCGGCGTCGCGGTCTTCGCGCTCGCGCCAGGCACGAGCCAGCTGCTGTTCCTCCTCGAGGGACAGCATCGGCATGCGGTTCACCGCGGAAATGTAGGACTCCAGGTTGCCCAGGCTGGGCACCTGCGCCGGGAAGCCGCCCCCCTGCGCACGCAGCGCCAGGCCGCC
>JAKBNS010000274.1 GCA_021830925.1 Pseudomonadota bacterium | reverse complement strand
GCGGCGCGCAGGCGCTGGCTCAAGTCCCGCGCGATGCCGGGGTCGTAGTCGAAGCTGCTGGAATAGCGGCAGCGCCCGGCGAGGTAACAGCTGTTGCCCTGCTCCACCCGGTGATGCTCGGCCAGGTGCATGTCGTGCTCGGTGTAGCTCGGAGCTTGCGGCGCCGGGCAGGCGGCGGCGCCATGCGTGACCTGTTCGAAAGGGTCGTGGAAGGGATTCACCAGCAGGCGTTGCGCCGCGCCCGCGCCGGTGCACAGCGCCTGCGCGACGACGGCGGCCGCGATGCACCGCAAGGCTGGAAGGGTGGTCGGCATGGTCGCTCTCCCCGGAGCCATGGCGCCGGCCCCGGCCCATTATCGGGCCGCCGGGACGCCCCGGGAAGTCGGGTGCGTGGCGCACGACCGGCGCGACGACGCGCCAGACGGCACAATGCGAGTCCCGCCACACCCACCGCCACCGCATGGACTCCCGCCTGCCGATCGACGCCCGCGCCAGTTCCCTGATGACCCTGCTGTGCCTGATCTGGGGCCTGCAGCAGGTCGCGCTCAAGGCCTTCGGAGGCGACATCTCGCCGCTGCTGCAGATCGCCTTGCGCTCGGGCATCGCCGCGCTGCTCGTGGCCGGGCTCATGCGCCTGCAGCGCGAGAGCCTCGACTGGGCGCAATGGCGCCCCGGACTGGCCTGCGCGGCGCTGTTCGCCGGCGAGTACCTGCTGGTGGGCCAGGCACTGCGCTACACGACGGCCTCGCATACGGTGGTGTTCCTGTACACGGCGCCGATCTTCGCCGCGCTCGGACTGCACCTGCGCCTGCCGGCCGAGCGTCTGTCGGGTCTGCAATGGGCCGGCGTGGCCATGGCCTTCGGCGGCGTGGCGCTGGCTTTTCTCGGGCCCGGCGCGGCGGCGGGGCTGGGCCCGCGCACCCTGCTGGGCGACGCCATGGCGCTGGGCGGCGGCGCCTGCTGGGGCGCCACCACCGTGACCATCCGGCTCAGCGGCCTGTCGCGCACCCCGCCGACCATGACCCTGTTGTGGCAACTGCTGGGCGCCTTCGCGCTGCTGCTGCCCGCGTCCTGGCT
Source organism: Pseudomonadota bacterium (assembly GCA_021830925.1). Classification (GTDB taxonomy): domain Bacteria; phylum Pseudomonadota; class Gammaproteobacteria; order Burkholderiales; family Burkholderiaceae_C; genus Thiomonas_A. The sequence goes on along the minus strand of JAKBNS010000274.1, from coordinate 5,757 downwards.
GCTGGGCGAGACCACCATCCGTCCCAGCGCCCAGGCCTGGCTGGCGCTGGGGTTCCAGGCGCTGGTGGTGTCCTTCGCCAGCTTTCTCGCCTGGTTCTGGCTGCTGCGCCACTACCTGGCTTCGCGCCTGGGCATCTTCTCCTTCATGACCCCGGTGTTCGGCGTGGCCCTGGGCGCCCTGTTGCTGCACGAGCCCCTGAGCGCGCGCTTCGTGGCCGGCGCGGTGCTCATGCTCGGCGGCATCCTGGTGGTCAGCCTGCACCGCATGCTGGCGGGCTTCGGCGCGCGGGTGCTGCGCGCCTGAGCACGGACACTACAGATCGAGCACCAGCAACTCGCCGCGTGCCCGCGACACGCAGGGCGTGAAGTGGGTGCGCTGCTCGTCGGGGCCGAGAATGCAGTCCTGATGCTCGACCTCGCCCTGCAGGTAGCCGGTCTTGCAGGTCGCGCACAGGCCGGCCTCGCAGGAAGTGGGCACCTCGATGCCCGCCTCGCGCAGCACCTCGACGATGCTGCGCCGCGGCGCCACGTGCAGGCGCGTCCCGGTGCTGGCGATCTGCACCGTGAAGCCCTCGGCCGGCTGCGCCGAGGCGGCGGCCGGGGGCGATGCCTTGAAATGTTCGCAATGCACGCTGCCGGGCGGCCATGAGGCAGCGGCGTCGGCGCAGGCCTGCATGAATCCCGCCGGGCCGCAGTAATACACCTGCGTGCCCTCGCGCCGCTCGCGCTCCAGCAGCGCGGCGATGTCCAGACCGCGCGCCGGGTCACCGCCGTCCAGGTGCAGGTGCACGCGCGCCGGGTCCAGGCTCTCGCGCAACGCGTCGGCGAAGGCCACGCACTGGGCGTCGCGCGCGCAGTAGTGCAACGCGTAGTCGGCGCCCTGCGCGTGCAGCTGGTGCGCCATGGCCTTGAGCGGCGTGACACCGATGCCGCCGGCCAGCAGCAGCACGCGATGGGCGCCGGGGCGCAGCGCGAAATGATTGCGCGGCTCGCTCACGCGCACCCGCCGTCCCACGCGCCAGGTCTCGTGCAGCGCGCGCGAGCCGCCCCGCCCCTGCTCGTCGCGCAGCACGCCGATGACGTAGCGGTGGCGCTCGCCGGGGGCGTTGCTCAACGAGTACTGGCGCAGCAGGCCGTCGCCTACCTGCACGTCGACGTGCGCGCCGGCCTCGAAGCCCGGCAGATCCTCGCCCAGCGGATGCACCAGCTCGTAGGAGTGGATGTTGCGCGCCTCCAGGCGGATCTGGCGCACCAGCAATTCGAGTTCAGGCATCGCCGCGCACCTCGCGTTCCAGCGCCTCCATGCGCTGGCGCACGAACTCCGTGCGTTGCTCGCCTTGCAACTGCTCGCTTTCGATCAGGATGTTCACCACCCCCTTGGAAATCTTGCGCCGGCGCGCGATCTCCTCCTCGGTGCTGGCGGCCACCGGCAGGTCGAACACATTGCCCGAGCAGAAGCTGTTGGGCGCGCCGCCCACCTCACGCAGCCACTGCGCGAAGTTCTGCGGGCTGGCCGCCGGGTTGGCGCCTCGGATCGCGTCGCGCAGCATCTTGCGGAACAGATACAGCCCGGCGTCGAGCTTGGTGGGGTTCTCGAGTTTGTGCACGGCGATCGGGCGCTGGCTGATGATGGCCTCGTAGTCGCCCGGCGCGTACTGCGCCTGCTTGTAGTTGTCGCGCTCGCGGTGGTTGGACGGAATCGGCGGCATGTCGTCGATGGAGTATTTGCCGAAGCGCTCGGGGCGACGCAGTGCCACCTGACCCTCCAGGAAGTCGATGGATTCGTAGCCGACCAGATCCTTGTTGTCCACGCCGCGGGTGTCGATGCCCGGGCCCATGACCCGCCAGCCGATCATCTTGCTGTTGTGGTTGTCCACCGGAACCGTCCAGCGGATGATGTTGAAGCGACTGAACAGCTTGCGCGCCTTGCCATCCTCCGAGGTATAGGCGTGCAGGCTGAGATTGGGCAGCACCTGGTGCTGCACGCGCACGAACATGTGCTGGTCGTCCGAGCGCCGCGCACCCGCGCAGGCCAGGCTGCGCCCCTGCTGCACCGGGATGAACTGCATGTCGGGGGCAACTTCCATCGACGCGGCACCGACCTCGTCGAAGGTGGTGCCCTGGAAATGGCCGCCCACGACGTTCTTGCCGGCGTGCAGCGCGGCGGTGTGAAAGTTGTCGGCGGCGTTGTCCTGCACCTGCAGCCAATTGCAGTGCTGGAAATTGCTGTAAGGCACCAGTTCGTCGCCCGGCATCAGCGTGAAGTTCCCCTCCCATTCGGGAAAGGGCGGCTCCTCCTCGGGCGGGCCCATGTAGGCGAACACCAGGCCGTTGCGCTCGAAGGCCTTGTAGGCCCCCTGGCGGATGGAGCAGGCGTATTTCTCGGCCTCGGCTTCCTCGCCCTTCGGGAAGGGCACGTGCAGGCAGGTTCCGTCCACGTCGAACACCATGCCGTGGTAGCAGCAGCGGATGCCCCGTTCCTGGATGGCGCCGTATTCCAGCGAGGCGCCGCGGTGCACGCAATGCGCGTGCAGCAGACCGACGCGCCCGCTGCCGTCGCGAAACGCCACCAGTTCCTCGCCGAGGATTTTCAGGAACCGCGGCGTGTCGGTGAGTTCCATGGACATGCACACCGGGTGCCAGAAGCGCCGCATGTACTCGCCCAGCGGCGTGCCGGGATCGGTCTCGGTGATCTCCGGATCGTGATCGGGGGTGCGGTTGGTGTAGTAGCCGCCGTAGGGAATCAGCTTTTTCACGCCCGGCACCGCGCCGGCGGCGGTGGCACCGCCCTTTTCCATCTTGTCCGAGGGATGGCTCATGAATCGTTCCTGCTCGAGGGTCCTGGGAGACGGCGCGGGGCATGCGCGCGTCGGGGTTGTAGGATCGTTGTGTTCTGAACTCTGTATCCAAAGATACATGGATTTCCGGATATCCCTTGTTCGGGTAAACCCGCGAACGACAAAAGGCACAATGCCGGCGTGCCGGGCATTGACGCCCGGTGCGGCGCGGCCCTAGCCTGTGCCGCTTGTCGTCCCGCGCATTCCCCGTCCATGAGCCTCGCCCTCGCCCGCCTGCCTTCCCGCACCGACTACGTCGAGGAGGTCTATCGCGTGCTGCTCGACGCCATCAGCGACGGCAGCCTGGCCCCCGGCGCGCGCCTGACCCAGGAGGAGATCGCCGAACAGCTCTCGGTGTCGCGCTCGCCGGTGCTGCAGGCGCTGCGCCTGCTGAAAAAGGACGGCCTGGTGCAGGACGCCCCGGGGCGCGGCCTGCTCGTCGCGCCGCTGGACCCGCAGGGCATCGGCAAGCTCTACGAGGTGCGCGGCGCGCTGGACGCGCTGGCCGCGCGCCTGGCCGCGCAACGCGGCGCGCGCATCCCACCGGCGCTGATCGCCGCCGGGCGGCGCGCCTCGCGGGGCAAGGACGTGAAGGCCATGATCGACGCCGACGTGGAGTTCCACCACGCCTTGTACGAGGCCTCGGGCAACCCGCTGATCGCCCTCAGCGCGCAGACCCATTGGGTGCACCTGCGCCGGGTCATGGGCGCGGTGCTGCAGGCCTCCGGCTCGCGCGACGCCATCTGGGACGAACACCAGGCCATCGCCGACGCGGTCGAGGCCGGCGACGCCGATCGCGCCGCGCGGCTGGTCGAACTCCACACCGACAAGGCCCGCCGCAACCTGCTCGACCGCCTAGGCAAGGTCCTCGCCGAGCGCGAAGCCTGATCAATCCAACATATCGGGCTGGGTGCGGCGGATCTGTTCCCAGATGGGCTGGAAGTGCAGCCAGCCGATGTACTCGCTGCCCACGTGCTCGCGGCTGTAGCGCGCGCGCTCGGGGCTCACCATGCGCGGCTTGTGCCCGCAGGCGTCGATCAGCAGCTGCTGCTGGCAGCAGCGCTCCAGCGCGATGAACCAGAAGGCCGCCGACTCGATGCTGTGCCGGCTGGCGGTGAGCAGGCCGTGGTTCTGGTGGATCGCAGCCTTGACGCCCTTGAAGGCGTGCGCCACCTTGTGGCCGGCCTTGACCTCCACCGCCACCTGGCCCGCCTCGTCGCCGATCACCACATGGTCCTCGTAGAACGCCGCGGCGTCCTGGCTGATGGGCTCCAGCGGACGGCCCAGCGACGCGAAGGCCGTGCCGTACACGGTGTGCGCATGGCACATGGCCACGATGTCCGGATGCATCTCGTGCACCGCGGCGTGCAGCACGAACCCGGCGCGGTTGATGGCGTGCCGCCCCTCGACCACCCGGCCCTCGTGATCGGCGAGGATCAGGTTGGACATGCGTACCTGCGAGAAGTGCACCGCCATCGGGTTGGTCCAGTACAGCTGCGGATGTTCCGGATCACGGATGGTCAGGTGCCCGGCGAAGCCGTAGTCGAAGCCCTGCAGCGCGAAGGCGCGGCAGGCGGCGACAAGACGCTGCTTCAGGTGCTCGCGGTGCGCCGCGTGGCTGTCGAAGCGGGGAATCTCGGGAAACACCAGCCCGTCCTGCTCCGGCTGGTAGATGGAAACGCGACCCTTCAGGTCGATGCCCTGGGCGGGACTTTGCAGCACTGCGGCCATGTCGGCTCCTGGTTGCCTGGCGGGAAGGCGCCGCCCGGTGCGCGGGCGGCGCCAATGGCGTGCATGGTCGCCCGGCGCCGGCGCGTTGACAAACGAGGACTGTTCATGAAAGCATGAATGCCATTCATGCTTCCTGACACTTGGTGAATCCGGATCGATGCGGCGCATTCCCAATTTCGTGCTGCTGCGCGCGTTCGAAGCCGCCGCCCGCCTCGAAAGCTTCGCGCTGGCGGCGCAGGAACTGCACCGCACGCCTTCGGCCATCAGCCATCAGATCCGCGAACTGGAGCAGTACTTCGGTTGCCCGCTGTTCCTGCGCGCCAACCGCCGGGTAGAACCCACGCCCCAGGCCCGCCGGCTGCTCGACAGCCTGAGCCGGGTGTTCGACGTGGTCGAAGCCGCCTGCCAGGAGGTGTCGCTGGCGCCGCAGGCCCAGGTACTGGCCGTGCACTGCGCGCCCAGCCTGGCCACCCAGTGGCTAGGTCCGCGCCTGGCGGATTTCGCGCGCGCCCATGCCGACGTGGCGATCCGCCTGTCCACCGGCGCCGAGCCCCTGGACCTGGCGCGGGTGCGCGAAGTCGACGTGACCATTTCCTACGGCCATGCGCTGGAGCGCGCCGAGCTGCGCACCTGGCCGCTGGGCACGGAGCGCATCGCCCCGCTGTGTTCGCCGAGCCTGTTGCAGGATGGCCCGGAACCGGGCGATGGGCGCCCCTCACGCTCACCGACCGCCAAGCCGGCCGAGGCGGTCGCGCGCCTGCCGCTGATCGAATCCCAGCTCAGCCCGGTGAGCTGGGGCGAGTGGTTCGCTGCCTGCGGCCTGCAGCCGCGCGCCGGCACCCGCGCCTCCTTCGACCGTGCGGCGCTGGGCATCTCGGCGGCGGTCGACGGCCTGGGCGTGGTGCTGGAAAGCACCCGGCTGGCCGAACGCGAACTGCGCCGCGGCGACCTCGTGGAACTCGCCGCCCCCGGCCTGCCCGTGTTCGAGCGTCCGCTGCACTTCCTGTCCTGCCGGCGCGGCGAGGCGGCGCAGCCGCGCATCGCCGCGTTCCGCGACTGGCTGCTCGCGCAGGCCGCGGCCGACGGCTCCAGCGCGACCTGAAAGCATCCGCTTCGCCCAGGCCCCATGGGCTCCTGGCTGGCGCGCTTGCCCGCGCCGTCCCATGGGACATGTCGCGTGGGGACATTG
>JAKBNS010000096.1:5032-6882 GCA_021830925.1 Pseudomonadota bacterium | reverse complement strand
CTGGAGGACTGGATCGACGGACTGCGCCAACGCGGCGGCGACGCCGCGGCGCTGCGCCTGGATCTCGGCGCCTCGCGCCTGCTGCAGGGACGCCAGCTGCGCGTGGAGCGGCTGCTTCCCACCTGGCTGCGCATGCTCGGCGCCTCGGCGGCCGGGCTGGACTGCGAAGGCTACCTGCTCGGTCCCGACGTGGCGCTGCATTGGCAGGCCGTGGAGCGCGAGGCGGCCCGCGCGCATCTGGCCCGGTTGCTGAGCACCTGGCGTCAGGCGCGCGCCGTGCCCTTGCCCTGTGCCGCGCGCACCGCCGTCGAGCATCTGCGGGGCGGCGCTGCTCGCAGGGTCTACGAAGGCTCGCGCCATGCACGCGGCGAGGCCGAGGACCCGAGCCTGGCCCGCCTCTATCCGGACTTCGACGCGCTGTGCGCCGACGGGCGCTTCGAGGATCTCGCGCAGCGGCTGTTCCAGCCCATCCTGGACTGGACGCAGGCCAGCGTGCGCGTGCTCGACCCCGCCGAACTGGAGCACGGCGCGCGCCGTTGACGCCCCATGCCCGAAGTCGTCCATCCGCTCGACCCGCTGCGCCTGCCACTGTGGGGCAGCCGCCTGATCGAGGCCAGTGCCGGCACCGGCAAGACCTGGACCATCGCCGCGCTGTACCTGCGCCTGGTGCTGGGCCATGGCGAGTCGGGTAGCGCCTGGCGCGAGCCGCTGGCGCCGTCGCGCATCCTGGTCATGACCTTCACCCGCGCGGCCACGCAGGAGCTGCGCGAACGCATCCGGGCACGCCTGAGCCAGGCCGCGGCCTGTTTCCGCGCCGAGGCCGAACCTGACCCGGACGACACCGTGCTGAGCCAGCTGCTGGCCGATGCCAGCGATGCCGCGGCGCGCGAGACCGCGGCGTGGCGCCTGGCCCTGGCCGCCGACTCGATGGACGACGCCGCGGTTTTCACCATCGACGCCTGGTGCCAGCGCATGTTGCGCGAGCATGCCTTCGACAGCGGCAGCCTGTTCGACGAGGAGCTGCTGCCCGACGACACCGAGCTGCGCCAGCGCGCGCTGCGCGACGTGTGGCGCCGCGAGCTGTACCCGCTGCGCGACGAGGAACTCAAGGGACTGTCGCGCCTGTGGCCCGACTATGCGGCTTTCGAGGCCGCCGTGGGCGCGCGCGTGGGACGACGCGCGGCCGGCGGCACGGCGTCCGAACTTGCGCACGCCGGCGGGCTGGGCGCGGCCTGGCGGCGCATCGATCGGCAGCGCCGCCAGGCCCTGCAAGGCCTGCGCGAGGCCTGGCGCAGGCAGCTGGGTTCCATGCGGGCGTGGATCGAGCAGCAGTGCGCGGAGAACTCGCCCTTTCGCGCCAACATGGTGTCGGCGCAGCGCCTGGCGCCATGGTTCGACGCGCTCGACCAATGGGCTGGCGCCGACGACGGCGAGGCCGTGGAACTCGACGACAAGGCCTGGCAGCGCCTGGGCGCGCAGGGCTTGCGCGAAGCCCTGAAAAACGGCCGCGAGCTCGAGTTGCCGCGCGGCTTCGAGGAGCTGGCCGCGTTGCGCGAGCAGTTGCTGGCGCTGCCCTGCGCCGACACCGAACTGGCCGAGCGTGCCTGCGCGGCCGTCGAGCGGCGCCTGCTGGAGCTCAAGCGCCAGGCGCGCAGCTTCGGCTTCGTGGACCTGCAGCAGCGGCTGGCGCAGGCGCTCGAGGGACCTTCCGGGGGAAGTCTGCGCGAGCGCATCCGCGAGCAGTACCCGGTGGCCCTGCTGGACGAGTTCCAGGACACCTCGGCGCTGCAGTACCGCCTGTTCGACAGCCTGTACCGCGTGGGCGAAAACGATCCCGGGGCCTCGCTGCT
>JAKBNS010000096.1:0-5022 GCA_021830925.1 Pseudomonadota bacterium | reverse complement strand
ATCTACGGCTTCCGCGGGGCCGACATCGACAGCTACATCCGCGCGCGCCGCGCCACCGCCGGGCGCCACTACGCGCTCGACACCAACTACCGTTCCACGCAGGCGCTGGTGCAGGCCGTCAATCGCCTGTTCGAGCAGGGCGAGCGACGCGATTGCGGGGCCTTCGACTATCGCAGCGCCGACGACGATCCCTTGCCCTTCGTGCCCGTGCATGCCCGCGGGCGCGCGCAGACCCTGGTCACGTGCGCCGGCGAGGCGCCCGCGCTGTGGGTCGAGTACGACACCGAGCTTCGGACCTCGACCGAGGCGCTGGAGGACTACGCGCGCGCCTGTGCCGAACACGTGGTCGCGCTGCTGGACGACCCGCGATGCGGGCTGCGCGACTCCACCGGGTTGGCACGCCTGCGGCCGCGCGACATCGCCGTGCTGGTGCGCACGGGCGAGCAGGCGCGCCGGGTGCGCGCCGAACTGGGGCGCAGGCGCGTGGCCAGCGTGTACCTGAGCGAGCGCGAATCGGTGTTCGCCAGCGCGGAGGCGGCCGACCTGCTGCGCTGGCTGCGCGCGGTGGCCGAACCTCGTGATGCGCGCCTGGCGCGGGCCGGTTTCGCCAACGCCAGCTTCGCGCTCGAACTCGCCGAACTGGAAGCGCTGGCGCGCGACGACGAGGTGTTCGAGACCCATGCGCGCTTGCTGCTGGAACTGCACCAGCTGTGGCGCGAGCAGGGGGTGCTGCCGATGCTGCGCGCCACCCTGCACAGGCTCGGGCTGGCGCGGCGCTGGCTGGCGCGCGACGGCGGCGAGCGCCGGCTGACCAACATGTTGCACCTGGCGGAGTTGCTGCAGCAGGCCAGCGCCGGCGTGGACGGCGAGCAGGCCCTGGTGCGCTGGCTGGAGCAGGCCGTGGCCGGGCGGGCAGGCGCCGCCGACGAGCAGGAGCTGCGCCTGGAGAGCGAGGCCGACCTGGTGCGCGTGGTCACCATTCACAAGTCCAAGGGCCTGGAATACCCGGTGGTGCTGCTTCCCTTCGGCACCCATTTCCGCAGCGCCGACGACGACGAGGACGAGGACGCGCCGGCCGGCGACGGCGACGCCGAGTCGCGGCGCCTGCGCGAGGACCTGCGCCTGCTGTACGTGGCGCTGACCCGCGCGCGCCACGCCGTATGGATGGGCGCGGCGCCGCTGCGCCACGGGCGACGCAGCGCATGCCTGCTCGCGGGCAGCGCGCTGGGCCGCCTGCTCGGCGCCTCGCCCGGGGACGGTGCCGATCAGCTGGAGCCCCTGCTGCGCGGCGCGTGGGGCGAGCTGCCGCAGGTGCGGTTGCGCGAGCGGCGCGCGATGGACACGCCGACCCTGTTGCGCGCGAGCGCGGAATCGCCCGCGCTGCGCGAACCCCCGGTGTACGGCACGGACTTCGAGCGCGACTGGCACATCGCCAGTTTCAGCGCGCTGGCGCGCAACCTGGCGCCGCTGCGCGCGGCCTTCGGGGCGCGTCAGCACGCGTCCGACGATGCCGCGCCCGATGCGCGGACCGTTGCCGGGCACGCGGGGGCGGCGCGCCACGCCTTCCCGCGCGGGGCGCGTGCGGGGAGTTTTCTGCACGAGCAACTGGCCTGGCTGGCCGAACAGGGTTTCGCCGAGGACGGCGCCACGCGCGGCGCCTTCGTGCAGCGCTGCGCGCGCCAGGGCTGGGAGGCCGAGGCCGACAGCGCGTGGGACTGGCTGTGCCAGGTGCAGCGCACCCCGCTGCCGCCGCTGGGGGCCTGTCTGCGCGAGCTGCGCGGCTGCCTGGCGGAGATGGAATTCTGGTTCCCCGTGGACGCGGCGAGCGCGCAGGCGCTGGACCGCCTGTGCGCGCAGGCCTGGCTGGGCACGCGCGAGCGTGCGCGCCTGGACGAGCAGCGCGTGCATGGGCTGGTCATGGGCTTCGCCGACCTGGTGTTCGAACACGAGGGGCGCTACTGGGTGCTGGACTACAAGTCCAACGCGCTGGGCGAGGGCGACGCCGATTACCACGCCGAGGCGCTCGCGGGCGCGATGGCGGCCCACCGCTACGACGTGCAGGCCATGCTGTATCTGCTGGCGCTGCACCGGCTGTTGCGCCAGCGCCTGGGCGCCGCCTACGAGCCGGCGCGACAGCTGGGCGGCGCCTTGTGTCTGTTCCTGCGCGGCATCGAGGGGCCCGAGCGCGGCTGTTTCACGATGCCGGCCGACGTGGCCTGGCTGGAACGCCTGGATCGCCTGTTGAGCGCCCCCAGGGCCGGGCTGCGCCCGGCCCGCCCCCCGGGGGGGTCAAGCAACCTTGGGGCGGCCCGGCGGTTGCTTGAGAGCGGCGGCGAGGCGGCGCCGGAGGAGGGCGCGTGAACCTGCCGCTGTTCGCCGCCGACGAACGCGCGCGCGTGCTCCAGGGGCTGCGCGCCTGGGCGCGGGCCGGCTGGCTGCGCCATCTGGACGCGGCCTTCGCCGCTTTCGTGGCCGAGGCTGCGCCCGGCGACGACCCGCAGGTGCTGCTGGCGGCCGCGCTGGTCTCGCAGCTGGAGGGCCTCGGGCATGTCTGCCTGGCCCTGGGGGGCGTTGAGCAAGCGCCCTCCGCGGCACGGGGCCGTGGCGGGGCCGATGCCCTGGAGCCTGCGTGGATCGAGCTCGGGTTGCAGCCGGCGCTGGCCGCGCAACTGCTGGCGCTGGCACGCGAGCTGGCGCCCGCGGGGCAAGCGCCGGCGGCGGCCTGGGCGCGCGCACTGCGCGCGTCCGACGCGGTGTGGTGCGTGGAGCGGGGTGACGGCGCCGATCGGGGCCAGCCGCTGGTGTTCGAACAGGGCAGCCTGTACCTGCGGCGTTACCGGGATTACGAGCGGCGCCTGGCCGGGCAATGGCTGGAGCGCGCGCGGCGCCGCGATGCTCTCGACGCGACTCGCGCGGCGGCGACCCTGCGCGCGCTGTTCGGCGAGGCCGGGCAGGGCGCCGCGGACCAGACCCGATCAGGAGAGCCGGGCCCCGACTGGCAGCGCGTGGCCTGCGCGCTGGCCTTGCGTTCGGGGGTCGGCGTGATCACCGGAGGACCCGGCACGGGCAAGACCTTCACCGCGGCGCGCCTGCTGGTGCTGTTGTTCGCCACCGCGCCGCGGCCCGAGCAATTGCGCGTGGCCCTGGCCGCCCCCACGGGCAAGGCCGCGGCGCGCCTGAAACAATCCATCGACGGCGCGCTGCGCCAGCTTGGCGGGAGCCTGGGCGAGCATGAGCCCGCGTTGCGCCTGGCTTCGCGGATCGGCCCCGCGCGCACCCTGCACGCGTTGCTGGGCGCGCGCGGCGATACGCGGCGCCTGCGGCATCACGCCGGCAATCCGCTGGACCTGGACGTGCTGCTGGTGGACGAGGCCTCGATGGTGCATCTGGAAATGATGGCCGATCTGCTCGACGCCTTGCCGGCGCATGCGCGCCTGGTGCTGCTGGGCGACAGCGACCAGCTCGCCAGCGTGGAGGCCGGTGCCGTGCTGGGGGAGTTGTGCGCCCATGCGCGCGCCGGGCGCTATCGCCCGGAGACGGTGCGCGAGGTGCTGGAACTCAGCGAGCAGGCCATCCCGCCGGAGTTGCAGGATGCGCGGGGTCCGCTGCTGGCGCAGCAGGTGACCATGTTGCGCAGCAGCCGGCGTTTCGGCGGCGGCATCGCCGCGCTGGCCGAGGCGGTCAACCACGGCGATGCGCGCGGGGCGCAGGCGCAATTGCGCGAGCGCGAGCGCGAGGACCTGCACTGGAATAGTTCCGCGCAGGCGCGCGACGTCAGCGAGGCCGTGCTGGCCGACGCGGGATTGCGCGCCTGCCTGGAGATGGCGCGCGGTGGATGCGGCGGCGGGCGCGAGGAGCTCGACGCCTGGGCCCTGCGTGTGCTGCAAGGCTTCGACGCCCTGCGCGTGCTGTGCGCGCTGCGCCAGGGGCCGTGGGGCGTGGAGGCGATCAACCGCCAGCTCGAGCAGGCCTTGCGCGCGCGCTCGCTGCTGGGCAGCGGCGAGCCGTGGTACGAGGCGCGGCCGGTGATGGTCACGCGCAACGATCCCGAGCTGGGCCTGTTCAACGGCGACGTGGGCATGGCGCTGCGCGGGCCGGGGGGCGCCTTGCGCGTGGCCTTCGTCCAGGCGGGCGGGGTGCGCTGGATCTCCCCGGGGCGCCTGGCCCATGTGGAAACGGCCTTCGCGATGACCGTGCACAAGTCGCAGGGCTCGGAGTTCGCGCATGCGTTGCTGGTGCTGGGCGACGGCCTGGGCGTGACCCGCGAGCTGGTCTACACCGGCGTGACCCGCGCGCGTTCGCGCCTGAGCCTGTTCACCGCCCGGGAATCGGCGCTGCGCCAGGGGCTGGAGCGCGTGACCCGGCGCAGCAGCGGCCTGCCGTGGCGCCTGCAGGCGCCAGGTGTCGACATAAGCTCATGACCAATCGGTCGTTGGGGTTCGCGCGGGGGCTGCCTAGCATCGAAGGCCTGTTCCCCGACGAGACCCCGCGATGCTGTTTCCGACCCTGGTCCTGCTGGGCCTGCTGACGGGTGCCCTGATCGGCGCCACGGGAGTCGGCGCCGGCTCCCTCATGACCCCCATGCTGATCGGGGTTTTCCGGCTTCCGTTGCCCCTGGCCATCGGCACCGATCTGTGTTTCGCGGCCCTCACCAAGCTGGGCGGAGCGCTGGCGCACTGGCGCCAGGGGCATGTGGACCGCGCGCTGCTCGCTCGCATGTCGCTGGGCAGCCTGCCGGCATGCGCGGGGACCCTGCTGGCCATGCACCAGCTGGGCTGGGCGCGCGCCGGGCAAGGCGTCGTGCGCACCGCGCTGGGCGTGGCCTTGCTGCTGACCGCCGCGATGATCGCCGGGCGGGGCGCCTGGGGGCGCATCGCGCTGCGGGCGGGGCGTCGCATCCCGGTGGCTGCGCGCCATGCCTTGACGGTCGCGCTCGGAGGCGCGCTGGGCGTGCTGGTCACGCTGAGTTCCGTGGGGGCGGGTGCCATCGGGTCCACGCTGATCGCGCTGCTCCATCCGCGC
>JAKBNS010000084.1 GCA_021830925.1 Pseudomonadota bacterium | reverse complement strand
TCGAGCGCGACGAGGTGCGGGTCGGCTTCATGGCCCTGACCGACTGCGCGCCGGTGGTGATGGCTTCGATCCTGGGCTTCGACCGCAAGTACGGGGTGCGCATCGTTCCCAGCCGGGAGAACTCCTGGGCGGCCGTGCGGGACAAGATGCTGCGCGGGGACCTCCATCTGGCCGACATGCTGTACGGCATGCTCTACGGGGTGCAGCTGGGCATCGGGGGGCCGCAACGCGACATGGCCGTGTTGATGACCCTGAACCGCAACGGCCAGGGCATCACGCTGTCGCGCCAGCTGGCGCGCGCGGGCATCGCCACCGGCGCGCAATTGCGCGACGCGGTGCATGGCCCGGCGCTCGCGGGGGCGCGGCGCTGCACCTTCGCCCAGACCTTTCCCACCGGCACGCACGCCATGTGGTTGTCGTACTGGCTGGCCAGCCAGGGCATCGATCCGTTGCGCGACGTGCGGCTGATCACGGTGCCGCCTCCCCGGATGGTCGCCAGCATGCGTGCCGGGGACATCGACGGCTGCTGCGTGGGCGAACCCTGGAACGCGGTGGCGGTGACCGACGAGGTGGGTTTCACCGTCGCCACCAGCCAGGAGGTGTGGCCCGACCATCCGGAAAAGGTGCTCGGGGGCACGCAGGAGTTCGTGCGCGCCTGCCCGAACACGGCGCGCGCGGTGATGGCCGCGGTGCTCGAGGCATGTCGCTGGATCGATGCCTCGCCGGGCAATCGCATCGCCACCGCCGGTACGCTGGCCAGCGCGAGTTGTGTCGACACGACGGTCGGCACCATCTTGCCGCGCCTGCTGGGCGAGTACGACGACGGGCTCGGCGCGCAGCGGACCGACGCCCACCCGATGGCGTTCCACGCCGGCGGCCAGGTGAACTTCCCCTGGCTGTCCGACGGCATGTGGTTCCTCACCCAGTTCCGTCGCTGGGGCCTGTTGCGCGAGGATCCGGACTACGCGGCAGTGGCCGGCGCGGTGAACCGGATCGGGATGTACCGGGAGGTCGCGGGCGCCCTCGGGGTGCCCGTGCCGGAGAGCCTCGTGCGCAGCTCGACCCTGATCGACGGCAGGGTCTGGGACGCCAGCGACCCGAAGGCCTACGCCGACGGCTTCGAGTTCCGCGCCGGGCCGGCCTGAGGCCGGCCCGGGACCGGCCGCGCTCAGGCCGCTTCCTGCTCCAGCAGGCCGGCCCGCGGCGCCGCGCGCGTCGCCAGGTGCGCGACGCCGCCGCGGGTTCGGTGCAGCAGCGCGGTCAGCGCCAGGCATGCGGCGGCCAGTGCGACGTACACCAGGTAGCCGCGCGCGTAGCCGATGGGTCCCATGGACTGCGCGAAGTGTCCCAGCATCGGAGGCACGACGAAGCCGCCCAGTGCCCCGAGGCCGCCGACCCAGCCCGCGGTGCCTCCGACCGCATCCGGCGCGTAGTGCGGAACCAGCTTGAACACCGCGGCATTGGCCACGCCCATGCCGGCTCCGACCAGCACCTCGCCGAACACGCTCCAGGCCAGGCTCGTGGCAAGGCTCATCACCGCGGCGCCGATCAGCAGAGCGGCGTAGGACAGCAGGGCCACGCGTTCGCCGCCGAGCCGATCGGCCCAGGCGCCGCCCGGCACGCGGATCAGGGATGCGAACAGCGAGAACCCCGCGGTCAGCGCCAGCGCCAGCCAGTGCGGGGCGTGGTAGTAGGCGCCCCAGAACGTGGGCAGCCACGCGGTCAGCGCCAGGAAGCCGCCGAAGGAGGTGAAGTACAGCCCGACCAGCGGCCAGGTGCGCCAGTTGCGCGCCGCGTCGGTGAGGGTGCGCAGCACGCTCGGCGCGGGCAGCAACTCCTGGCCCAGGGCGCGCGCCTGCCGCGCGGCGGCGTCGGGCGCCAGGCCTCGCGCGCGCAACTGGAAATACGGCGCGTTGTAGCCCAGTACCACGTACAAGGCCAGGCCGGCGAGCACGATGCCCAGCGACACCAGGTAGCCGGTGCGCAGCCCGCCGAAGGCGATGATCAGCGGCAGCACGATGGCCACCAGGCCCGGCGAGGTGTTGCCCAGTCCGGCGTAGAAAGCCAGCGCGCGCCCCTGGCGGGCCTTGGGGAACCAGTACGAAACCTGGCCGATGCCCACCGAGAAGGTGGCGATGCCGCAGCCGCCGAGGGCGCCGCACAGCAACAGCAGCGGGTACTGGGCCTGGCTGAGATGGCTCGGGTACAGCGCCAGCAGCATCCAGTACAGACCGGCGATGCCGAGAACCGAGGCCAGCAGCAACACCAGAAAGGGCAGCTTGCCTCCGCTGCGATCGACCCAGGCGCCGAAGGGGATGCGCAGCAGCGAGCCGGTCAGCATCGGCATGGCGACCAGCAGGCCGACCTGCTCGGGCGACAGGCCCATGAGCTTGACGAAACTGTGCGCGGTGGGACCGAACAGCGAGACGGCGCCAAAGCCGATGAAAAAGCCGGTGGTCGCGCCGAACAGGGCCCTGGCGGGGCTGCCGGCGATGGCTGGAGGGTGGATGTCGGGCTGGGGCATGGCGGGTTCTCCTTGGGCGTGGACAATCAGGCGAAGATCAGGCGAAGATCAGGCGAAATCGCGCCGTGCCGGGCTGTCCCGGTGCGCGCGGACCAGGTCGAGCGCGGCCTCGAAGGCCGCGCCGATCAACATCACGCAGGGGCTGGCCAGCCCGCTGGCGCGCAGGTCGGACTCGAGGGTGTCGAGCCGGGTATCGAGCCGGCGTTGCTCGACCGTGCCGACGGACTGCAGCAGCAGCGCGGGCGTGCGGGGTTCCATGCCGCCTTCGAGCAAGGCGCGGCGGATGGCACCGGCACCGGCCACGCCCATGTAGATCACCAGGGTCATGCGCGAGCGCGCCAGCGCGGCCCAGTCGACACCCTGGGCGTCCGCCGTGTGGCCGGCGACGAAGGCCACGCCGTGGCAGTGCTCGCGGTGGGTCAGCGGCGTGGCCGCGGCGGCTGCCGCCGCCACGCCGGCGGTGATGCCGGGGATCACCTCGACCTCGATGCCGGCCGCGCGCAGGTGCGCGATTTCCTCGCCGCTGCGGCCGAACAGGCCGGGGTCGCCGCCCTTGAGCCGGACCACGCACTCGCCGCGCCGGGCCTCGGCCACCATCAGTCGCTGGATGAACTCCTGCGGCGTGCTGGCGCAGCCGCCGCGCTTGCCCACGTGCACGATGCGGCAGCCGCGACGCGCCAGCCGCAGACAGGCCGGCGAAACCAGGTCGTCGGCCAGGATCACCGTGGCCCGGCGAATCGCGCGCAAGGCCTTGCGGGTGAGCAGCTCGGGGTCGCCGGGGCCGGCGCCGACCAGCAGCACGGGATGTCCTTCGGAGGGGTTCATGGCGGGGCCTTTCAGGTCGTGGCGGGGCTGGGCGAGGGGGCCGGCGCCTGCGCGACCAGGCGCCGCAGGGTCGGCAGGCAGGAGCCGCACTGGGTGCCGCAGCGCAGGCGTTGCTGCAACGCCGCCAGGCGCTGCGCGGCGTCGCCGGAAATGCCCGCCAGTTCGGTGGCGATGCTCGTCTCATGCACGTCGAAGCAGTTGCACACCTGCGCGCCGCGCCCGCTGCCGCCGCGCGGAGCCTCGCGGCCGGGGGCCAGCAGCAGGCGCCCGAGGCCGCGGGCGGGTGCCGCGCCGGCCAGCAGTTCGTGCAGCCAGGCCTCGGCGGCGGTCGCCGCGGGCGAACCGCTGAGCAGCACCGCGTCGAGGCAGTCGCCTTGCAGGCGTACCGCGCGCTCGTCGCGGGTGCGGCTGTCGCGATAGCGCAGCACGCCGGGCGCGTCGAGGCCGAACACGTCGAGCACGGCGCCCAGCGCGGTGTCGTCGGGACGTTCGAATCCGGCGGCATGCAACACCAGGCCGCCGCGCTCGCGGCCGAAGGGCACGCAGCTGACATAGGCCAGGCCCTGCATCGCCCGCATCAGTTCGCGGCGCGCGGCGTCGAGCCGCAGCGCGGGCAACCAGCCGAATGCGGCGAGGCGCCAGGGCAGTTCGGCCTTGAGCAGCTTGACCGCCGCATGCTTGAGCTCGGGTTGGCGCGACGCGGGGTCCAGCGTGTCCAGGGTCAGTGCGTTGACCCCCAGCGTGGGCGTGCCGCGGCCGCTGGTGCCGCCCAGGTACTCCGGGCCCCAGTGCATGGCGATGAAGGCCTGGCCGGGCGCGACGCCGGGGTCGCCGCGCACCGGCAGGATCTGGGTGCCGCGCCGGGACGTGACCTGGAGCAGGTCGCCGTCGGCCAGGCCACGTCGCGCCAGCTCGCCCGGATGCAGGTCGACCGAAGGTTGCGGGCGGTGGGCGAACAGGCGCGGGATGGTGCCGCTGCGGCTCATGCCATGCCATTGGTCGCGCAGGCGCCCGGTGGTCAGGGCCACGGGGAAGCGCAGGTCGCGCGCCTCGGCCACCGGGCGGTAGGACGGGGCGGCGAAGCGCGCGCGACCGTCGGGCGTGGCGAAGCGCCCGTCGGTGTACAGGCGCTCGCGTCCCCGTTGCGCGCCTTGCGGGAAGGGCCATTGCTGCGGGCCGTCGCGTTCCAGCAGGCTCCAGCTCAGGCCGCCGATGTCGAGATCGCGGCCACGGGTGGATGCGCGGTGCTCCAGCCACACCGATTCGGGGTCGGGCCAGGCGAACATCGAGGGGCGGCCCGGGCGCAGCCGGGCTTCGAGCCGGCGCGCGAAGTCGGCCGCGATGGCCCAGTCGGCCCGCGCCTGGCCCGGCGCGGCGACCGCCGCCCGCACGCGTGAGATGCGGCGCTCGGAATTGGTCACCGTGCCGTCCTTCTCGCCCCAGGTGGACGCGGGCAGCAGCAGGTCGGCGAGGCGCGCCGTCGCGGTGTCGGCGAAGGCTTCCTGCACCACGACCAGCTCGGCACGCTCCAGCGCGGCGCGCGTGACCTCGGCGTTGGGCAGCGACTGCAGGGGATTGGTGCAGACGATCCACAAGGCCTTGACGCGTCCCTCGGCCGCGGCGTGGAACATTTCCAGCGCGCTCAACCCGGGGCGTTCGGGTACGGCGTCCACGCCCCACAGCGCGGCGACTTCGGCGCGCGCATCGGCGTCGGCGAGGTCGCGGTGCGCGCTCAGCAGATTGGCCATCGCGCCGACCTCGCGCCCGCCCATCGCGTTCGGCTGCCCGGTGAGCGAGAAGGGCCCGGCGCCAGCGCGGCCGATCTGGCCGCAGGCCAGGTGAAGATCGAGCAGCGCCAGGTTCTTGTCGCTGCCGCAGCTGGACTGGTTCAGCCCCTGGCAGTACAGCGACAGCGTGGCGCCGCGCGCGGCGTCGTCGCGCACGCCGGCGAACCAGCGCGCGGCCTGCACGATGTGCTCGGCGGGCACGCCGCAGATCTGCGCCGCCAGCGCCGGAGTGAACTCGCGCACGCGTTCGCGCAGGGCCTCGAAGCCCTGGGTGTGCGCATCGATGAAGGCCCGGTCGGTCAGGCCTTCCCACAGCATCAGGTGCAGCATGCCCTGGAACAGCGCCACGTCGGTCCCCGGCTCGATGCGCAGATGCAGGTCGGCGATCTCGGCCGTTTCCGTGCGGCGCGGGTCGACCACCACGATCTTCATGCCGGGGCGGGCGCGGCGCGCGTCCTCGATGCGCCGGAACAGGATCGGGTGGGCCCAGGCGGTGTTGGAACCGGCGATGAACAGGCAGTCGGCCGAGTCCAGGTCCTCGTAGCAGGTGGGGGGCGCGTCGGCCCCGAGGGCGCGCTTGTAGCCCACCACCGCGCTGGACATGCACAGGCGGGAGTTGGAGTCCAGGTTGTTCGTGCCCAGCAGGCCCTTGGCCAGCTTGTTGAACACGTAGTAGTCCTCGGTCAGCAGCTGCCCCGAGACGTAGAAGCCGACGCTGTCCGGTCCATGCCGTTCCACGATGTCGGCGAAGCGTCCGGCCGCGTGTTCGAGCGCCTCGTCCCAGTCCACCGGCAGGCGCGGCGCGTCGCGCGCCATGCGCATGTGGGGCTGCAGCGCGCGGCTGCGCTGCAGCACCTCGGGCGTTGCGCTCAGATGCAGCGTGGCGCCCTTGCTGCACAGGCGTCCGAGGTTGGCGGGGTGCGCGGGGTCGCCGCGCACCCCGGTGATGGCGCCGGCGTGGCTGCTGACGATCACCCCGCAGCCGACGCCGCAATAGGGGCAGGTGGAGCGTGTCTCAGGCATGGCCGGAGCGATCGAGTTCGAACGCGTCGTCGCCGAGCGCGGCGCGCTGCAGATACACGCGGCCCGCGTCCACGCGCACCGCGAAACTGCGCGCGCAGCCCTCGTCGGGGGGCGCCGCGCGGCCGCTGTCCAGCGCGATGGTCCAGTTGTGCAGCGGGCAGGCCACGCTGCGCCCGAACACCATGCCCTGCGACAGCGGGCCCCCCTTGTGGGGGCAGCGGTCGAGCAGCGCGAACACTTCGTCGTCGGCATTGCGGAACAGCGCCAGGTGGTCGCCGCCGGCGCGGCGAAGCTGGCGTGCGCCCAGGCGCGGGATGTCCTCGACGCGGCACACTTCGATCCAGGTCTGCATGGCGGGCCTCAGGCGGGAACGAGGGGGATGAACTGGCGCGAGTCGACTCCGGCCTGCTCGGCCGCCTGCCAGGGGTCGGGTTCCTCGGCCAGCGCGAACTGCAGGCGCTCCCACAGCGCGCGCCGGGATGCGGCGTCGTCGACCACGTGGCGCTTGACGTGGTCGAGACCGACGCGGGCGACGTAGTGCACCGTGCGCTCGAGGTACCAGGCTTGCTCGCGGTACAACTGCAGGAAGGCGCCGGCGTGTTCGAGCACCTCCTCGTGCTCGCGCACCTTCACCAGGAACTGCGCGACCTCGGTCTTGATGCCGCCGTTGCCGGCGAC
Source organism: Pseudomonadota bacterium (assembly GCA_021830925.1). Lineage (GTDB taxonomy): Bacteria > Pseudomonadota > Gammaproteobacteria > Burkholderiales > Burkholderiaceae_C > Thiomonas_A. The sequence goes on along the minus strand of JAKBNS010000084.1, from coordinate 91 downwards.
GTAGATCTCCCAGCCGGAGTCGACGCCGATCACGCCGACGTCCTTGATGCCGGATTCGGCGCAGTTGCGCGGGCACCCCGAAACCGCCAGC
>JAKBNS010000255.1 GCA_021830925.1 Pseudomonadota bacterium | reverse complement strand
GGTGCTCACCGCGCAGCAGGTACCCGAGGCGGCGGCGCTGGTTGCGGTGGACGACGCGCGTGGCCGGCGCCTGGGCACCATCGTGGTCAGCGTGGCCGATGAGCTGTTCTCGGCGGACAACCCGCGGCATGTGGAGGCGGCCAACCACATCGAGATCCGGCTGGTCGACCAGGATCTGCTGCCGAGCTATGCGGACTTTCGGCGATGAGCGGGCGCGGCGCTGGCCGTTGCCGGGGTTGACCGAATCCGTATCGGCGAGTTACGCGATCGCGATGAACCAGGGGCCTGCCGAGGCATGCGAAGCCTTGGAGTTGTGAGGCTTGCTTGCGCAAAAGTTCGAGACCCGATCCGGCCGACCGCAAGGGCTGATTCCCCGGTCAACTTTGCTGCCAAGTCCTTGCTGGCATAGTGCACGCGGTACCTGCTGGGCATTCTTGAAGGAGACATGCATGGGAGCGATCGCGCAGCCCTTGGTCCGGTTGGCGGTGGCCGAGCTCGGGCCGACGCTCGCCCGGGCGGCTGCCGCGACGGCCGGCGCCGCGGCGGGGGCGTGGGCCGCCGTCAAGGGAAGCTCGGAATCGAAGGACGACGCACGGCAGCAGGCGCCGACGCTGGCGTTGCCCCGCATGAAGCCTTGCGAGGATTGTCCGCCGGGATGCACGGGCCGGGCCGTGCGCACCAACGTGAGCATGCCCGAGGTGTCACGCGTTTACCAGGGACGCATCACGGGGCGGCCCTACAGCATCAAGCCGGCATGGAGCGAGGAGTGGCGGTGGATGGGCGTCGATTTCGACGGGTTCCAGCCGCAGGAGTGCCTGATGCAGGAGGCGAAGGCGCGGTACGACCAGTTCGTGCTGCGCAGCGGAGAAGCCCTCTGGTTCTTCGAGGGGTTCAAGGCGATGCGCGAGCAAGTCAAACGCCAGGCCAGGGCCGTACACGCCAACCCGCCAACTCGGCTGCTCTGGTACTTCATGACGCCGCGCGCGCGGGAGTACATGCTTCCCGTCCTGACCGATGAGGGTGTGCCCTCTGTTGTCGTTCCTTGACACGATGTGGTACCGAGCCAAGTTTCGCGACGACCCGCCCGCCAGGCAGGGCGACTTCTCCTTCCACCTGGACAGGTTCTGGAGCTTTCTGCAGTCCCTTCGCCCTGAGGACAAGGGCTTGTCGCAATGGTGGCTCAAGGGGTGGACCGAGCAGGAGGCACGCCTGTTCCCGGTCTTCGAGCAGGACGGGACGCCCACGGCGACGGCGCTGGCGGTGTTGACCAACGAGTACCTCGGCAGCGAGCAGGAACCGAAGGAAATCGACATGTGGAACGGACGCCTCGATGGCCTGGCTCCGGCATCCGTCTCGCTGGACATGGACGATGATGACTACGCCGGCAACGCCGTCGACCTGACCATCGGAGGCTTTGAGGCATCGCCGCCGTGGCTCGCCAGTGTGGAGGCACACCTTCAAATGGTGTCCGGCCTCGCCCGAACCTACAAGCCTTATTACGTGATGGCTGGCTCGCGCGCCTATTTCTCCAAGGCGGTGTTCGAAGACAAGCCCGGCGTCAACTGGATGCTCTACCTGCCGCAGGAGATCACCGCGCGCCAGGTACCCGAGGCGGAGGCGCTGGTTGCGGTGGACGATGCGCGTGGCCGGCGCCTGGGCACCATCGTGGTCAGCGTGGCCGACGAGGTGTTCTCGGCGGACAACCCGCGGCACGTGGAGGCGGCCAACCACATCGAGATCCGCCTGGTCGACCAGGACCTGCTGCCGAGCTATGCGGACTTCCGACGATGAGCGGGCGCGGCGCTGGCCGTTGCCGGGGTTGACCGAATGCCCGGGCGGCTGCCGCGACGGCCGGCGCCGCGGCGGGGGCGTGGGCCGCCGTCAAGGGAAGCTCGGAATCGAAGGACGACACACGGCAGCAGGCGCCGACGCTGACGTTGCCCCGGATGAAGCCTTGCGAGGACTGTCCGCCGGGATGCGCGGGCCGGGCCGTGCGCACCAACGTAAGCATGCCCGAGGTGTCGCGCGTTTACCAGGGACGCATCACGGGGCGGCCCTACAGCATCAAGCCGGCATGGAGCGAGGAGTGGCGGTGGATGGGCGTCGATTTCGACGGGTTCCAGCCGCAGGAGTGCCTGATGCAGGAGGCGAAGGCGCGGTACGACCAGTTCGTCGGGGCTGATGGAGAGGCAAAAGGCTTCTTCAAAGGCTTTGAATCCATGAAGGAGCAGGCCCGAGCACAGTCCATTGCAGTTCATTCCAACCCACCGACTCGTTTGCTTTGGTACTTCATGACACCGCGGGCGCAGCAATACATGCGTCGTTTTCTCGCGAAATATCGCGTGCCATCCGTTTTACAGCCGTGAGTCATGTGGCTTAGCTCTCAGTTTCGCGACGATCCTCTAATCGGACCGAAGGATTTCGCCTTTCACCTTGTCAGGTTCCGGAAGTTTCTGGACGAACTTGGCCCGGAGGACAAGTGCCTTTCGAAGTGGTGGCTCAAGGGCTGGACCGAGGAGGAGGCACGTCTTTTTCCCGTTTTCGATCAGATGGGGGCGGTCATGCAGGCCGCACTGGCCGTTCTGGACAACGAATACCAAGGCGAGGACCGTGGCCCCAAGGTGCTCGGCCTATGGAACGGGATCATCGAGGGGGTGTCCAGCGCGGCCGTGTCGCTGGATATCGACGGCGGGCCTTTGGCTGACTCCATCGATCTCACGATCGGAGGCGCCGAAGTGGCGCCGCCCTGGCTCGGGAATGTGGCGACGGCTATCGGTGCTACGGCAGCGCTGGCTCGAACGTATGCGCCCTACTACGTGACGGCTGGATCGACTCACTATTTCTCCAAGGCGGTGTTCGACGACAAGCCCGGCGTCAACTGGATGCTCTACCTGCCGCAGGAGATCACCGCGCAGCAGGTACCCGAGGCGGCGGCGCTGGTTGCGGTGGACGACGCGCGTGGCCGGCGCCTGGGCACCATCGTGGTCAGCGTGGCCGATGAGGTGTTCTCGGCGGACAACCCGCGGCACGTGGAGGCGGCCAACCACATCGAGATCCGGCTGGTCGACCAGGATCTGCTGCCGAGCTATGCGGACTTTCGGCGATGAGCGGGCGCAGTGCAACTGGCCGGTGTGCCAGGTACTTCAACGGCTTGGTAGCGATCCTTCATCTTGCCCGGCCTCACGCCGAGAAGGCACGCGTCAACCGGGAACAGACTCTACGTGCAGCCTGAGCTTAAGCGCTCGGATTACCTTCATCACCGTGGAGAACTCCGGGTTGCCTTCGGCAGACAGCGCCTGATAAAGCCCCTCGCGTGAAATGCCCGTGTCGCGTGCGAGTTGGCTCATGCCCCGGGCGCGGGCAATCGTGCCCAGGGCAACGCGGATGAGGCTGCCGTCGCCGGGGTCGTCTTCGATGCAGGCGTCCAGGTAGGCGGCCATGTCTTCGTCGGACTTCAGGTAGTCCGCAGTGTCGTAGCGCGTGAATTTTTCAGCCATCGTTCACTCCTTCCACTCCTTGGCAATTCCGATCGCCCGTTCGATGTCCGCGTCCTGCGTGCGCTTGTCCCCGCCCGCGAGCAGCACGATCATCACCGGCCCACGCCGCAGGAAGTACACCCGGTAGCCTGGTCCATGGTCGATCCGGAGTTCAGACACGCCGTCTCGTAAGGGCTTGGTGTCGCTCGGATTGCCAAGCGCCAAGCGATCAAGCCGGGCCTGGACACGCGCCCGCGCTTGCCGGTCCTTCAGTCCATTCATCCAGTTCTGAAAAGTCTGACTCTGGATCAGTTCCAACGCGGATGTCATTCCGACCCTATGGCGGTCAAGTGTAAATCATGGTTCACAATTGCGCTGACCGGTAGCCCGGCCTGGCACAACGTCGTGCGGAATCCGGGGAGGAGGCCCGTCGGGGCCAAGTTCCAAAAGCCAACGAGTCCGCAACGCCTTGCCACTCACGCGCAACCCTCTCACGCCGCACAGCACACATCCCGCCTGGTCTCGGCCATCCGTTCGAGCAGGCGCGCACTGCGGAGGGTGCCGCATCAGGTGACGCGCTCCTGGGCGGTCATGGCGGACTCGACGCGAGCTCTTCGAACAGTGCATCGAGGTATTCGCGCATCAGGCGTGTGCGCTCGACCGCGATCCGCCGGCCTTCGTCGGTGAGCATCTCCCGATGCAGGTGCAGCAGCTTCTCGTGGAAGTGATGCACGATCGACGCAGTGTGGCCGGGCCGGAACGTGTCGTGGATCGGTTCGGCCGCCCATAGCGGCTCGCCGAGGCGGCCGCCGAACATGAAGGCGCGCGCGATGCCCACGGCGCCCAGCGCATCGAGCATGTCGGCGTCGCGCACGATGCGCTGCTCGGCGCTCATCGACGCCGCATCGATGACGTCACCGGCACAGCGATAGCGCTCGGTGGCATGGATGCACGCGCACACATGGTCGATGGTCGGCGTGTCGACGCCTTGCTCGTCCAGGATTGCGCGCACTTGGGCATCGGCCTGCTCGGGAGCGAAATGGTGGCCGAGGTCTCGCTCCAGGATGCGATGCAGGTCGTGCAGCAGACAGGCCGCGCCGATGACGAAAGGGTCGCCGGTTTCGATCTCGAGCAGGCGCGCGGCGTTGCGCTCGACCCGTTCGAGGTGCGCGAAGTCGTGGGCCACCACGTCGTGGCCGAACATCGCGCGTACCTTGGCGCGAAGCGCCTCGAGCCTGTGGGCGGTGCTTCGAGTCCAGGGCATGGTTCGTTCTCCAGGCAAATCGCCATTGTGGACGCCCATGCCGATTCGAGTCGTCTGCAGGGTCTGGCGTGGGCCGCCGTGGGCCGCCAGGAACTCGCCGAGAGGAAGCCACGGCGCGGGGCGCGACTCGACAGTCGTGGCCTGGCCGCCGATCGGCGATGGAAGGTTGTGCCATGGGCATCTTCGAGGGTCGTGCGCTTGTTGGCGTGAGACACATGGTGTCCTGCCCGAAGTGCAAGGGCCTGTTCCCGATTCTTCCCGAGGGCGCAAGCAAGCACGGCCTGCCTCGGATCGATGAGGTCAGCGCTGCGCCCATGCCAGTTTCACCCCGAGCGCGATGAACGCCGCCGCGAAGCTCCTGTGCATCCACGACAGGACCTTCGGCCGCGTGAGGATGTGGCTGCGCGCCTTGGCGGCGAACGCGCCGTAGAGCACGAACACGCCGAAGGTCATCCCCATGAACACGGCGGAGAGTCCCAGCATCGTGCCCGCGGGGTTGGCGTCGCCATGGCCGACGAACTGGGGCAGGAAGGCGACGAAGAACATCGAGAGCTTCGGGTTGAGCAGGTTGGCCAGCATCGCATGACGAATCACCTGCAGGTCGGAGCGCGGCGATTCGTCGGGCTGAAGGCGCAGTGCGCCCTGGCCGCGCCAGATCCTCCTTGCCAGATACAGCAGGTAGCCCACCCCTGCGAGCTTGACGGCCTGGAAGGCGAAGGCGCTGGCGTGCAGGAGCGCGGCCAGGCCGCTCACGGCCATCAGCACGTGGGGCACGATGCCCAGGGTGCAACCGAGTGCCGCGATCACCGCGCCGCGAGGGCCCCGCGCGAGCCCCGCGGCCATGGTCAGCAACACGCCGGTGCCGGGCGCGGCGACCACCAGCAGCGAGGTAAGCAGAAAGGCCAGGTGCATTTGCGGGTCTCCGTGCGTGAATCGGCCCGGCGGGCCTGTGGTCGACGTGAATGGGTCCCCATCTTCGGCCCGGGCTGACAGGCCGTCTTGCATGAAATTGCAGCGCGGGGCTTGGGATCGGCGCGCCGTCACGCACGTACGCCGCGAGAGATGGCGCGATACGAGGGATCTGCGTCCTTTACGCCGTGTCGGGCGGCCTCGATACTCGTGGCCAAGGAGGACATCGATGCAAACCGTCGTCATTGCCCTGTACGAGGGCGTCACCCATCTGGACTTCACTGGTCCGCACCAGTTCCTGTCCGGCATTCCCGGGCTGGAGGTGGTCGTGGCTTCGCTGGATGCCAGGCCCATCGAATCCCATGGGCTGCATTTCGCGCACCTGGCCGATCTGGAGGGGCAGCAGGCCTGCGACATCCTGTGCGTGCCGGGCGGCCTGGGATGCGTGCCCGCCATGGAAGACCCGCGCCTGCTGCGCGCGGTGCGCGCGCTGGCCGAGCGGGCCGGGTACGTCACGTCCATCTGCACGGGTTCGCTGATCCTGGGCGCCGCCGGTCTGCTGCGGGGACGCCGCGCCGCCTGCCACTGGGCGTGGCGCGAGCTGTTGCGCGAGTTCGGTGCGATCCCCGACCCCGCCCGCGTGGTGCGCGACGGGCGCCTGATCACCGGAGGCGGTGTCACGGCCGGGATCGATCTGGCGCTGAGCATCGTGGCCGAGTTGCGGGGAGTCGAAGTCGCGCAGGCGGCGCAGCTGTTGCTGGAGTACGCCCCCGATCCGCCGTTCGATGCCGGGCTCCCCGAGACCGCCCCGGCGGCGGTGCGCCAGGCGGTCGAGGCGCGCATGCGTCCGGCGCTGCTGGACGCACTCGGACGCACGCGTGCCGTGGCGCGCGAACTCGGATTCACCATTCACCAGGAAGCATGATGGCCCAGGGAAGACTTCAAGGAAAGACCGCTCTCATCACCGGGGGCACCAGCGGCATCGGCCTGGCCACCGCGCAGCTGTTCGCGCGCGAGGGCGCGCGCGTGGCCGTCACCGGGCGTGCCGCGGGACGTTTCGATGCCATTCGCGCGCAACTGGGCGACGACTCGCTGGTGATCGACGCCGATGTGCACTCGCTGCCCGCGTTGCGGGCCATGGGCGAGCGTGTCACCGAGGCTTTCGGCGGGCTGGACGTGTTCTTCGCCAACGCCGGAATCGCGTATCCGACACCGCTGCGCGAAACCGACGAGGCGCACTACGATGACATCATGGACGTGAACCTCAAGGGGGTGTTCT
>JAKBNS010000227.1 GCA_021830925.1 Pseudomonadota bacterium | reverse complement strand
GGCGCAGGACGTCGGCGCGCTCAGTGCTGCGAGCCTGCGGCGCACCATCGCGGCCGCGCGTCTGGCGCGGGAAGTTCCCGACAGCCGCATGCTGATCTCAGGCGGCATGGGCCGGCGCTGGAAGGAGGCCGACCTGATGGGCACGCTGGCGCAGCGCCTGGGCGTCGCGCAGGATCGCATCGAGCTGGAGCGGCGCTCCCACGACACGCTGCAGAATGCCCGCGAGGTGGCGCGCATGCTGCGGGGCACGCCGCCGCATCCCTTGTATCTGGTGACCTCGGCCTATCACATGCCGCGGGCCTGGATGAGTTTCCGGTACAGCGGACTGCAAGTCTGTGCGTTGCCCGTCGATTTCGAGTCGATTCCCAAGGTTTCGCCGGAGGACCTCGTGCCCGACGCCGCCGGACTTCGCATGATGTCGTACGCACTCCACGAATACCTGGGCATCGTGTACTACAGGCTGGTGAAATTCCGGTGACCCCCGATCGAGGGGACATGGCTGCCATGCCTTGCGGTTAGGCTGCTGCCTGCGATCCGGCCCTGGTGAACCTTGTTGATGAATGCTGCCCTGATTCCGACCCCGAGCGATGCGCGGACTCCGCTGCGCATCCTGTTCGTGGTCGACGGTCGTTTCCCCGCCACCGGCGGGGCGGAAATGCAGGCGCGCATGCTCGCCGCGGAACTGCTGCGGGCGGGGCACCGGGTCAGCGTGCTGGCGCCCCGCATCGACGGCGAGCATCCGGTGCGCGAATCCCTCGACGGCCTGCCGGTGCGGCGCCTGGGATATCCCCGCATCAAGGGCCTGGGCGCCGTGTTGCTCAACCTGCGTTATGCGGCCTGGCTGCTGCGCCATCAACGCGAGTTCGACGCGATCCACATCCACATGATGCACAACCTTGCCGGTGCCGCGGGTTGGCTCAAGCCCTGGCTGAAACCCCGGATCGCCGTGAAGGTGTCGGGCGCCGCCGAGTTCCACGGGGGCATCCTGGATCCGGGGCTGCGAGGTCAGATCAAACACAGATTGCTCAATTTTGGCGCCAGCAGGCTGGATGTTTTCCAGTGCATCAGCCAGCACACCTTGGTGATGCTGCGTAACGCGGGCTATCCGGCGGATCGATTGCATCTGGTCCCGAATGCCGTCGACGCCAGGCGCTTCGAGCCGGCGCAGGCGGGGCGCGATGGGCCGTTGCGGGTGGTGTTCGCCGGGCGCCACGTGCCGGTGAAGGCGCTCGACGTGCTGCTGCGGGCCTGGGCCCTGGTGCGCGCGCCCGAAGGCAGTCAACTCGTGCTGGCGGGCGACGGGCCGGAGCACGCGCGACTGCTCGCGCTGGCGCGCGAGCTGGGCATCGAGTCTCGAGTGCAGTTTCCCGGCATGGTGCGCGATATTCCGGGCCTGTTCCGCGAGGCCCAGCTGTACGTCCAGGCCTCGCACCAGGAAGGCCTGCCCAACTCCGTGCTCGAGGCCATGGCGGGCGCCCTGCCGGTGGTCGCCACCCGCGTGAGCGGCCACGAGGACGTGGTGCGCGACGGAAGCACCGGACTGCTGGTGCCGCCGGCGGACCCGGGCGCCCTCGCGCAGGCCATGCAGACCCTGGTCGATTCGCCCGAGATGCGCCGTCGCATGGGCGCGGCGGGGCGCGAGGCGGTGCTGGCGGGCTATTCCCCGGATCGCGTGCTCGAGCAACTGCTGCGGCTGTACCGGGGAGAAGGGGCTTGAGCGGCGCGCACCGTCGATGGGCCGCAAGCCCGGACTCCCGCGCAGCGAGGAGGGCCGTCCGATGAGCCAGGGCGACCCCTCCGATGCCTCCGCGGCGTCGCGTCGCGAGTCCGGCGGCGCCTTGATGCGCCTGCTGCGCCACACGTCCAACTATTCGGTCGGGACGGTGCTCATCACCGTGGCCAGCGTGGTGTCCTTTCCCGTGTTCACCCGCCTGTTCACGGTGGAGGAGTACGGGGTGCTGGGCCTGGTCAACGCCACGCTGGCCATCGTGCTGGTGCTGGGCAAGCTGGGCCTGCAGCAATCCGTGGTGCGGTTCCACGCCGAGATCGAGGCCGGTCGGCGCGCCGGGGACCGCGTCAGCCTGTTCTCCACGGTGTTCTTCAGCATGCTGGGGGTGGGCGCGCTGGCCACCGCGCTCAGCGCGGCCCTGTTCCTGGCCGTTCCGCATTCGTGGTGGGGGGCCTCGGGCGCCCAGTACCTGGCCGCGCTGGCGGCGCCGCTGATTCTCATCCGCGTGCTCGACAGCGCCATGCTGAACCTGATGCGCGCCGAGCAGCGCAGCGGTCTCTACAGCCTGTACACGGTATCGCGCAAGTACGTCGCGCTGCTGCTGGTGCTGGCCACGCTGTTCGCGGTGAGTCGCAGCCTGTGGGGCTTTTTCGTCGCCACCATCGTGGGCGAGGGGGTCGCCGTCAGCGTCATCATCGTCCATTACGCGCGCCAGGGCGTGTTCGTGCGGTCGCGCTTCTCGCGGCCCCTGTTCGCGGCCATGCTCGGATTCGGGCTGCCGTTGCTGATCAGCGAAATGTCGACCCAGTTGCTCAACGTCGGCGGACGCTACATCATCAACTATCAGCTTGGCGCCACCGCACTCGGAAGCTACTCCGCCGCCTACAACTTCTGCGACTACCTGCAGGCCGTGCTGACCGGTGCCTTCGCCCAGGCCGTGGTGCCGATGTACCTGCGCATGTGGGAGTCGCAGGGCCAGCAGAGGACCGAGGAGTTCCTGCAGCAGGCGCTGCGGTATTACCTGCTGCTGGCCGTGCCCGTCGTGGCGGGCATGGCCGCGGTGGCGCCCGACATGCTCAGGTTGCTGGCCTCGGATCGTTACGCGGTGGGAGCCCCCCTGTTCGTGTTCATCGTCGGCGGCATGCTGGTGGCCGGAGGCTCGCCCATCTTCAGCGCCGGCATCTACATTCGCAAGCTGACCCGCGTGGTGATGTATTCGGTGCTGGCGGCGGCCACCCTCAACCTCGGGCTCACCGCCGTGCTGCTGCGGTCCATGGGCATCGAGGGGGCGGCACTGGCGACGCTGGCCAGCTACGTGCTGTTCTCGGCCTGCACGGCCTATTTCGGGCGGCGCGCGGTGCGCGTGCGCATGCCCTGGCGGGAACTGCTGCTGGCGGTCGCTCTGTCGCTGCTGATGTACGCGGTGGTGTCGCGGGTGCGCATGGACTCGGTGCTGCTGCGCATCGTGGCGCGCGCGCTGCTGGGGGTGCTCGTCTACGGCGGCCTGCTGCTGCTGGTCGACCCAGCGGTGCGGCGCCTGGCGCGAGCCGGCTGGCAGCGCCTGTCGGCCCGGCTGGGTTGATGCACCCGGGCAGGATCCTGGCGCGGGCTCGGCGCCATAATGGAAGGCGATCCATCCGTCGCGGAGAAGCTCGATGAACGCAGTTCCCACTCCGGTTGCGCCCTATCGTCGCGTCCCCGCCTCCCACGGCGCATCCTGGTGGGCGCAGGGCTGGCGCAGTTTCCTGCGCGCGCCCTGGGCCTGGGCGGGCCTGAGCGTGGCGCTGGTCGTATGCAGCGTGATCCTGCACAAGCTGCCCATGGGCGGTGCGCTGGCGCAGTGGCTGAGCATGCCCGTGTTCACCCTGGGGGCCGTGTTCGCTTCGGTGTTGCGCCGGCGCTGGGCGCGTGCGCGCAGCATCACCCCCGAGGGCCTGGCCGCCGAGGCCGACAACGAGGGAGCCCTCGGCGAATCGTCGCGCCAGTGGTCCTCGCGCCTGGGCACGCTGCTGCTGGCCTCGCTGCTGGTGCTGCTGAGCATCGCCGCCGTGCTGCTGGTCCTGGCCCTGGCGCTGTCGCTGATCTTCGGGGTGGGCCTGATGCACATGGAGGCCATCGGCCACATGATGGAGGCCTCCCCCGGGGCCGTCGTGGCCGGCATCGGCATGGGCACGGGAGCGATGATCCTGGGGGCGCTGCTGGTGCTGGCGGCGCTGCTGGCCTGCAGCGTCGCGTTCTGGTTCGTCGGCACCCTGGTCGCGCTGGGCGGCCTGGGGGCCTGGGATGCCATCCGGCTTTCGGCGCGGGCGGCGTTCGCCAACCTGGGCGCGCTGGTCGTGTTCACGCTGCTGCTGATTCCGTTGGGCATCGTCGCCACCCTTCCGGCGGGCCTGGGCTGGCTGGTGCTGCTGCCCATGATCTCCGGCGCCTCCTACGCCTCCTACGACGACGTATTCGGCGCGCCCGCTCCGACCTACCGTGCCGCGCCCCCGGGACTCGACGCCTGAGCACCCACGCACCCTCACCGCATTCGCATATGGACATCGACGCCTATCTGCGCTCGCGCATCCGCACCGTGGCCGACTGGCCCCAGCCCGGCGTGCGCTTTCGCGACATCACCCCGCTGCTGCTCGACCCGCGCGCCATGCGCGTGCTGGTCGACCAGTTCGTCTGGCGCTACATGGATCCGGCCCGGCGCCCCGACGTGGTCGCCGGAATCGACGCGCGCGGCTTCATCATCGGTTCGGTGGTGGCCTTCGAGCTTGGCGTGGGTTTCGTGCCGGTGCGCAAGAAAGGCAAGCTGCCTTTCGAGACCCTCTCGGAGAGCTACGCGCTGGAGTACGGCAGCGCCACGGTGGAAGTGCACAGCGACGCGCTGCGCGCGGGCCAGCGGGTGCTGCTGATCGACGATCTGATCGCCACCGGCGGCACCATGCTCGCCGCGCACCGCCTGCTGCAGCGCCTGGGGGCCAGTGTGGTCGAGGGCGCGGCCATCGTCGACCTGCCCGAGCTCGGCGGTTCCGCGGCGCTGCGCGCGGCGGGCCTCGAACTGTTCACCCTGCTGCAGTTCGATGCCCGGGACTGAAGCCTGCCGCTGGCTGCTGGCCCTGGCGGCGCTGGCACTCGTGCCGACGGCCGGCGCGGCGGACTCCGCGCCGGCCTCCGCCGCCGCGCCGGCTGCGTCCGCGCCGGCGGCGCAGGCCGCGGGCCCGCGCCTGCGCATCGTCGAGGTGCGCGGCATCGAGCTGCGCGGCAACCAGGCCCGCGTCGACATGGTGCTGCAGGTGCGCAATCCTGGTGGATGGAAGCTGACGCTGGACGACATCCGGTTCCACTGCAGCTTCAACGGCACGGCCACCGCGCAGGGACACAGCACCGGCGATCTGGATCTTCCACCGCACGGCAGCGCCGATGTTCCGGTGCGCGTGGACGTGGACGGGGCCGCGCTGCTGCAGGTGCTGGCCGCGCTGCCGCCCGACGGACTCGTGCACTATCGGCTCGACGGGGATGCGGAGCTGAACCACACGCTTCTGCGCATTCCTTTTCACGAGCAAGGCGATGTCGCGTTGCGTCTGCGCTGAGGTGGCGCCGCCCGCGCGAACCGGTGGGCCCGGGTGCTCGCGATGTCGGTGACGCGCTGCGAAGCCGGGCGCTCCGAGGCGTTGCCGGAGCCGCTGGCGCCGCGCGCCTGGCCGCGGGAGCGCGACGTGCACGTCTGGACCATCGATCTGAACGCGCCGCCTGCCGCATCCGCGCCATGCCTGGACGAACGCGAGATCGAGCGGGCACGCAGGTTCGTGCGCGCGGACGACGCCAGGCGCTATGAGCGCGCCCACGTCGCGCTGCGGGCGATCGTCGGGGCTTACCTGGGCTGCGAGCCGGCGCGGGTGGCCTTCGCCGAGCAGGCGCGGGGCAAGCCGCGACTGATCGGGCCGCGCACGGGCCTGCATTTCAACCTCAGTCACAGCAAGGATCTGGCTCTGCTGGCGCTGGGCGCTGCCGATGAACTGGGCGTGGACGTGGAAGCGGTGCGCGCCGACCTGCCGGGCGTCGATCTGGCTGCCGCCGTGCTGGATGCGCGCGAACTCGAACAGCTCGCCGAACGACCCGAGGACGCCCAGGCGGAGCCCTTCGTGACCTGCTGGACGCGCAAGGAGGCTTGCCTGAAGGCCGTGGGCCTGGGGCTGAGCCTGGAGCCCCGCGGCCTGCATGCCGGCCTGGAGCCGCGGCCCATGCGCATGCGCGTGGGCATGCGCGAGCTGGAACTGGTGTCGCTGAGCGTGCGTCCCGGTTATCGTGCCGCACTGGCGGCCGTCGGAGGCCTCGGCGGAGTGTCGCGCTTCGAACTGGACGGCCGCGGCATGGTGCCGGCCTGAGGCGGGAGCAGAGCGGCGTCTCCCGTCAGCGCGCCGCGGTGCCGAGGCGCCAGCGCCCGAGCACCTCGTAGCGCCCGCTGCCCAGGCGCGAGCGCTGCAGCGAAAAACCGCGTACCTGCCAGGCCAGGGGCTCGAACTCCGGGGGCGCCTGTTCCTCGCGCGCCCTGCGCGCCAGGGTCAGATGCGGACGCCATGTGCGGTCGTCGGCCTGCGTGCCAGCGGCGAGCGCGCCGGCCAGCAGCGCGTCGTGCAGCGCCTGCAGCGACGCCGGGATGCGCGACGGCGACAGGTGCGCGATGCCGCCGGCGGGCCACACCTCGGCCCGATCCAGCACCAGGGTGCAACCGCGGCACGACGCGGCCGCCCGCGCCGCCGCATGCGACAGTTCGCCCACCAGGGCGGGGTCCACCCGGGGCAGGAACACCAGCGTGACATGCAGCCTGCGCGCGGCCGTCGGGCGCGCGCGCTCGTCCCAGTTCCAGCGCGCGGCGTGCGCGGCCATGCGCTCGCGCAGCGCGGGCGACGGGTCCAGCGCGAAGAACAGTCGCCATGCGGAGTCGGTGACGGGCATGCATCCAGTTTAGGCGGGGGCGAAGCCCCCCCAAGTTCGGGGGCGAGCGCTGAATTTGGAAAATCGGGGGTTTAGACTGTTACGCTGCCATTGAAAATCAACAAGCCATGTCCATAGAACAGATTCGCGCAATCGTCGTCCAGCACGGACGTTTGTCCTGTGATCCGGAGAAAATCACCCCGGATGCGAACCTCTACGAGCTGGGGCTCACTTCATTGACCACCGTGAATCTGATGCTCGCGCTGGAGGAACATTTCGATGTCGAGTTT
>JAKBNS010000040.1 GCA_021830925.1 Pseudomonadota bacterium | reverse complement strand
AGACGGGCCTGCGTGCGGCGCGCCAGGTCGCGCCGCCGCGGGCAGGGCCGCCGCGCCTGAGCGTGCGCGGCCTGCGCAGCCGCACGGAAACCCTGGCGCTGGACGGCATCGATCTGGACATCGCTCAGGGCGAGGTGCTGGGCATCGCCGGGGTTTCCGGCAACGGCCAGGACCTGCTGGCCGACGCGCTCACCGGCATGGCGCCGATCAGCGCCGGGGAGGTGCTACTGGATGGCGAGTTGCTGCACGGGCGCGATACCGCGCGCCCCGACGACCCGCGCCAGGCCTATATCCCCGAATATCCCCTGCGCAATGCGGTGGCGGCGGACCTGGGCAACGCGCTCAACCTGTCGCTGCGCCGCCTGCGCGGGCTGCCGTTGTTCCCGCGCTGGGCCGAGGTGAACGCACAGGCGGCGCGCCTCATGGAGCAGTACGACGTGCGCCCGCGGCGGCCGGAGCTGGCCTCGGGGCGCCTGTCGGGGGGCAATCTGCAGAAGCTGGTGATCGCGCGCGAGTTGGCGCAGGCTCGCCGCTTCGTCGTCGCCTGCTACCCCACCATGGGGCTGGATCTGCAGGCGGCGCAGGCGGTGTACGACGCGCTGTTTCGCCAGGCCGCCGACGGCGCCGCGGTGTTGTGGATTTCCGAGGATCTGGACGACCTGCTGCGCCATGCCCACCGCATCGGCGTGCTCTACCACGGCCGCCTGGCCGCCGTGCTGCCGGCCGCGCAGGCCGACCGCGTGCGCCTGGGGCACCTGATGACCCATGGAGCCCACGCATGAGCACGCGCATGGATGTTCAAACGCTCTGGCGCGGCGCACGCGTGCGCGCGGCCGTGCCCATCGGAGGCGTCGCGGTGTTCGCGCTGCTCGCCGCGGGCTTTTTCCAGTTCAACGGCTACGCGCCGCTGGACGTGTTCGTGCAGATCGTGCAGGGCGCCTTCGGCAGCGCGCTGGCCGTCAACACCACGCTGAGCAAGACCCTGCCCATCCTGCTGTGCGCGCTGGCCACCGCGTTGCCGGCGCGCATGGGCCTGATCTCGGTGGGCGCCGAGGGCCAGCTGTACTTCGGCGCCCTGGCCGGCACGGCGGCGGTGCTGCAGCTGCCCACGGCGCCGATGGCGGAGCTGCTGCCCGCGGCGCTTGTGCTGACCGCCCTGGGCGGCGCCGTCTGGGGCGCGCTGCCGGGGCTGCTGCGTGCCGTGCTGGGGGTGAACGAGACCATCGTGACCATCCTGATGAACTACCTGGGAATCCAGCTCGTGGAGTACGCGGTCTACGGCCCCTGGAAGGATGCGGCGAACCTGGGCTGGCCGGCCACCATCGCCTTCCCCGCGGCGGCGCGCTTCCCGCGGCTCGCCATGGGCGGGCTGTCGAGCAACTGGGCGCTGGTGCTGGCCCTGCTGCTCGCGCTGGCGCTGCACCTGCTGGTGCAACGCAGCCGCTGGGGCACCGCGCTGGCGCTGTTGCGCAGCAACCCGCGCGTGGCGCGCATGGCCGGCCTGTCCCACGCGCGCCACGCGGTGGCGGTGATGGCCCTCGCCGGAGCCATGGCCGGGCTGGCCGGCTACGTGCAGACGGCCAATGTGCAACACCACCTGCAGCCCGACATCTCCTCCGGCTACGGCTACGTCGGTTTCCTGGTGGCCTGGCTGGCCGGGCAGAACTTCCTGCGCATCATTCCGCTGGCCCTGGTGATGGGCGGCCTGCTGTCGGCGGCCGATGCGCTGCAGCTGTTCGCTCAGCTTCCCTTCGCCAACACCGTGGTGCTGCAGGCTCTGCTGTTCATCAGCGTCCTCGGCGTCGGAGCCTGGCGCGCGCGCCGCGCGGGAGAAGCCGCATGAACCCGCTCGGACTGCTCAGCGTGGCCCTGCTGACCGCCACGCCCGTGTTGCTGGCCATGCTGGGCGAGACCCTCACCGAACGTGCCGGCGTGGTGAACCTGGGCGTGGAAGGCCAGATGCTGGTGGGAGCGGCCGCCGGTTTCGCGGCCACCCACGCCAGCGGCGACCCCTGGCTGGGCCTGCTCGTGGGAGCCGCGGCGGGGCTTGCGCTGTCGGGCGTGCACGCGCTGCTGGTGCTGGGCCTGGGGGTGAACCAGATCGCCAGCGGCCTGGCCGTGCTGTTTCTCGGCAACGGCCTGTCCTCCTTCTACGGCACCTCCCTGGTGGGCCAGCAGATCGACGGCTTCCCAAGCCTGGCCCACGCCTGGACGGCACACCTGCCGCTGGTGGGCGGCTTCCTGGCCCAGCTCACGCCCACCGTCTACCTGGCCTTGTTGCTCGTGCCGGCCTGCGGCCTGTTCCTGTATCGCACCCGCTGGGGCCTGGCCTGGCGCGCGGCGGGCGAGTCCGCCGACGCGTTGCGCATGGCGGGCCGGCGTCCGCGGCGCCTGCGACTGCTGGCCGTGCTGGCGGGCGGCGCCTTCACCGGGCTGGCTGGCGCCGCGCTGTCGGTGGACTACACCCGCACCTGGGTGGAGCAGATGACCGCCGGGCGCGGGCTGCTGGCCGTGGGCCTGGTGATCGTCGCGCGCTGGAATCCCTGGTTGTCGCTGCCGGTGGCGCTGATCTACGGCCTGTCCGAGGCCGTCTCGCTGCGGCTTCAATCCACCGGCTCGACGCTCTCGCCCTATCTGCTGGGCACGCTGCCCTACCTGGTGCCCCTGGTGGTGCTGTTGCTGAGCTATCGCGCCAGCCGGCGCGGCAACGCCATGCCCCAGGAGCTCGCCGGGGTGTTCCGCGGCATGTCCTGAACCTCGCTCCCGTCCTGTTCCTTCCCTCTTGCCGACGTCTCCGGAGAATCTCATGAAAACTCGCTTCCTCACCCTTGCCGGCGCCCTCGTGCTGGCCGCCTTGCTGGGCAGCGCGAACGCACAGGCAGCGCCCGCCGTGGGCTTCGTCTACGTCGGTGCCAAGACCGACGGCGGCTACAACCAGGCACAGGACGCCGGACGCCAGTACGTGCAGGGCCACGTTCCGGGCGTGAAGACCAACTTCCTGGAGAATGTCCCCGAGAACGCGCAGGTCACGCAGGCCATGGAACGCATGATCGGCGCCGGCGACACGATCATCTTCGCCACCAGCTACGGCTACCTGCCCTACGCGCTGGAAGTTGCGAAAAAGTACCCCAAGGTCACCTTCATGCATTGCGGGGGCGCCAAGCTGGCGCCCAACCTGGGTACCTACTTCGCCGACATGTTCGAGGCCATGTACCTGTCGGGAATCGCCGCCGGAAAGGCCGCCCCCGACGGCAAGATCGGCTTCGTCGCCGCCCATCCGATCCCGCAGATCCTGCAGGACATCAACGCCATCGAACTGGGCGCCCGCTCGGTCAACCCCAAGGCCACGGTGACCGTGGTGTACACCGGGGCGTGGAACGATCCGTCCAAGGACGTGGCCGCGGTGAACACCCTGGTCGACCAGGGCGTCTCGGTGGTGGGCATGCACGTGGATTCGCCCATCCCGGTGATCGAGGCGGCCAGGAAACGCGGCGTCAAGGTCATCGGCTACCACTTCGACGACATGCGTTTCGATCCCAAGGGCTGGCTCACCGGGGGCACCTGGAACTGGGGCCCGATCATGGCCCAGACCATCCGCGAAGTACAGGCCGGAACCTGGAAGTCCCAGGCCATCTACGGCAACCTGAAAAGCGGCGCCACCCAGCTGGCTCCCTTCGGCCCGTCGGTGGACCCCGCCACGCGCAAGCTGATCCTCGACAAGGAGAAGGCGATCGAGCAGGGCAGGCTGCAGGTCTGGGCCGGGCCGCTGTACGCGCAGGACGGCAAGCTGCTGGTGCCCGCCGGCAGCGTGCTGCCCCGCGCGCAGGTGGACGCGATGAACTTCTTCGTGCAGGGCGTCGTCGGCAGCCTCAAGTGAGCAAGGCCATGGACAGCAGCCTGCCCCCGGCGGCGGTCGGCCCGGTCGCCGCCGACCCCTACCCCTGGCCCTTCGACGGCGACTTGCGCGCCGCCAACACGGCGCTGGTGGTCATCGACATGCAGACCGACTTCTGCGGCATCGGCGGCTATGTCGACCGCATGGGCTACGACCTGTCGCTGACCCGCGCGCCCATCGAGCCCATCCGCCGCGTGCTGGAGGCCATGCGCGCGGCCGGCTGCCTCATCGTGCACACCCGCGAGGGGCACCGGCCCGATCTGACGGACTTGCCGGCCAACAAGCGCTGGCGCAGCCGGCGCATCGGTGCCGGCATCGGCGACCCCGGCCCCTGCGGGCGCATCCTGGTGCGCGGCGAACCGGGCTGGGAGATCATCCCCGAGCTGACGCCGCTGGCCGGCGAGGTGGTGATCGACAAGCCCGGCAAGGGTTCGTTCTGCGCCACCGACCTGGAGCTCATCCTGCGCCAACAGGGCATTCGCAACCTGGTACTCACCGGCATCACCACCGACGTGTGCGTGCACACCACGATGCGCGAGGCCAACGATCGCGGTTTCGAATGCCTGGTGTTGTCCGACTGCTGCGGCGCCACCGACGCCGGCAACCACGCCGCCGCGCTCAAGATGGTGACCATGCAGGGCGGCGTGTTCGGCGCCGTGGGCGACTCCACCACCTTGGTGCAGGCGCTGGGAGGACTGGGATGACGCACGACGCCGCGCCCGAACTGCGCATCGCCGCGAGCCCGGGGCCCTTCGGCTATCGCCGCGACGACACCGCATTGATGCTCATCGACATGCAGCGCGACTTCCTGGAGCCCGGCGGCTTCGGCGAGAGCCTGGGCAACGACGTGTCGCTGCTGGCGCGGGCGGTGGAGCCGGCCGCGCGGCTGCTGGGCTGGGCGCGCGCGCAGGGCATGCTGGTGGTGCATACGCGCGAATCCCACCTGCCCAACCTGTCCGATTGTCCGCCCGCCAAGCTGCTGCGGGGCGAGCCGAGCCGCCGCATCGGCGACCCCGGACCGATGGGACGCATACTGATTCGCGGCGAACCCGGCAACGCCATCGTGGAGGCGCTGGCGCCCGTCGACGGGGAGATCCAGCTGGACAAGCCGGGCAAGGGGGCCTTTCACGCCACGCAGCTGGAGCAGCAACTGGTCCAGCGCAACATTCGACGCCTGATCCTGGGCGGCGTGACCACGGAGGTCTGCGTGCAGACCACCATGCGCGAAGCCAACGACCGCGGCTACGACTGCCTGCTGGTCGAGGAGGCCACGGCCAGCTACTTCCCGGCCTTCAAGCGCGCCACGCTGGACATGATCGTGGCGCAGGGAGGCATCGTCGGCTGGGTGGCGAAGCTGGAGGACGTGCTGCGCGCGTAGTCCAGCAGATCATGCCAGCGCCACCGAAGCCGCCGTCGCCCCCGGCACCGCAACGCGGAACTTCACCCCCTCGAGCAGCCGGTCCCACAACGCGACCGCCTGCTCGTCGCTGATCGCGCTGGTGCGTGCAGCGCCCACCTCGTTGTTGGCCACACGGGTACGCAGGCCCATCTCGAACCACGGCGGCCGGGCCACGTTGCCGGTCTCTCCCACCATCTCCCAGTCGAACTCCAGCGTCCCGTCGGTGCGTCGCGCAAGAACCTCCTCGCCGTCCCACAGCCCGTGCAAGGTGCGCTTGCCACGGCGCAGGAAGGTGTAGGGGTAGAAGAGTTGTTCGCTGCGCGCCTCGTCCACGCGTTCCAACAGGCCCTTGCCGTTGTCGCCCTCGGTGCTGGCGCCCTTGTTGCTCATCACCGAGAAGTGCACGTCGGGCATGCTGGGGAATACGAAGCCCGAGCTCATGATCTCCTGGAAGCGGTGCGTGGGCTCGTGGATGAAGGCGCCTTCGATGCACACCCCCGGCTCACGAGGAACCGACTTGCCGTCCCAGGCGCGCATGCCGCGCATGAGATCGGTCATGCGTTGGAACAACTCGTCCGCAGAGAGATTCACACTCTTTGCTGTCATGCCTTCGTAGAGATAAAGCCTTGAGTCAATGGCGATCGCTCCGTCCAGGCACCGTATGTCATTGCGCTTGGCGGCTTCAACTTGGTAGTACCAGAAGTACTTGGAATTCTGGGCCGGGCCTTGCACGATCTCCGTAATCATTTCCGCCTCGTGATAAAGGTTGGAACGCTCCTTCATCCACCGAGCCTCGAGGAGGATCTTCGGATCGGGGAATTCCTTCCGGGAGAACAGCTTGAAACCTCCAGCAATTTCCTGGGGCCCCATGATCTGCTCGGTCTCCGCCGGAAGCTCCACCGCATAGCGTCCGAAGCACATGAGCTTGGTTCGGGCATACAAGTCATCCAGCCGTGGGGCAGGCACTTTGGTCGTCGAAGTCATGTTGAGAGGCCCTGCGCAGGCGTTGAGGATGGAGACCGCGGCGCCTGCAGCGCCACCGGATAGCAAACGTCTTCGGAAATCGTCCATGGCAAGTCGGAATCAGGGATGGAGTCTCTGGTCCATGCGGACCATCGCGTACAGCGTGGCCGACAACACCTGGTCGACCTTGTAGACCTCCTGGTGCTCGTAGCCAGTCTGTTCCCACAGCTGGCCCTGCACCTGCACCTTGGCACCGGAGCGCTCGGCGGGTACCGTGCCGTCTCCCGCGTCGGCGGGCTTGTCCACCTTCAGGTCGAACTCCGCGTCGCCGCTGCGCACGCGGATCGTCCCCTGGGCATCGTCACTCACTGGGGCCCAGTTGCAGGGATCCGGATCCGCAGACGCATGCACCGCCTCATCCCAGCGCCACCGAAGCCGCGGTTGCCCCCGGCACCGCCACCCGGAACTTCACCCCCTCGAGCAGCCGGTCCCACAGCGCCACCGCCTGCTCGTCGGTGATCGCGCTGGTGCGCGCTGCCCCGACCCGGTTGTTCTCCACCCGCGTGGACAGGCTGATGTCCAGATGCGCCGGGCGCGCCACGTTGCCGGTCTGGCCCACCAGTTGCCACTCGAAGCGCAGCGCCTGGTCCCGGGTGGACCGGCTCAGCACCTCCTCGCCTTCCCACAGCCCGTGCAGCGTGCGCTTGCCCCGGCGCAGGAAGGTG
>JAKBNS010000133.1 GCA_021830925.1 Pseudomonadota bacterium | reverse complement strand
CAGTCGGCCCGGTAGACCTGGTACTGGTCGTACAGATCGGCCAGGCGCTGCGCCAGTTGCAGCATGCGCAAGGCCTCGCCATCGGCCAGGAAGGCGGCGATGGCCCCGAAACCCGGCGCCCGCGCCATGCGCGGCAACAGCGGCAGCAGGCGCCAGACCAGGGCCTGACGATCCAGCGGCGAGCGCGCGCCGAGCTCGGCGTTGCCCAGCACGGCGCGGCAGATCTGCCACACGAAGCGCGAGGGCAGTTCCACCCGCGTGGCGGCGCTGATGCCCAGGGCCTGCGCCTGCGCGACCTTGAACCACTCGCCGGCTCCGTTGCTCTGCACCAGCACCAGCTCGGACTCCAGCGGAGCCAGGGGCCAGCGCTGCTGGCAATGCAACAGCAGCTCGTGCAGGGTTTCCAGGCGGTTGCCGTGCAGCACCAGCAGCCCGCGCGGGGGCCGCCCGGGGCTGGCATCGGGCTGGGGGGAGGGCTCGGCGGGCAAGGCGCGGGGGCGAGGGTTCGGGAGCGGCGGGCGAGGCCCAGGCAGTGTAGGCGCTGCCGGGCCAGGAAAGCCCGGAGCCGGGAATCCATCGAAAATTTCGTTCGATATTACACAAACCATTCGTTGGATTTCGGAATGAAAGATTCCTAAATTGGCATGCACTGCCTTTGCGGCATCCCAACTTCCCGGCCATGATCGACAAACTCTGGAACCGCGTGTTCTCCATCGGCGAAGCGCTGCACGACCCGCAGGCGCATCCCGCCGGCGACACGCAGGTTCGCTCCACCACCTGCTACATGTGCGCCTGTCGCTGCGGCATCAACGTGCATGTGCGAGACGGGGAAGTGCGGTTCATCGAGGGCAATCCGAACCACCCGCTGAACAAGGGGGTGATCTGCGCCAAGGGTTCGGCCGGGATCATGAAACAGGTGTCGCCGGCGCGCCTGAGCCGTCCGCTGCGCCGCAAGCCGGGCTCGGAGCGCGGGGCCGGGGAATTCGAACCCATTTCCTGGGACGAGGCCTTCGCCCTGCTGGAGCAGCGCCTGGGACATTTGCGCGCCACGGATCCGAAGCGTTTCGCACTGTTCACCGGGCGCGACCAGATGCAGGCCCTCACCGGCTTGTTCGCGCGCGAGTTCGGCACCCCGAACTACGCGGCGCACGGGGGCTTTTGCTCGGTGAACATGGCCGCCGGCATGATCTACACGGTGGGAGGCAGTTTCTGGGAGTTCGGCGGCCCCGACCTGGAGCGCGCGCAACTGTTCGTGATGATCGGCACCGCCGAGGACCACCACAGCAATCCCCTGAAGACCGCGATCTCCGAGTTCAAGCGCCGGGGCGGACGCTTCCTCTCCATCAATCCCGTGCGCACCGGCTACTCGGCGGTGGCCGACGAGTGGATCCCCATCCGCCCGGGCACCGACGGCGCGCTGTTCATGGCGCTATTGCACCTGCTGCTGGGCCGGGAGCGCTTCGATCGCGACTTCGCCGTGCGCTACACCAATGCCGCGCAACTCGTGCGCGTGCAGCCGGGCCACCCGCAGGACGGCATGCTGCTGCGCAATCCCGACGCCGACGAGGGTTCGCCCGACGCGCCGCTGAATTTCTGGTGGTGGGACGAGGTCGCGCAGGCCCCGGTGCCGGCCTGGAGCGAGGGCGCGCGGCCGGCGCTGTGGGGACGCCACACCATGCCCGACGGAACCCCCGTGGCCACCGCGCTGCAATTGCTGCGCGAGCAGACCCAGGACTGCACGCCGCAATGGGCCGCGGGGATCACCGGAATTCCCGCCGCGCGCATCGAGCGCCTGGCCGAGGAGATGGCGCATTGCGCGCTGGACCAGGCCTGGGACGAGCCACAGCCCTGGACCGACTGGTGGGGCCGCGAGCACGCCAGCGTGCGCGCCCGTCCGCTGGCCTTTCACGCCATGCGCGGCCTGGCCGCGCATTCGAACGGTTTCCAGACCATCCGCGGCCTGGCCGTGCTGATGAGCCTGCTGGGCACCATCGACGTGCCGGGGGGATTCCGCCACAAGCCGCCCTATCCGAAGGAGATCCCGCCCAGCGTTCGCACCATCAGCACCTGGGAACAGGTGCGCCCGAACACCCCGCTGCCCGCGGCCCCCCTGGGCTGGCCCACCCGCCCGGCGGAGCTGATGGTGGACGAGCAGGGCCGACCCATGCGCATCGACAAGGCCTTCTCCTGGGAGCATCCGCTGGCCGTGCACGGGCTGATGCACAACGTGATCACCAACGCGTGGCGCGGGGACCCCTACCCCATCGACACCTTGATGATCTTCATGTCCAACATGGCCTGGAACTCGTCGATGAACACGCAGCGGGTGCGCCGCATGCTCAGCGACCGCGACGAGTCCGGCGAGTACCGCATTCCCTTCCTGGTGGTGGCCGACGCCTTCCACAGCGAGATGACGGCCTTCGCCGACCTCGTGCTGCCCGACACCACCTACCTGGAACGGCACGACGCGATGTCCATGCTGGACCGTCCGATCTCGGAATACGACGGTGCGATGGATTCGGTGCGGGTGCCGGTGGTGCCGCCGCTGGGCGAGTGCAAACCTTTCCAGGAAGTGCTGATCGAACTGGCCTCGCGCCTGCGCTTCCCGTCCTTCACCCGCGCCGACGGCAGCCGCAAGTACGCCGGCTACCCGGAGTTCATCGTCGGCTACGAGACGGCGCCCGGCTCGGGCATCGGTTTCCTCACCGGCTGGCGCGGCGCCGACGGCAGCAAGTCGCTCAAGGGAGAGCCCAACGCGCGCCAGTGGGAGCAGTACGCGAACAACGACTGCGTGCACCTGACCCACCTGCCGCACGAGATGCGCTACATGCGCGGGGTGAACCGCGACTACCTGCGCTACGCCCGCGAACACGGCTGGCGCAAGCTGGAACTGCCGGCGGTGATCGCCATCTACAGCGACATCCTGCAGTCCTTCCGCCTGGCCGCAGCCGGCCAGGGCGAGGGACGCCAGCCGCCGAGCCATCTGCGCGAGAGGGTGTTCGAGCACTTCGATCCGCTGCCGCGCTGGAGCGAGCCGCTGGAGCACAAGCAGGTGGACCTGGACGCCTTCCCTCTGGCCGCGGTGACCCAGCGCCCGATGGCCATGTACCACGCCTGGGACTCACAGAATGCCTGGCTGCGCCAGATCCACGGCCATAACCGCCTGCACCTGAATCCGTCCACCGCGCGCGAAGCCGGCATCGAGGACGGCGCCTGGATGTGGGTGGAATCGCCCTGGGGCAAGGTGCGCTGCCTGGCGCAGTTCTCGGAAGCCGTCGAGCCCGGCACGGTGTGGACCTGGAACGCCATCGGCAAGGCCGGCGGCATGTGGGGCCTGGAGCCCGGCGCCGACGAGTCGCGCCGCGGCTTCCTGCTCAACCACGTGATCACCGACGAGTTGCCGGCCGGCCACGGCCCGATCTCGAACAGCGACCCGGTGACCGGCCAGGCCGGCTGGTACGACCTGCGCGTGCGCATCTACCCGGCGCGCGCCGACGAAACCGACGCCGACGCCGACCCCGCGCGTTACGCCAGCGTGCAGGGCGAGCCCCTGCATGGCGCGCGAGACGACATGCAGCCGCTGGCGGCGCAGCGCACCTGGCCCGCGCACGAGGCGCCGCCGCCCGCGCCGGGCCAGCTGCGCGCGAGCGGCACGGCGCGGCGCGTCCTGCAATACATGGCCGGCGCGGGCAAGCGCGCCGAGCCCGCCCGCCAGGAATCCGGCGAACTGCGTGAAAGGACCCAGCCATGACCCAACTCGCGCTGGTCATCGACCTCGACGTCTGCGTGGGCTGCCACGCCTGCGTGACCTCGTGCAAGCAGTGGAACACCTCCGGCGCGGCCGGTCCGCTGAGCGACATCGACCCCTTCGGCCCCGACACCTCGGGCGTGTTCTTCAACCGCGTGCAGACCTTCGAGGTCGGAGCCTTCCCGGCCACCGAGGTCGTGCACTTCCCGAAGAGCTGCCTGCACTGCAAGGACGCGCCCTGCGTGCCGGTGTGCCCCACCGGCGCGTCCTACAAGCGAGCCGAGGACGGCATCGTGCTGGTGGACGCCGACAAGTGCATCGGCTGCAAGTACTGCTCCTGGGCCTGCCCCTACGGCGCGCGGGAGTTCGACGAACCCCGCGGCGTGATGACCAAGTGCACCCTGTGCGTGGACCGGGTGCACGACACCTCGATCCCGGAAAGCCGGCGCAAGCCCGCCTGCGTGAATGCCTGCCCGACCAACGCGCGCCTGTTCGGCGATGTCGACGATCCGGACTCGGAAGTCTCGCGCGCCATCGCCGAGCGCGGCGGCTTCGCGCCGATGCCCGAGCTGGGCACGCGCCCGGCCAACCACTACCTGCCGCGCCGCGGCATGCGCGAGGCCACGCCCGAGACGCAGACCGCGCAGCAGCCGGCCGCCGCGCCGCGCGGCGCCGGCGTGCTCGACTGGCTGGGCGCGCTGATCGGTCTGGCCGGCGACGCCGCGCAACCCTCCGCCGCTCCGACCCATGCCATCCGCGACGCCGCATCGGCGCGCGGCTGAACCGACGAATCCTCGACGAGCAACTTCCATGCGTCCTGCCTGGTCCGTGATCTGGTTCACCACCCTGCTCGGCTGCGCCCAGGGCCTGGTCGTCGCGCTGGCGCTGGCCGGGCTCCTGCCCGGCGGCGCCGCGGTGGCGACGCTGCGCGACGGCCTGTTGATGGCCTTCGTGCTGGGCGCCATCGCGCTGGGCTGCTCCTTCGCCCACCTGGGCCAGCCGCTGCGCGCCTGGCGTGCAGCCGCGATGTGGCGCACGTCCTGGCTGTCGCGCGAGGTCATCGCCGTGCCCGGCTTCCTCGCGCTGACCCTGGCCTCGGCCGTGCTGCTGGATCGCGACGGCATCTGGCCCGGCTGGCTGCGCGCGCTGGCGCTGCTGTCGGCGCTGCTGCTGTGGCTTTGCACCGGCAAGGTCTACGCCGCGATCGACTTCATCCGCGAATGGGCCACGCCGCTGACCCCGCTGAACTTCGCGCTGATGGGCCTGGCCAGCGGACACCTGCTGGCCGCCGCCTGGCTGGCCTGGCGGCACGCGCCGGCTGCCGCCTGGCTGCAGCGCCTGGCGCTGCTGTGGACCCTGCTGGCCTGGATGTCGCGCGCCGGAGCTCTGGCACGCCTGCGGCGCCTGCGCCGCGCCGGCAGCCCTCAGGGAGCCATCGGCGCCGGCGCGCGCCCGGTGCGGCAGGTCTCGCGCGGTTTCACCGCAGGCAGCTTCAACCTCGAGGAATTCGGCCTGCACGCCGGCGCTGTGCTGCTGCGTCGACTGCGCAGCCTGTACATGCTGGCCGGTTTCGCGCTGCCCACGCTGGTGCTCGCCGGCATCGCCTGGTCGCAACCGCGCACTCCATGGCTGCTGGGTTTGTTGATCGTGCAATTCACGGCATTGCTGGGTGAGCGTTGGGATTTCTTCGCCCAGGTCGACCATCCGCAGAACCACTACTACGCCGCCGCGCACTGACCGGGCGGCCGGCGCGCCTTGCGCCAGCACGCCGGCGCCGGTCTGTCCCTGCAGGAAAACCCCGCCCCGTGCCGGCTTGCGCGGCGGGCGCGCGGCCCCCGACAATGCCTGCATGATCCAGGGCATCGTGCTGGCCGCCGGGCGATCGCGCCGCTTCGGCAGCGACAAGCGACACGCGAAACTCGACGGGCAGCCGCTGCTGCTGCGCACGGTGCAGCGCTGGCTGGAAGCCCGCGACGAGGTGCTCGACGAGTTGCTGGTGGTGCTGCGCGAGCCCGACGAGCAGGAACAGGAACTGGCGCGCCAGCTGCGCGGGCTCGGCGTGGCCAGCACCTTCTGCGCCGACGCCGCGCTGGGCATGGCGCATTCCCTGGCCTGGGGGGTGCTGCAGACGCCCCGCGCCGACGGCTGGCTCATCGGCCTGGGCGACATGCCCTCGCTGCAGGCGCAGAGCATCCGCGCGGTGGCCCATGCGCTGCGCCCCGGCGGCATCGTGCTGCCCACCCACGGCGGCCTGCGCGGGCACCCGGTGGGCTTCGGGCGCGACTTCGGCCGGGAGCTGCTGGCGCTGCGCGGCGACAGCGGGGCACGCAGCGTGCTGCAGGCGCATCGCGAAGCCCTGCAATGGCTGGAACTCGAGGACCCCGGACTGCTGCTGGACGTGGACGAACCGGCGCACCTCGCGCTGGCCACGCGGCAGAAGGTCTGAGGGGCACGCCCCCGATCGACCTGCGGCAGGTGCCCGGGCGAGGCCTCAGCGAGACCCCAGCAGGCGCGCCAGGCTACCGGCCAGTTGCTCCAGGCTGGCCAGGTTGTGCACGGCGAGCATGGCGTCGCAGGCCGCGTGCAGCGCGGCCGCGCCGCGGGCGCTGGGCTGGTACGCCTCGTAGCGCAGCAGGGGATTGAGCCACAACAGGTGCCGGCTGTGCCTGCGCAGCCACTGCAGTTGCTCGCGCAGTTGCTGCGGCTCGCCGGTGTCCAGTCCGTCGCTGATCAGCAGCACCAGGGTGCGGCGCCCGACCAGGCGTCGCGCATGAGCCCGACGCAGTTCGGCCAGGCTCTCGCCCAGGCGCGTGCCGCCGGCGAAGTCGGCCACCGCGGCCGACGCGGCCGCCAGCATGTCGTCGCCGTCGGGCAGCGCGAAGGCCGGCGTCAGATCGCTCAGACTGGTTCCCACCGCAAACACGTCGCGCCGGCGCAGGCCGCGCGTGGCGGCGTGCAGGAAGGCCAGCAGCAGGCGCGCGTAGCGCTCCATCGAACCCGACACGTCCACCAACAGCAGCAGCGGCAGCGCCTCGCTGCGCCGCCGCAGGCGCGGCAGCCACGCGCATTCGCCGCCCAGTCGCCCAGCCTCGCGCAGCAGCCGCGGCCAGTCGGCGCGGGCCCCGCGCATTCCCCGCCGCGGCCGCCGCCCCGGCACCCGCGGCATGGGCAGCGGCACCTCGCGCGCCAGGCGTTCCAGCAGGCGGTACTCGTCGGCTCCCAGCGCGTTGAAGTCG
>JAKBNS010000078.1 GCA_021830925.1 Pseudomonadota bacterium | reverse complement strand
CCGCTCGACCTCGACCCGTGCCTGGGGCTCGACCTGCGTTTGCGCCTCGACCTGCGTTTGCGCATCGACCTGCGTTTGCACCTCGACCGCCGGCTCCGCCTCGACCGCGGGCCCCGCCTCGACCGCGGGCCCCGCCTCGACCGCCGGCTCCGCCTCGACCGCGGGCCCCGCCTCGACCGCAGGCTCCGCCTCGACCACCGGCTCCGCCTCGACCGCCGGCTCCGCCTCGACCGCCGGCTCCGCCTCGACCGCCGGCTCCGCCTCGACCGCCGGCTCTGCCTCGACCGCCGGCCCCGCCTCGACCACCGGCTCCGCCTCGGCCGCAGGCTCCTCCCCTGCATCCGGCATGGCCGCGGCCTCGGCCCGCGCGGCGACTTCGATCGTCTCCGTTTCGCCGGGCGGCCGATCCGCGGGCGCCGCCGCGACCAGACTCAGGCGCGAGCGCGTCGCGGGCATGGCCCCGCTGCCCGGCGCTTGCGCTTCGGCACGCGCCGGAGCCGCGCTCGCCGAGGTCGCGACCTCGATCAGGAAGGTCTCCAGCGCCTCGTGCAGCCCTCGGGCCAGGCGCTGCATGCGGGCACGCTCGGCGTCGGCCTGCGCGCTCAGATGAGGCAACTGCACCAGCAGTTCGCGCTCGACCTCGCGGCAGGCGCTCGACAATGGCTCGAGCCCGAGGAACTCGGC
The DNA here is from genome assembly GCA_021830925.1 of Pseudomonadota bacterium. Classification (GTDB taxonomy): domain Bacteria; phylum Pseudomonadota; class Gammaproteobacteria; order Burkholderiales; family Burkholderiaceae_C; genus Thiomonas_A. The sequence goes on along the minus strand of JAKBNS010000078.1, from coordinate 27,895 downwards.
CCCGATCCGGATCCCTCGCAAGGCCTCGGCCGCGGCGCCCAGCGCCTGCTGGTCGCGCTGCTCGCAGGCATCCCGCACGGCATCGTCGAAACACGCCAGGAACTCCCGCGCGTCCAGGCCGAAGGCCGCGCGCAGGTCACCGGGGCTGGCTTGGGCGAGGTTCACGCAAGGGACTCCGGCCGGGCGAGCATGGCGACCGACTCAGGCCACGCCCACGGGACGTTGCGCACCGGCCCGCTTGGCGGCGTACAGGCGGGAGTCCGCCTCGCCAAGGATCTGCCCCAGGGACTTGTGCGGGTCCAGCGCGGCCACGCCGGCGGAAAACGCGGCGAACAGGTCGCGCCCCTGCGTGTTCACCAGCGGCTTTTCGCCGATGTCGCGGCGCAGACGTTCGATCACCCCGCGCGCTTCCTGCTCGCTGGCCTGCGGCAGGCACAGCACGAATTCGTCGCCCCCGTAGCGAAAGGCCGCGTCGTAGCTGCGCAGGCGTGCGCTCAGGGCCCCCGCGAAGGCCGCCAGGTAACGGTCACCGACCAGATGACCGAACTGGTCGTTGACGGGCTTGAACTGATCCAGGTCGAGCAGCGCGACACAGCAATGGTCGCCCTGGCGGCGCAATCGGCTGAGTTCGGACTGCAGGCGCTGCAGCAGCGCGCGCCGGCCCGGCAAGCCGGTCAGAGGGTCCAGCCAGGCCTGCTGAGCGGCCCAGTCGGATTCCAGGTCCGACACGCGCATGAGCAGTCCGAGCCCCTCGCGAACCAGCGTACGCGACGGCGTCGCGCCGGCGCTCATGCGCTGCAGCGCGTGGGCCTGTTGCAGTGCGTCGGCCAGTCCCGGCTGCAGCGAGGAACCGTGGCTGGCCGCCTGCAGGGCCTGTGCCAGCCATTGCTCGACCTGGCCGGGCAGCAACGCAGGGCGTGCCATGGGATTCGCTTCCAGCACGCCCTCCAGCCAGTGCGAAAGGCTGCGACGCACATGGCGCAGCACCCCGGCAGGCAACTGCAGATCGGCCCCGTCGTCCGCGCAACCGGGCGGGCGAGAGTCCGCCGCCACCCGGTCCGCCGCGGCGGCCATGCTCGCCCGGTTCCCGCCTTGAATCTCGTCGAATGCCCACGCCCCCATGGCGTCGCCCTCCCTGTGCTTGCCCTGGCCCTAGCAAGCCTGATGCCAGCATCGCGCCCATCGAGGAGGAAATGTGCGCCTTCAGAGGGAAAAGGGCCTCTCGTCCGCGTGCCGCGCATGCTCGGCAACGACTTCGGCGATCCTTGCGCCCCGCACGGCGTCAGGGTTTTGACGCGCGCCCGGAGGCTTTCGCACGCTGTCAGCGAAACAGGGCCGCCACCACGTCACCGCGCGCGTCGACCACGCCGCTGACCACCTTGCCCGACTGCGCGTTGCGCACCAGCACGGTCTGGCCCTGGCTGCCGTCCTGCAGGGCGATGCCCAGGGCGACCAGGCGCACTCCGTCGCCTTCGGCGATCAGGGACACGGCCTGGCCGTAATGGATCAGCCGCGGGCCGGAGAGCATCGATTGGGTGATGCTCTGGCCGGCCGCCACGCCGAAACGCAACACGCGCCCGTCGGCCTGCGACTCGCTTTGCAGCGCGCCCGGCGGCAGACCGGCGCGGTCGCGCTCCAGCACCTGCAGGTCCGAGGGCTCGAGGGTGTGCCCGGGGGAAATCGCGTGCGCGGCCACCACCACCTGCTGCGGCCAGTCCACGCTGACCTGCAGGTACACGGACCAGACCTGGGGCGCCTCGCAGCGCAACTGCACGGTCTGCGCGCCGTAGGGGCTGGGATTGCCGAATGGAAGCGCCACCAGGTGCTGCGCAGCGCAGGCGGGGAAGCGCGCGGCGATGCGGCCGGCACGAACCCGCACGTGGTCGGCCGCGGCGCCCGCGGGCAGGTGCTCGCGCACGAAGCGCTCGGCGGCGTCGCTCATGGCCGCGGGCGATTCCCAGCGCGACAAGGCCGAGGTCGAGGCCGTGGCGGCACGCGCCGCGGCGACTCCCGGCACGACATACAGGGTGGCGAACGCCGCGACCGACGCTACCCGCAGCAGCAGCGCCGCCGCGCCCCCACGACGCCGTTCGCCGGACTTGCCGCCGGCAGCGTGCGCGTCATGCGTTGCCTGCTGCGATTCCATCACCCTGCCCTGCCTCCATTGCGCCGCGTGCGATCGTGGGACCCTCGTATCGTGTCCCGCCGCAATGGATGCAAGGTCCGTACCACCCGCATGCCGGCCGTGCCGCGCGATCTCCGCCTCGGTACCTTGCCGGCTGCCCGCCCATTCCCGGTCGGGGCGCGGCCGCGGGCCGGCTCGATGCGGCATGGCAGCGGCAAGGCCTTGCCGCTCGGGGCCGGCGGCACTCTCGCGGGAGGCTGCCTGCGCGGGGGCGCCCCGGCACGCCGGAGAAGGCTCCGGGCGCAGGCGCCAGAGGAGGAGCCGTGCCTCGGGGTCGATGGACCAAGTCCGCAGACGGGTCATGGCACGGTTTCTGCTTCCGAAGGGGCACAAGCCACTCCCTTGCCGCTCCGACACCCTGACCGCCGCCGCCTGCAGACCGCCCCAGCCATGTCCCAGACCTCCATCCTCGACCGAGCCTTCGCGCCGCTGCAAGATGCGCTGGATCTGCGCGCGTCGCGCCAGCAACTGCTGGCGGCGAACATCGTCAACGCGGACACCCCTGGCTACAAGGCGGTCGACATGGATTTCGCCAAGGCGCTGCAAAGCGCCGTGTCGGGTCAGGGCCCGAACCTCGCGCTGAAGACCGACCAGGCCGGACAGCTGCAGGCGCCGGGGGCGAGCCAGCCGGGTGCCGGTTTCGTCGGCTATCAGCAAGGGAATACCGAACGCCTGGACGGCAACACGGTGGATATGAACCGCGAGCAGTCGGAGTTCGCGAAGAACTCGATCCAGTACGAGTCGGACCTGACCTTCCTGACCGAACGCATCAAGACCCTCAACTCGGCCATCACCGGCTGAGTCCCGACGAAGGAAAGCCTCCATGTCCCTGTTCAACGCCCTGGACGTCGCCAGCACCGGCCTGAACGCGCAGAGCTACCGGCTCAACGTGGTGGCCAGCAACCTGGCCAACGCCGACTCCGCCACCAGCTCCGACGGCAAGCCCTACCGGGCACGCGAGGTGGTGTTCGCCGCGCAACCCCTGAGCGCGCCGGGTGCCGGCGCCGGCGTGGACGGCGTGCAGGTGGCCGGCGTGGTGGAAAAGCCCGGGCCGATGCGCATGGTCTACCAGCCGGGCAACCCGCTGGCGAACAAGCAGGGCTACGTCGCCTACCCGAACGTCAATCCGGTGGACGAAATGGTCAACATGATTTCCGCTTCACGCTCGTACCAGGCCGACGTGAACGTCGCCGACACCGCCAAGAACCTGTTGCTCAAGACCCTCACGCTGGGCCAGTGACCCCCCGAGGAAATCCGCCATGTCCACCTCTCCGATCGGCAACAACCCTTTCCTCGCCTCGCTGGAATCGACCGGCAGCTCGAGCAGTTCGGGCACCAGCGGCAGTTCCGCGCTGGGCAACGCGAACACCTTCTACAACCTGCTGGTCACGCAATTGACCAACCAGGACCCGCTCAATCCCATGAGCAACACCGATCTGTCGGCGCAATTGGCGCAGTTCAGCACCGCCAGCGGCGTGCAGGCCATGCAGCAATCCCTGGCCGCGCTGACCTCGCAGCTGGCGCAGACCCAGAGCCTGCAGGCCGCCTCGCTGGTCGGGCGCAACGTGGTGTTCGACGACAACTCGCTGAGCCTGGGCGCCAGCGGCGGCAGCGCCGGCGGCTTCACGCTGGCCAGCGGCGCGCAGGACGTGCAGGTGCAGATCAGCAACGCGGCCGGTCAGGTGGTCAACACCCTGGATCTGGGCTCGATGGCCGCCGGCGTGCAATCCTTCAACTGGAACGGAAACGACGCCTCGGGCGCGGCTGCCGGGCCCGGCAGCTACACCTTCGCGGTGCAGGCCACCGACGCCAACGGCGCCAGCGTGGGCGCGGCGCCCTTCGGCAGTGGCCAGGTCGTCTCGGTGATGCTCAATGGGGGTTCCTCGCCCACCTTGCAGATCCAGGGCCAGAACGGCTCGATCCCCCTGTCCGGCGTCGTCGGCGTCATGTGAGACGCCCCCTCTCCGCGCTCCCCCACCCACCAGACCCCCACGCCGCGCCATGAGCACGTTCCAGACCGCGATCTCCGGCCTGCAGGCCGCCTCCACCGACCTGCAGGTGCTGGGCAACAACATTTCCAACGCCAACACCGTCGGCTTCAAGCAATCCAACGCCGAGTTCGCGGACGCCTACGCCGCGGCCATCGCCGGCAACGCGCCCACCAACGGGCAGATCGGCATCGGCACCTCGGTGGGCACGGTGGCGCAGCAGTTCTCGCAGGGCAACATCCAGAGCACCAGCAACCCGCTGGACGTGGCGATCAACGGCAACGGATTTTTCCAGTTCGACTACAACGGCTCCACGGTGTACGGGCGCAACGGCCAGTTCCAGCTCGACTCCAACGGCTACGTGATCGACTCCCACGGCGGCAAGCTGATCGGCATTCCCGCCGTCAACGGCGTGCTCACCGGAGGCTCCGGGCCGCTGCAGGTCAGCGAAGGCATGCTGGCCCCGCAGCCGACCTCCGGGCTGGTGTTCTCCATGAACCTGGACTCCGCCTCCACGCCGGTGGCCAGCGGTACCGCGTTTGCCGCCAACGATCCTTCGAGCTACACCTATTCCACCAGCACCACGGTGTACGACAGCCTGGGCTCGCCGCATCTGATGACCACGTACTACCAGCTGGTGTCGGGTTCCGGCACGAACTGGAACGTCTACTACTCGGTCAACGGGACCACCGGCACCAGCGGCATGACCTCGGGCTCGCTCGGCACCCTTCCGTTCACCGCCACCGGGACGGTCAGCGGCACGGTGTCCCTGTCGACCGGGGCGCTGACCTGGACGGACGGAGCCAACCCCAGCACCCTCAGCGTGGGCTTCTCGGGTTCGACCAACTACGCCACCGCCTCGGCGGTCAACAGCATCGGCAACAACGGCTTCGCGGCGGGCGGGCTGACCAACCTGGCGATCAACCCGGACGGCACCGTGTACGGCCAGTACAGCAACGGGCAGTCGTCCATCCTCGGGCAGATCACGCTGACCAATTTCGCCGCTCCGCAGTTCCTGCAGCGCGCCGGCAACAACTACTTCCTGGAGACCTACCAGTCGGGGCCGCCGTTGACCGGATCGCCGAGTTCGGGGTCGCTGGGCACGCTGCAGTCCAGCGCGGTCGAGGGCTCCAACGTCGACCTTTCGACCCAGTTGGTGGACCTGATCGTGGCCCAGCAGTCCTACCAGGCCAACGCGCAGACCATCAAGACGCAGAACCAGGTGCTGCAGACCCTGCTGGCGCTCTGAGCTGCGGCGCGCACCGAAGGCTGAACGAGGACGCACACGATGGACTCCCTGTGGATCGCCGCCACCGGCGCGCGCGCGGTGCTGCAGCGCCAGGACGTGGTCACCAACAACCTGGCCAACGCCAGCACCACCGGATACCGCGGCGCCACGCCGCAGTTCCGCGCGCTGCCGGTGTACGGCGAGCCGCTGCCCAGCAATGCCTATGTGGCCACGCAAAGCGACGGCACCGATTTCCAGCAGGGAACGATGATCCACACGGGGCGCAACCTGGACGTGGCGGTGCAGGGCTCGGGCTGGATCGCGGTGCAGGCGGCCAACGGCGCCACGGCCTACACCCGCAACGGCGACCTGCGCATCTCCTCCAGCGGCGTGCTCACGACCAGTGACGGGCACCCGGTGCTGGGCCAGTCCGGCTCGCCGATCTCCCTGCCCCAGCTGACGTCCATCCAGATCGGCGTGGACGGCACGATCTCCGGGGTTCCCGCCGGCTCCTCGCCCAGCACGCCGGTGGTGCTGGGCACGATCCAGCTGGTCAACCCGCCCACCACGCAATTGCAGCGAGGGGCGGACGGCCTGTTCCGCGACACCCAGGGGCCCGCGCAACCCGATCCGACGGTGCAACTGGCCAGCGGCGTGCTCGAGGGCAGCAACGTGAACCCGGTGCGGGCGATGGTGCAGATGCTCGAGAACACCCGCGCCTTCGAGATGCAGACCAAGCTGATGCAGAACATCGACCAGAACCACCAGGCGGCGCAGCAGTTGCTCAACGTCACCTGAGCCCGAGCCCATCATGATCCGATCCCTGTACGTCGCCGCCACCGGTCTGGAAGCCCAGCAGACCAACATGGACGTGATTTCCAACAACCTGGCCAACGTCAACACGACCGGGTTCAAGAGCGCGCGCACGGTGTTCCAGGACCTGCTGTACCAGAACCTGACCCAGCCGGGCGCGCAGTCGTCGCAGACCACCATGTACCCTTCGGGCCTGCAACTGGGCACCGGGGTGACGCCGGTGGCCACCGAGCGCCTGTTCACCGAAGGCAATCTGACCCAGACCGGCAATTCGCTGGACGTGGCCATCAACGGCGCGGGCTTTTTCCAGGTCCTCCAGCCCAACGGAACCATCGCCTACACGCGCGACGGCACCTTCCAGCTCAACAACCAGGGCCAGGTGGTCACCGCCAGCGGCTATCTGGTGCAGCCGACCATCACCATTCCCTCCAGCGCGCAGACCATCACCATCGGCGAGGACGGCACGGTCTCGGTGACCCTGCCCGGCCAGGCGGCCGCGCAGCAGGTGGGAACCCTCCAGCTGGCCAACTTCATCAACCCCGCCGGCCTGCAGAGCATCGGCGGCAACCTGTACCTGCAGACCGGCTCCTCGGGCAGCCCGAACACCGGCCAGCCCACGCTCAACGGGCTGGGCGCGGTGCAGCAGAACTACCTCGAGTCGTCCAACGTGAACGTGGTGTCGGCGCTGGTGGACATGATTTCCACCCAGCGCGCCTACGAGATCAACAGCAAGGCCGTGCAGACCTCCGACCAGATGCTGCAGTACGTGGAGCAGAACATCTGATGAACTCCCCGGCCACCACCCTGCGCCGCGCCGGCGCGGCGCTGCTGGCGGTTGCGGCGCTGCTGCTCGCCGGCTGCGCCGCCTCGCCCACGGACAAGATGGCGCTGCAAAGGCTCGAGCCGCTGCCCATCCCGGCGCAGCCGCGGCCGATGAATGCGCATCCGGCCAATGGCGCCATCTGGCAGGACAGCACCAACGTTGCGCTGTTCGAGGACTCGCGCGCGCACCGGGTGGGCGACCTGATCACCATCCTGATCGCCGAGAACGCCAACGCCAGCAAGTCGACCAACACCACCATCGCCAAATCGGACACGGTCAGCGCCGGCCTGTCCAGCCTGTTCGGCGTGCAACCCACGCTGGGCCAGTACAGCCCCAGCCTGGGGGCGACGTCCTCGCAGAAGTTCGGCGGCAACGGCGCCACCACCCAGAGCAATACCTTCACCACCACGCTGCAAGCGACCATCGTGCAGGTCATGAGCAACGGCAACCTGGAGATTTCCGGGCAGAAGGAGGTCCTGCTCAACGGCGGCCACGAGTTCATCCGCGTCGTCGGCGTGGTGCGCGCGGCCGACGTCACGCCGCAGAACACGGTCTCCAGCACGCAGATCGCCGACGCGCGGGTCGAGTACAGCGGCAACGGCAGCGTGTACGACGCCGCGAAGGTGCCGTGGCTGACCAAGTTCTTCCTTTCCCTGTGGCCCTTCTGAGCCCGCCCATGCCGAGGCTCTCCAGCATGCCCAATCTCTCCGTCCTGTCCATGTTCCGCACTCCGCGCCTTGGCGCCCTGCTGCTCGCCGCGCTGCTCGCGGGCCTGGGGACCTGGGCCGCGCCGGCGCGCGCGATGGCCATCCGCGACCTCGTCAGCATCGAGGGCGTGCGCAGCAACCAGCTGGTCGGCTACGGCCTGGTGGTGGGCCTGTCGGGCACCGGGGACCAGGCCACGCAGGTCCCGTACACCACGCAGTCGCTGCTGAACATGTTCCAGCGCCTGGGCATCAACCTGCCGGCCAGCGTGGCGCAGAACCTGCAGCCCAAGGACCTGGCGGCCGTGATGATCACCGCCAGTCTGCCGGCCTTCGCGTTGCCCGGACAGAAGATCAACATCACGGTATCGGCCGTCGGCAACGCCTCCAGCCTGGCCGGCGGCACGCTGCTGATGACCCCGCTCAAGGGGGCCGACGGCCAGACCTACGCGGTCGCACAGGGCAGTGTCGTGGTCAGCGGCTACGGCGCGTCCTCCGGGGGCACGAGCACGCAGGTCAACTTCCTCACCGCCGGCACCGTGGCCAACGGCGCCACCGTGGAGCGCAGCGTGCCCGACGCCTTCGACCAGGGGCCCACGCTCACGCTGGCGCTGGACACTCCGAGCTTCGGCACGGCCTCCAGCATCGCCGAGCGCATCAACCAGTCCTTCGGCGCGAACACCGCGGTGGCGATCAACGCCGGCAACATCCAGGTGCAGGCACCGCGATCTCCCGGCGCGCGCACCGCCTTCCTGGGACGCATGGAGGCGCTGGACGTCAGTCCCTCCGAGCCGCCGGCCAAGGTGGTGATCGACGCGCGCAGCGGTACCGTGGTGCTGGGGCAGAACGTGACTCTGGGCGCCTGCGCGGTGGCCCACGGCAACCTGTCGGTGAGCATCGACACCAAGTACGAGGTCAGTCAGCCCAATCCGCTGGGCGCGGGCCAGACCACGGTGGTCCCGAAGACCACGGTGAAAGCCAAGGCGGGCAAGGCCGACCTGCTGATGTTCCGCCCCGGCGTGACCCTGGACGCGGTGGTGCGAGCGCTCAACGCCGTGGGCGCCTCGCCGCAGGACCTGATCGCCATCGTGCAGGCGATGAAGCAGGCCGGCGCGCTGCACGCCCAGCTCGACGTCATCTGAGGCCGCAGCCCATGACCGCTCCCCTGCTCGGCGCCGCCAGCGCCCAGGCCACCGACAGCCTGTCCTTCCAGGGCCTGAACCAGTTGCAGGCCCTGGCGCAGGCCAATCCGCAGGACCCCGCGACCATTCGCGCGGTCAGTCGCCAGTTCGAGGCGCTGCTGGTGCAGCAATTGCTCAAAAGTGCCAACGCGGTCAAGCTGGGCCCCGACCTGCTGGGCGACAGCGGCGGGCCCATGTTCGAGTCGATGTTCAACCAGCAGGTGGCCGACGTGGTCAGCCAGGGCCCGGGCCTCGGCCTGGGCAGCTACCTGGCCCGCGAACTGGCGGCTCGCTATGGCGCCGCCGCACACCCCGGCGACGCCGCAGCCGGCAGCGGTTCCGCGGCGGTCTCCGGCGGCGTGGCGGGGCCCTCGCACACCTTGCCCGATCACGCGCGGGCGCCCGCCGCCGCACCGGTCGCGGCGCCGCTGGCGTCCAGCCCCGGCGCATCGAAGGCAGCCGACGACCTCGGCACCGACTCGTCGAACGCGGCCGACGACGAGGCGCTGCAGCGTCGGGCGCGCGCCTTCATCGCGGCCATCGCGCCCAGCGCGCGCGCCGCCGCGCAGGCCCTGGGCGTGAGCCCCGTGGGCATCCTGGCCCAGGCCGCGCTGGAAACGGGCTGGGGACGCCATGCCCCCGGCAACAACCTGTTCGGCATCAAGGCGGGGACGGATTGGCAGGGGCCGAGCCTGCATGAACTCAGCTCCGAGGTGTCGAATGGCGTGCGCACCCTGGGGGATGCGGCGTTTCGCGCCTATCGCAGCGTGGCCGCCAGCGTGCACGATTACGCCTCGCTGCTGGAATCGCCGCGCTACGCGCCGGTACGCGGCCATGGCGACGACCTCGGCGCCTTCGCGCAAGGCCTGCAGCGAGCCGGTTACGCGACCGACCCCGGCTACGCCCGCAAGCTGCTGCAGGTGGCAGACAGCCCGACCATGCGCGATGCCCTGGCGGCCTTGGGCTCCGGCGCCGCGGGCTCAAGTTTCGCGCTTCCGTGACGTTACTCCCTACATCCTTGCGTCGACGGACTTCCACGATGTACACGCGCGCGACCCCTCCCATGCGCCGGCCTGATGCTGAAAGCCAGCCCGCCGACGGCGATGAACTCGCCGTGCTGGGCGCGCTGTCGGCCATGCTGAGCGACAAGCGCCGCGCGCTGATGGACGGGGAGCTTTCCTCGCAGGCCATGCTGCCGCTGTGGCAACCCCTGCTCGACCGGCTGGCTCCGTTCACGGCACGGCGCGCCGAAGGCCGTGCCGACGAGACGAGCGCGCAGTTGCGCGCTCAGGCCGAGGCCTTGCGCCAGGAATACGACGGCCTGCAGCACACGCTGCAGCTATGGAGCGACGCGCTGCGCGTCGCGCGCGACAAATCGGCCCGGCAGGACTCGCAGCCCGTCTACGGACAATCGCTCGCGGGCCGCACGCGCGGCAGTCTGGGAAGGGGTTGAGCGATGTCGGGAGTCAGCGGTCTGGTCAACAACGCCCTCACCGGGCTGGAGGCGGCACTCAACGCCCTGCAGGTGACGGGCAACAACATCTCCAACGTCAACACGCCGGGCTACAGCCGCGAGCAGGTGGTGCAGACCACCCAGCCGGCCAGTACCTACGGCGGGCTGTACCTGGGCAACGGCACCGACCTGACCACGGTCACGCGCAGCTACAGCAACTTCGTGCAGACCCAGGTGTGGAGCACGACGTCCAGCGCCAGCGGCGCCAGCACCCTCAACAGCGAGCTGCAGGCGCTGGTCAACCTGGTCAGCGGCAACCAGTCGGGCCTGAGCACGTCGATCAACCAGTTCTTCGCCAGCGGCGTGGCCCAGGTCGCGTCCAGCCCCTCGGACATCCCGTCCCGCCAGGCGCTGATCAGCCAGGCGCAGAGCCTGGCGCAGACCCTGAGCAACGCGGGCGCCCAGCTGCAAAGCGAGTCCAGCGGGGTGAACCAGCAGATCGGGCAGAGCATCACCACCATCAACTCGCTGACCCAGCAGATCGCACAACTCAACGTGCAGATCAACTCGTCGACCACGGCCAACAACAACCCAAACACCCTGCTCGACCAGCGCGACCAGCTGATCACGCAGTTGTCCGGGCAGCTCGGGGTCAGTGTGCTGCAACAGGGCAACTCGCTCAACGTATTCACCAACAGCGGCCAGGTACTGGTCGCCGGTAGCCAGTCCTACGCGCTGACCACCGCCAGCAATCCCTACGACCCCTCGCAGACCGAGGTGGCCTACGCCAGCAACGGCGCCATCCTGTCGCAAAGCCTGCAGGGCGGAGCCCTGGGCGGGCTGCTGCAGTTCCGCAGCCAGGTGCTGCAGCCCGCGCAGGACAGTCTCGGGCGCATCGCCGACGCGATGGCCCAATCGATGAACCAGCAGCAGGCGCAGGGCCTGGACATGTACGGCAATCTGGGCGGAGCGATGTTCGCCTCCGGACCGGTGCTGGTGCTGGCCAACAGCGCCAACACCAGCGGGGCCAGCATCAGCGGCTCCATCGTGAACGCCAACCAGCTCAGCGGCGACAACTACCAGCTCAAGTTCGACGGTACCAGCTGGAGCGCCACCGACCTGAGCACCGGGCAGTCCACCAGCCTGAGCCAGAGCACGTCCGGCGGCGTCACCACGCTGAGCTTCGGCGGCGTGCAGATCAACGTCAGCGGCGCCTCCGCGGGCAACACCTTCGAGGTGTTGCCCACGCGCCTGGGGGCGGTGAACTTTCGCTCCGTGATGACCGATCCGAAGGCCATCGCGGCGGCCTCCCCCTACGTCAGCAGCGCCGGCCAGATGGTCTCGGGAAGCCTGCAGAACACCAACCTGGGCAATCTGACGCTGTCCAGCGGACAGTACGCGTCGGGAAGCGCCGGTGCGATCGTGGTCGGCGGGGTCGACGTGCCCACTGCGCTGCAGGTCACGCTCACCAGCGGCGGCACCAGCGGCTCCAGCGTGGGCTTCGTGGTCACCCAGCCGGGCTCGAACACGGTGCTGGCCAGCGGCAGCGTCTCGCTGGGCGGCAGCGGCACGACCATCGACGTGGCCTACGGCTCCAATCCACCCGGCGGCTACTGGAGCGTGAACCTGAGCGGCAACGTCGCGGTGTCTGGCGACGCCTTCAGCCTCAGTGCCGGAGGCCCGGGCAACGGAGGCAACGCGCAGGCGATGGCGGCCCTGCAGAGCGCCGACACCCTGGGCAACGGCACGCTGTCCCTGCAGGGTGCGTACACCCAGCTCGTGGGCCAGGTCGCCTCGCAGGGCAACCAGGCCCAGAGCACGCTCAGCGCGGCCACCGCGGTGGCGCAGCAGGCCACCGCGGCGCAGCAGTCGGTGTCGGGTGTGAACCTCGACCAGGAGGCGGCGCGCCTGATGCAGTACCAGCAGGCCTACCAGGCCGCGGCGACGGCGATCCAGATCGGCGGCAGCCTGTTCCAATCCCTGATCACCGCGGTCCAGTCCGCCTGATCGCCGCGCGCGGGAGCATTCGATGCAGATCATCAGCAGCAACCAGTTCTACGGCGCCAGCCTCAGCGGCATCCTGCAGCAGCAGAACCTGCTGAACACCCTCAGCCAGCAACTGTCCACGGGAAACGCGCTGGTCAACCCGTCGGCGCAGCCCGTCGCGGTGGCGCAGAACGTGTCGCTCACCGCGCAGATCGGGCAACTCGCCGGATTCAGCCAGAACGGCAGCAACGCCCAGCAGTCGCTGCAGCTGGAGAGCTCCTCGCTGCAAAGCGTGGGCACCCTGGTGCAGCAGGTGCGCCAGCTGGCGCTGCAGATGAACAACGGCACCGTCGACTCGCAGCAATTGCAGAACGCCGCCAGCACCATGCAGGGCTATCTGCAGCAACTGGTGCAGTACGGCAACTCGCAGGACGGCCAGGGCAATTACGTATTCGCCGGCAGTCGCACGCAGACCCAGCCCTTCGTGCTGCAATCCAACGGCCAGGTGCTCTACCAGGGCGACGGCGCGCAGAACCAGCTGGCGCTGGGCCCGAGCCTGAGCACCGCGATCGGCGACGCCGGCAGCGCCGTGTTCATGGACATCCCCGGCGGCAACGGCAGTTTCAGCGTCTCGGCCAGCGGCTCCAACACGGGCGGCGCAACCGCCGGTCCCGGGACCGTGAACAACACCTCGCTGGCCCAGCAAGTGCTGACCGTGGCCGGCACCGAGTACCAGATCAGTTTCAGCGCGGCGGCCAGCGGTGGCGGACTCGTGTACTCGGTGAGCAGCGGCAGCGGCGCGTCGTTCGCCTCGCCGGGTGTGGTATCCAGCGGAACCTTCACCTCGGGCATGAGCATCGGCTTGCCGCCGGGGGCGAGCCCTGCCATCGAAGTGCCGATCCTCGGCGCGCCGGCGGCCGGCGACAGCTTCACCATCGCCGGCTCCAAGCCGCAGAGCCTGTTCTCCACCTTCCTGGACCTGCAACAGGCCTTCAGTGGGAGCGGCCAGGCCAGCGGCTCCAGCGCGCGACGCGCCCAGGCCATCTCCGACGCGGTGGCCAGCCTGGACCAGGCGCAGACGGTACTGCTGGGCACGCAATCGGCCATCGGCAGTCGCCTGCAGCAAGTGCAGGCGGTGCAGAGTCAGAACTCCAGCGTGACCCTGCAGTTGCAGACCCAGCAGGCCTCCATCGCCAGCATCAACTACCCGCAGACCATCTCGCAATACGAGCAGAGTCTGACCGCGCTGCAGGCGTCCGAGAGCGCGTTTTCCCAGCTTCAGGGATTGAGTCTGTTCAAATACCTTTGATCCCCCACGCCGCGCGCCCTTGACTCCCACGCCGGGCAAGCCACGCCGGTCGGTAAGGGTCCCCCGCAGCGTGGCCCTGCCCTTCCGGCGTCCTCATCTCACGAGAACCTCATGCCCGCCAACGCCGCGCCCGCCGCCGCCCGACAAGATCCCAGGTCCGTGCTGATCACGGGGGGCACCGGCAGTTTCGGCAAGGCCTTTGCGCGCTTCCTGCTGGAGAACACCGACGTCGAGCGACTGATCATCCTTTCCCGCGACGAACTCAAGCAGTTCGAGATGCAGACCTCGCCCGAGTTCGTCGCGCACGCGCCGCGCATGCGCTATTTCCTCGGGGACGTGCGCGACCCCGACCGACTCAAGCACGCCTTCAACTCCGTCGACCTGGTGGTGCATGCGGCCGCGCTCAAGCAGGTGGTCGCGGCCGAATACAACCCCATCGAAGCCATCAAGACCAACGTGTTCGGTGCGCAAAACGTGCTCGAAGCCGCGTTGCACTGCAGGGTACCCAAGGTCATCGCCCTGAGCACCGACAAGGCGGCCGGACCCGTCAATCTCTACGGGGCCACCAAACTGTGCAGCGACAAGCTGTTCGTGGCCGCCAACAACTTCGTCGGAGGCGATGCCACGCGCTTCTCGGTGGTGCGCTATGGCAACGTGTTCGGAAGCCGGGGCTCGATCGTCCCGGTATTCCTGAACAACCATGCCAAGTGGGACGCGTTCCCGGTCACGGATGCCCAGATGACCCGCTTTTCCCTGACCCTGCGCGAGGGCGTGGAGTTTGTCTGGAAGTGCCATCGACAGATGCGCGGCGGGGAAATTTTCGTGCCTCGGCTGCCGTCCTATCGCGTCGTGGATATCTGCGCCGCCATCGACCCCGCCAAGGAGATCCGCTACGTCGGCATCCGCCCCGGCGAGAAGGTCCACGAGATCATGATCACGGCCGCCGACATCGCCGCCACCTACGACTGGGCCGGGGGATTCGCGATCCTGCCGCCGGACGGAATTCTCAACAAGTACGTGCAGCGCGACATCGCCTCGGCCGGCTACATGAAGAACACGTCGCTGGACACGGAATACTGCTCGGGCACGAACACGGACTGGCTCGGCCCCCAGCAGCTACGCCAACTGATCCAGGCCTACGCCGCCGATCCGTCGTGAAGGTCCTGATGTTCGGAGCCCGCGGACGCCTCGGCACGATCTGCGGAGCGGAACTCGAGCGGCGCGCTCCTGGATCGACCCGTTTCGAACATCAGCGCGACGGGAGCTTCCTGCGCAGCGTCGGCGGGCGACGGGAGAGCCTGCGACTGCGGCCCGCGGAACTGGCCGCTCTGGCGCGATCGGAGCCCCTCGTGTTCGTGGATTGCTCCGTGGACCATCGCAGCACCGACGCCCTGCGGCACCACGAGGCGGAGAAGGCCGAGCTCTGCGAGCAACTCGATCGCGCATCCCTGCTGGCCTGCGCCATAGGCTTCGGCTCGGGGATTGCCCAACTGCCGGCGCAGCGCATACGCGCGGACCATCCCCACATGCTGGCCTACCGCGACGTCAAGCTGCGCCAGATGGAACTGTATGCACGCCTGCGCTGCCCGAGCTTCCTGCCATCGATCTTCACCCTGGTGGGGCCGCTGACCTATGCCCGGCAGGCCGCGGCCTGGGCGAGCATCCTGGCCGAGCGCGCGCGCGCGAGCGCGGACACCCTCGTCCACGATCCCCTGACCCGTCGATTCTGGGTGGACGAGTCGACGGTGGCACGAAACCTGGCCGCATTCCTCGCCGCCGAACACCCGGCCAGCGTGTCGGGCCCGGCCGTGGACGGTTGCTTCTGTCTCGACGACGTGGCACGCGTACCTCTGGCCGCTGGCCTGCCCGAATTGCGCTATCGCAGCGGCAGTTCCGACTCGTGGTGCATCGGCGACTATGTCTGCGACCTCCAGGCCCCGCTCGCGGGCAGCCTGGCCGCATCGCTGGACGCCGCGCTGGCCGCGCCATCCCCCGCTCCCACCCATGCCCACCACCTCTGAGCTTATCGTCGAACGCCTGGCCGACCTGGGCGTCACCCACTCCTTCGGTGTCGTCGGAGGGGCGATCATGTACGTCACCGACGCGCTGCGCAAGTGCACGCGCATGCGCCACTCGTTCACCCATCACGAACAGGCCGCGGCCATCGCGGCCGAAGCCTTCGGCAAGATGGAAAACCGGCCGGCGCTGGTGTTCGCCACGGCCGGCCCCGGCGTGACGAACGTGATCACGGGCCTGGCCGACGCCTACATGGACTCGGTTCCGATGGTCCTGCTGGTCGGCGACGTCCGAAGCACGATTCGAGCCGACTTCGCACGCCAGCGCTACAACGCGCCGCAAGAGGTCGACCAGGGCCGCCTGCTGTCGCCCCTCGTCAAGGAATACCTGTACGTGGAGCCCGGCATGCCCGCCGCGGACATCGTCGCAGCCGTCGATCGCCTGTACGGCGTCGCCATGCAGGGCCGCCCGGGGCCTGTGTGCATCGCGCTGCCGCTCGACGCGCAGGGGGTGAAGCACCCCGCCGCGGCGCTCCATGCCGCCTTGCCGGCGCCCAAGGCGCTGGCGGAGCCGGAACCCGGCGTCGTCGAACCGTTGCTCGCGGCACTGCGTCGCGCCCAACGCCCGCTGCTGGTTCTCGGCTCGGGCATCCGCCTGGGCCGCGCCCGCGAGGCCGTGCGCGAACTCGTCGAGCGTACAGGCCTGCCCTACTGCGTGACCATCGGCGCGGTCGATCTGCAGGAAGAGTCGAACCCTCTGTCGGTCGGCTGCGTGGGCCCGACGTCGCAGCGTTGCGCCAATCTGGCCATGCAAGCCGCCGATTGCATCGTCGTCCTGGGGTCGAGCGTCGATCAGAGCGTCACCGGCTTCAACGTCGAGGCCTGGACGAAGGACCGCACGATCGTGATGGTCAACGTCGACCCAGGCGAATTCCTGCGTTTCCAGGGCATGTCGGTGGTGCCGGTCGAGGCGGACGCGCTCAGCGCCTGCCGCGCCCTGCTCGAGCGACTCGGGAGCGAACTCGACATCGAGCACTGGCGCAGCGTGCTCTCGCGCCTGAAGCACATGCTGAGCCCGGATCACGAGCGCTCCATGCGCACGACCGTGGGCCCGGGCTTCGCATCCGCCTACGACATCACGCGGCAGCTTTCCCGCTGCCTGTCGCCCGGCAGCACCGTGGTGCTGGGCATTTCGCTGGACGCGCATTCGGTGTTCAATGCCTTCGAGGTCCGGAGCGACCAGCGCATCCTGGTCAGCCGCAACCTCGGCCCCATGGGCTGGGACCTGCCTGCCGCGATCGGTGCCGCGCAGGCCCGGGACCCTGCTGGCGGCCTGTACCTGCTCACGGGAGACGGCAGCCTGATGCTGAATCTGCAGGAACTCGCGGTGGTGTGCGGACAAGGACTGCCTCTGTGCATCTTCGTGTTCAACAACGACGGCTACGTGTCCATCCGCACCACCCAGCACAATTTCTTCGGCGACTCCGTGTTCGGCTGCGACGCCGGATCGGGCCTCCACATGCCGGCGCTGGAGCGCCTGGCTCCGGCTTTCGGCCTTGAGTACCACCGACTCGAGCGGGCCGACCAGGTGGAATCCCTCGTCGAACTGCATCGTCGCTCGCCGGCGCCGCGCCTGGTCGAATGCATGCTGGACCCTGGCCAATTGCGCGAACCCCGCCTGGTCTCGAGGGTCGAGGACGGGCGCTTCATCACGCCGACCCTGGCCGACATGACACCGCGCCTCGACGACGCCATGCGCACGCGCATCCTCGAACTGCTCCCTTCGCTGGCCGGCAGTCTCTGAACCTCGGCCATGCGCATCCTCCTATTCGGAGCTTCCGGCCTGCTGGGCTCGTTCCTGGCGCCCTATCTCGCGCAGGCCGGCCATGAGGTCATCGCCTTTCGCCGACGATCCGACGTGCCGTCCGATGCGCCAGGACTGGAGATGCAATTCGCCGACGCCATCGGACAGGCGCGCGCGCAGGCCATCGTCAACCTCATCGCCTTGACTCAGGTGGACGCCTGCGAGGACGACCTCGCGAAGGCTTCCCTGCTCAACGCGCAAGTGCCGGAGATGCTCAGTCGACATGCCGCCGGGGCTCCGGGTTGTTTCGTGCTGCACATCTCCACCGACCACCTCTACGGCACGCCAGGGCCCCATCCGGAAGAGGATTTCCACCCGCTCAACGTCTACGCGCTCACCAAGTACCACGGCGAATTTCCGGTGCTGGAACGCGGCGGCTGCGTGTTGCGCACCAACTTCTTCGGTCGAAGTCGCGCGGCAGCGCGCGCCAGCCTGTCGGACTGGATCCTGAACGAAGTCGCCAAGGGTGCTCCGGTCCCGGTATTCGACGACGTCCGGTTCTCGCCGCTGGGCCTGCACAGCCTGTCACGCACCATCGAGGCCGTGCTGGCGCGGCGCCTGGCCGGGCTGTTCAACGCCGGCTCGGCGCAGCAGGGCGTGTCCAAGGCCGAGTTCGCCGCGCTGCTGTGCGGGCATCTGGGCCTGGTCGACGCGCGCCTGGAGCCAAGGAGCATCGAGCGGCTCGCGCTGCGCGCGCCGCGCCCCAGGGACATGCGCATGCGCTCGGCGCGGCTCGCCGATGCCCTCGCCTGGCCCATCCCCGACATCCACGAAGAGATCGAGCATGAATACCCAGCCACACATTGACTACTCGCACGGCTTTCGCATCGGCACCCGCGGCGTGGGAGAAGGCTCGCCCGTGTATTTCATCGCCGACATCGCGGCCAACCACGACGGCGACCTGGATCGTGCGAAGAAACTGATCCGGCTCGCCGCCGAGGCTGGCGCGGACGCCGCCAAGTTCCAGCACTTCGCGGCTTCCACGATCATCAGCGACCTCGAGTTCGCCAGCATGCGTGGCGGCATGGGGCACCAAGCCTCCTGGAAACGAAGCGTATACGAGGTCTACGAGCAGGCCTCGCTGAACCTGGCGTGGACGCGCGAGCTCAAGGATGCCTGCGACGCCTGCGGCATCGAATTCATGACCAGCCCCTATGCATTCGATCTGGTCGACGCCGTCGACTCCTTCCTCAATGCCTACAAGATCGGCTCGGGCGATATCACGTGGACGGCCATGCTCGAGTACATCGCGCGCAAGGGCAAGCCTGTGTTCCTGGCCACCGGCGCGTCGACCATGGACGAGGTGGCGCAGGCCGTGGAGGCGATTGCGCGCATTCACCCCGAGGTGTGCGTGATGCAGTGCAACACCAACTACACAGGCAGCGTCGAGAATTTCAACCATCTCCATTTGCGCGTGCTGGCCTCGTACCGCGAGATGTTTCCGGGTGCCGTGCTGGGACTGAGCGACCACACGCCGGGCCACGCCGCCGTGCTCGGTGCCGTGGCCCTGGGAGCCAAGGCGATCGAGAAGCACTTCACCGACGACAACGGGCGCGACGGGCCCGACCATCGATTCTCGATGACCCCGCGCGACTGGCGTGACATGGTCGAACGCACCCGCGAACTGGAGCGTGCGCTCGGGGCCGGCATCAAGCGCGTGGAACCCAACGAGCGCCAGACGGTGGTCATCCAGCGCCGTTCGTTGTGCGCCGCGCGCGCGCTGGAGCCGGGGCAGACCATCCGCGAGCAGGACCTGGTCGCGCTGCGCCCCTGCCCGAGCGACGCGTTCACGCCAGCACAGGCCGCGCAGCTGGTGGGGCGCGTCGTCGGCCAGCCGGTGCGTGCCGGCGAGGCCCTGCGTGCCCGACACCTGCGATGACCCACGAAGGGACCCGAAACCCCATGGCGCTGGTGATCCCGGCGTTCAACGAGGCCGCGACCATCGCGTCCGTGATCGCATGGGCGCGGGAATTCGGACAGGTGATCGTGGTCGACGACGCCTCCCGGGACGCCACCTCGGATCTGGCCGCGCGGGCTGGCGCCCAGGTGCTTCGCTCGGCGACCAACCGCGGCTACGAGGCATCGCTGGCAGCCGGCTTCGAGGCCGCGCGAGCCATCGGAGCCCGCTATTGCGTGACCCTGGACGCCGACGGACAGCATCCCCGTGAGGCCGTGGCCGCCGTATGCGAGGGCCTGCGCGGGGGCGCCGACATGGTCGTCGGCGTGCGGGACCGGCGCCAGCGCCTGGCGGAACATGTCGCGGCCGGCTGCTCGCGCCTGCTGTGGGGTATCGCGGACCCCTTCTCCGGCCTCAAGGGCTACCGCCTCGAATCCTTCGACGCGCGCGAACCCTTCGACCGCCACCGGATGGTCGGCACCGAATTGCTGGCGCGCTGTCTGCGGCGCAAGGGGCGAGTGCTGCAGGTGCCCATTTCCACGCGCGAGCGCCTCGACGCTCCGCGTTTCGGTTCCTCGCTGCGCGCGAACCTGCGGCTGCTTCGCGCGCTTGCCTGGATGGTCCTGGTGTACGCTGGAATCCCCTCATGAGGCATGCGCGTCGCGCCCGAGACGGTCAGGAGCATCCGCCCCGGCTATGGCCCGGCGCCGAAATTCCTCCCGCAAGTACTCGGACGGGAACTGCGCCGGGACGTCGTCGCGGGCATGCCGGTGACGTGGAGCGACCTCCGGACGGCCGCCGCCCGTTGAAGCCCGGATCGGCGGTCGCCGATCCGCAGTGACCTTGCAGTTCTCGACGCACAATCCGGACCGACCATGTCGCCCTTGGTAAGCATCATCATCCCCACGCATCGGCCCGCGCATTTCAGGCACGCCTTGAAATGCGCATTGCACCAGACCTACGGTCATCTGGAGATCATCGTCAGCGACAACAGCGGCGGCGCCGAGATCGAGTCCCTGTGCCGCGAGCATCCGCAGGTGCGCTACCGCCGCAATGTCGATGGTGTGCCGTCCACGAATATCGCCGAACCGCTGCGACTGGCGCGCGGTGAGTTCATCAAGTATCTGTTCGACGACGATTTCCTCTACCCCAACTGCATCGACACCATGCTCGGCTTCCTGGCGCTGGTCGACCAGCGCCAGCGCGATGGAATCGGGCTGATCACCACCTCGCGTCATGAGATGAACGACGTGAACGTCGTTCACAGCGAGAGGCGATTGGAGGGAGTACCGAATCCGCAGATCATCGGCGGATTGCAGGCCGTGCGCAATCTGGCGTTGAACCAGCTGAACTTCATCGGTGAGTTTTCGACCGTTCTCTTCAGGCGCAGCCTGCTTGGCGATTTCGAGCCGCTCGACATCTTCCACGCGTTCGGCCGGCGCTATCTGGGCGTGATCGACGTGCCGCTCTACGTCAATCTCCTGCTCAAGTCGAATCTGCTCTACATCCCGTTTTCGGTATCCGCCTTCCGGATCCACCAGGAGGGCGGATCGATCCCGACCGGCAGCCCGCACTTCCATTACGCCGTCTCCGACTGGCTTCAACTGCTGGAAGGCAGCTTCGAATACGGACTCATCACCCGCGATGAACTGACTGCCGGGGCTCGAACCTATCTGCAACGCTCCGCGAACTTCGAGCCGCTGTTCCCGGAACAACTCGGCGCCGCGCGCGAGCGCGCGCAGAAATACCTGTCGGGCTGAACGGGACCGACGACCACGACGCGATAATGCCCGAACGCACTACCTGCGGCATCGACGCCGCGTTCGAGACCCCATCCGATCGAAAGCCCCGCGCCACGCTTCTCCAGGGAACTGCATGAACAAAGTCAGCGTCATTCTGGTCACCCGCGACCAGGCTGCCCATCTCGAGGACTGCATCACCAGCGTGCTCACGCAGACCTTCGCGGATCTCGAACTTCTCGTTGTCGATCGCGCCTCGTCCGATGCCACGCCGGCGATACTCGCCGGCCAGTCCGATCCGCGGCTCAGACACTGGCGCGTCGAGGCCGACGTGGGCCCGGGTCAGGCCCGCGCGCTGGCCTGCGCGCAGGCCGGCGGTGAATTCGTGGCCATCGCGCACGCCGACTGCCACTTCGAGGCGACCAAGCTGGCCGAACAGATCGCCGTACTGGCGCAATGGCCGCAGATCGGCGCCGTTTTCGCACTTTCGACGCAGGACGCCGCGCAAGCCCCGTGCGATCGATACGGCTGGTTGCGCCGGCTGTTCGAGGATCCCGAAGCGCTGCGCACCCCGTCGGTGCTGATCCGGCGCTCACTCCTCGCCGGACTGCCCAACCACGACCGTCTGCTTGAACTCGCGGACTCCGAAGCATGGGTCCGATTGCTCATGGATCACGAAATCCACGTGATCCCGAAGGCTCTGGTGCGCCTGACCGGAACCAGGCCCGAACGCAGCGCGGCGGTACGTCGCAACTGGGAAGTGCGAAAGGTGCTGCGGCACTACGCGAATCTGAACGCCGATACGTACGAGAAGGTCTTTGGCGAAAGGCCCGTCGGCGACCCGCGAGTCGCGCTGGCGCGACGTGCACTGCTCGTGCCCTCGCGGCCATGGCAGGCATTCGCTCTGGATCTCTGGTACGACGCGCTGGGGAACACGCCGGCCGAGCAATGGGGCGAGTTCCTCGAGGCCACCGGACGCGTCGACGTTTTCGGGCAGAGCGAGATGCCGGTCCCGGCTCCGGCATCCGCTCCGGTGCTGGCGCCCGTGCGACCGCCCACGGCAGTGCTGCTTCACCTTCACTACCCCGAACTCTGGCCTGAATTCGCCAGCGCCATACGACGCATCGGCCCCTGCGATGTCTACGTCTCGCTGACCGACCGGGCCCGCGACGTCGCACCGCGCATCGCCGAGGACTTCCCCGGTGCGCTGGTCCTGCCGGTCGACAACCGCGGTCGCGACATCGCGCCTCGCATCGAACTCGCGCGTCGCGTACGCAACAAGGGCTACACGCAGCTGCTTCTGCTGCACGGCAAGCGATCGCCGCACCTCAAGGATGTCGCGCAGATCAACGTGCCGTTTCTCCAGCATCGCGACGGCGACCGTTGGCGCCGCGAGCTGGTCGACGCGCTGGTCGAACAGGCTCCACGCGTCATCTCGACCTTCGAGCAGAACCCGCGCGTGGGGCTGATCGGCCCCAGCGGCTTCTGGCTCGGGCTGCGCGGAGACGCGAACCTCGACCGCACCATGGCACTGGCGCAGCGCATGGGACAGCCGATCGACCCGGCGCGTCACGGCTATTTCGCCGGATCGATGTTCTGGTGCCGTCCGCAGGCGCTCGAACCCCTGCTGGCTCTGAACTTCGGCCCGCAGGACTTCGAGCCGGAATCCGGTCAGACCGACGCCACCCTGGCGCATGCCTGCGAACGCGCGTTCGCTCTCAGCGTCGAGCGGGCAGGCTTCCAGATCGCCGACACCGCGGGCACGCTGCTGGCGCAGCCGGCGAAGGCGCCGACCCCATGGATGATCGAGGCACGTTGCCTGCCCGCGGAGCGGGCCTGGGCGCAGGAGTTCCCGTTCGCCGCCAGCGCGTCGGTGCGTGTGGCGCTGGCGGTGGCACCGAACCCGGCGCTCTCCAACGACTCCACGCTGGCCAGTCTGTCGGACCAGTGGCTGGCCGCCGAAGCTGTCGAGCTTCCCGGCACCGCGCTGGCGAGCGGTCTGCTGCTCGAAGCCAACCGAGCCCTGCTCGCCACCGGTGGAACCTGGCTCGGCCTGCTCGACGCCGGCGACCGGCTCGCGCCGGATGCGGTGTTCCGCATGCGACACGCCATCGAGCTGCATCCCGAATGGCAGTTGCTCTACACCGACGAAGACAATCTGACGGCCGACGGACAGCATGTCAATCCGCACTGCAAGCCCGACTTCAACCTCGACTACCTGCGCAGCCTGCCGTACATCGGCGGGCTGCTGTTGATCCGGCGCGACCTGTTCGAGACTCTAGGCGGGTTCGATCCCGACGCCGAGGGTGCCGAGGACTACGACCTGCTACTGCGGGCATGGGAGCACCTGCAGGCGTCTGGCGACGGCGAGCGGGCCATCGGTCATATCCCCGAGGTGCTCTATCACCGTCGCGTGGGAGCGAGCCACACGCGCAAATCGGTACCCGAACTGCTGGCCGTCACGCAACAGGTGCTGCAGGCCCATTTTCAGCGCCTGGCCATCGCCGCCGAGGTGCAACCCGGGCCGTTCCCACCTGCCATGCGCGTGCGCTGGCCGCTGCCGCCCGACAGGCCGATGGTGTCCATCCTCATTCCCACCCGCGACCAGCTGGGCATGCTGCAGCGCTGCGTCGAGTCGGTCATCGAGAAGACCCGCTATCCGGCCTATGAAATCCTGATCATCGACAACGACAGCCAGAGCGACGACGCGGTGCGCTATCTCGACGCGATCGAATCGCGCGAGCAGGAACTGGGCGGGCGCCTGCGGGTCATTCGCGCACCAGGCCCGTTCAACTTCTCGGCCATGAACAACCTCGCCGCACGTGCGGCCCGCGGCGACTACCTGCTGCTGCTCAACAACGACACGGCGGCGCTGCACGAGGAATGGCTCGACGAGATGATGGGCCACGCTGTGCGCCCGGATGTCGGCGTGGTCGGCGCCAAGCTCTTGTACCCGGACGGAAAGATTCAGCATGCAGGGGTGATCCTGGGCGTACGCGGGCCGGCCGAGCACCCGTTCATCGGGCGCGCCGGGGAGGACCGGGGCTACTTCGGCCGAGCCCAGCTGGTGCAGGATCTCAGCGCCGTCACGGGCGCCTGCCTGCTGTTGCGCAAGGGCCTGTACGAACAGCTCGGCGGCCTGGACGAAAAGGCCTTCAAGGTGTCCTACAACGACATCGACCTGTGCCTGCGTGTACGCGCTGCCGGGCTGCGCGTGGTGTTCACGCCCAATGCGCTGCTGCTGCACGAGGGTTCGGCCAGCCAGAAGGGCCAGGTCGAGCAAAAGCCCGACGAGGCCAAGCAGAAGCGATTCGCCGCCGAGCGCGAGGCGATGTACGACAAATGGCTGCCGCTGCTGGCCCGGGACCCGGCCTACAACCGGCATCTCAGCCTGGCCACCACCGAATTCCAGCTGGACGACCAGGCGCCCCTCGCCTGGGATCCCGAATGGCGTCCGCGCCCGCGCATTCTTGTGCATCCGGCCGATCGCGAGGGCTGCGGGGAATACCGCATCATCGCCCCCATGCGCGCGCTCAACCGGGCGGGCATGACCCAGGGCTGGGAGACCATGCGCCTGTTCCAGCCGGCGGAGATGCAACGTATCGACGCCGACAGCCTGGTCGTGCAACGTCAGATGGAATGGCCGCAGATCGAGGCGCTCGAGCGCAACGCGCGTCTGATGCGCGCCTTCCGCGTATTCGAGATCGACGATCTGATCACCAACCTGCCGGTCAAGAGCGTGCACCGCGCGCACATCCACAAGGACATCGCCAAGCGATTCCGCAAGGCCGCCGGCCTGTGCCATCGCCTGGTGGTGGCCACCGAGCCGCTGGCGAAGGCGTATGCCGGCTTCAGCGACGAGGTGGTCGTATGCCCCAACTACGTGGAACGCGCGCGCTGGGGCGAGTTGCGCCCGGCACGAGCCGAGCGCAAGCGGCTGCGCGTGGGCTGGGCCGGTGGCGTCGGCCACAGCGGCGACCTGGAACTCATCGTCGACGTGGTGCGCCAGACCGCCCAGCAGGTGGACTGGGTGTTCTTCGGCCTGTGCCCGCCTGCACTCAAGGACGTCGTGCGCGAGTTCCACCCCGGCGTGCCGCTGGACCAGTACGCACCCAAGCTGGCGGCGCTGGATCTGGACCTCGCGGTGGCCCCGCTCGAGCACAACGCCTTCAACGAAGCCAAGAGTCACCTGCGGCTGCTGGAGTACGGTGTGCTCGGCTATCCGGTGATCTGCTCCGACATCACGCCCTACCAGGGCGACTTCCCGGTGGTGCGCGTGGCCAATCGCTTCCGCGACTGGGTGCGCGCGATCCAGGACGCGGTGAGCGACCCGCAGGCGCTGCGCGCCCAGGGCGACGCTCTGCGCGCCAAGGTGTACGAGAACTGGATGCTTGAGGACCACCTGGATACGTGGATGCGCGCGTGGACGCGCTGACACGCCGACGCGCGGAGGCCGCCGGTAACTCGGCGGCCTGCTAGCATCCGGTGGCATCAAGAGCTCGCCGCACGAGCTGCATGTCCAGCCAGCCACACTCGATGGATTCCACTACGACTCCTGCGCCCCCGGCGGACGACGCCACATCCGGCGAGAACTACGCGCACATCGCGCGCCAGCCGATTCTCGACCGCCAGCAGCACATCGTCGGCTACGAACTGCTCGCACGCGAAAGCGCCACCAGCACCCAGGCCCCCGCGCAGCACACCCGAGCCTCGGACACGGCGCTGCTGTTTCACGCGCTGTCGAGCATTTCCTCCGAGAACCTGTTCGGCGACAAGCTGGCCTTCATCAACGTGCGCCTGGAAGACCTGGGCGCGGAGCACCTGGAGATCGTGTTCCCCGAGCGCATCGTGCTGGAACTGCCGCGCGCCGCGGGCGACGACTCCGCGATGATCGCCGAGGCAGCCGCGGCGATGCAGGCGCTGCGCGAGCGCGGCTTCCGCCTGGCGGCCGGCGTGCATGCGCTGACCGCCCCCTACGCCGCATGGCTGCCGCTGCTGAGCTACGTGCAGATCGACGTGCAGGCCCTGCCCGCCGGGGTGCTTCCCATGCTGGTCAAGCGCCTGGCCGCGGTTCCCAAGCTGCAACTGCTGGCCGAGAAGGTCGAGACCCCGGAGACGTTCAAGGAATACTTCGACGCAGGTCTGCACCTGTTCCAGGGCTATTACTTCGCGCGCCCGCAGACGGTCAGCGCGAAGGTGGTCAACCCCGCTTACACGACGGTGCTGCGCCTGATCGACCTGGTCAACAAGCACGCGGAAGTCGGGGCCATCGAGGAAGTCCTGAAGCAGGACCCCACACTGTCGTTCAAGCTGCTTCGCTACATCAATTCCTCGGGATTCGGTCTGATGACCGAGGTCACGTCCTTTCGCCACGCGGTGGTGATCCTGGGCTACAAGAAGCTGCTGCGCTGGCTGGTGCTGCTGCTGGCCATCACGCCGGGCAGCAGCGCCGCGTCCAGTCAGGCCCGCGTGGCCATCACCCGCGGACGCATGCTCGAACTGCTGGCGCAACAGCACATGTCGGCCGAGGATTGCGACAACGCCTTCGTCGTGGGCGTGTTCTCGATGCTCGACGCCATGCTGGGCGTGCCGCTCGAGCGGGCGTTGCAGGAAATTTCCCTGGCCGAGCCGGTCATGCAGGCGCTGCGCGATCGCCAGGGTCCCTTCGGCCCCTACCTGCGCATCGTGCTGGGCTGCGAGCGCGAGGACTGGGACGAGATCGACCTGCACGCGGGCCTGTTGGGCCTCAGTCAGCGCTCGGTCGCGCTGGCCCAGCTGGAAGCCCTGGCCTGGGCGGAGAATCTGGGAATCTGAAGGGTCAAGAGGGACACCCCTGCGCGACCGCACCGCAACGGGCGGCCGCGCGAGGATCCGACGGCGCATGCGAGAAATCGTCCATACCCTGTTCCAGGACGGGTTCCGCGTGGCGACGCGCGCCCACCAGACCCTCGAGCGCCTGCAGCGCGCGCGCGAGTTTCTGGGCGTGATCGTGCCCGGCGACGACCACGAGCACATGTCCATGCTGCTGCACGTGGATGCCGACGCCCGGCTCCTGATCATCGACGAACTCAATCCGCCGCGCCTGGCCGCCCCCCTCCCCGGCGACGAGCTGCTGTGCCTGGGACGCGCCGGCGGCATGTTCGTCGGACTGCGCTGCCGCCTCGACGGCCCCGAGGATTGGGAAGGCTACGGTGCCCTGCGTCTGGACTGGCCGCACGCGCTGTACCAGTTGCAGCGCCGCGCCAACTATCGCGTGCCCGTACGCCCCGGCGACGTCACGGAACTGGAGTTGTTCCGCCGCGGCGCGCGCAGTCTGCAGGCGGAGTGTCTCGATCTCAGCGCCTCGGGCATGCGCGTGCGCGCGGCCGCGCCGACCGACTTCGAATTGGCGGGCAACGAGTGGATCGAGCGTCTGCGTTTCCGGCTCGAAGGCGATCTCATCGAATGCGCCGCGCAACTGCGCTTCGTTCGCTCGCCGCGGGGGCCCGCTGGCGACGTCTCGACGCGCCTGGTCGGCATCGCGTTGCAACAGCTGTCGATGCCCCAGCAGCGGCAGCTGCATCGCTACGTGCAACGCCGCGACCGGGAACTGCTGCGCGACGGGCGCCTGTGACCCAGGCGCGCCCTAGTGTTCTGTCCCGCTAATAACTGTCATTTCGTTCGTGTGCCTGCGGGAGCGATCGGCGGCCGCCCGCACAGGGTCAAGACTG
>JAKBNS010000055.1 GCA_021830925.1 Pseudomonadota bacterium | reverse complement strand
CCGGGCGCGCCGAACGCGCGAGATGCGAGGTATTGGCGCGCGCCGCGGCACGGATGGTCTGGCCGAACTCGGCGGTGCTGTCCACCAGGAAGTCCTTCAGCCCGACACGGGGTTTGGTCAGCACGCTGAAGGCCCCCGCCGCCAGCGCGTCCAGCGTGAGCTGGGCCCCCTTTTCGGTCAGCGTGGAGCAGATGATCACCGGCAACGGGTGTTCCTGCATGATCTTGCGCAGGAAGGTGATGCCGTCCATGCGCGGCATCTCCACGTCCAGGATCAGCACGTCGGGCCAGCCCTCGCGCTGCATGCGCTGCAGCGCGAACAGCGGATCGGGCGCCACGCCCACGACCTGGATGCCGGGGTCGCGCGCCAGCACGGCCTGCAGCACCTGACGCACGACGGCGGAATCGTCGACGATGAACACGCGCACGGCCGCGCCGGCTCCAGCAGAGGCAGAACTCATCCTCGAATCTCCATTTGGTTTTGCTCCGCCCCCTGCCCCCAGAAGCGCAGGTAGGCGTCGCCGCTCCACAACTCGAACAGAAGGTTGCGGTGCCCCTGTCCGCCCAGGTGCTCCGCGCGCAGACGCAAGCCGTGCTGCTGCACCAGGGCGCGCGCGGCGACGATGTTGCGAAAGGGCACGTCACCCGCGGTGCCCTCGCCGGCGAACATGCGGCCGCCTCCGAACAGCTTGGCGTCGAACTCGTGCGGCTTCGCGCCGGCTGCGTGCATGCCACGCAGCAGCAGATACATGGCCTCGTCCGCGTAGCGCCCGTCCAGATGCGCGCCGTGACCGCCATGGCCGTGGGGCGGATGCCCGTGACGTGCGTAGGCGTTGCGGGTCGGCAGCATGAAGTGGCACAAGCCGCCCACGCGCAGCGCCGGATGCCACACGGCGATGGCCACGCAGGAACCCAGCAGGGTGCGCACGCGCGTGCGCCCGGAACCGAAGTGCCACTCGCCCGGCTGCAGGTAGACCTCCTCCGGCGGCTCCGGCACGGCTGGCGACGCGCCGACGGCGACGCCTGGGGCGGGCACTGCGCGACCCGGGGCCAGGGGCGGCTGATTCATCGCGACGCGCGGCGGTAGATCGCCGGCTGCACCGGCTGCAGATCGCTGTCCAGTCCGCTGAGGCTTTCGGAATGGCCCACGAACAGATGGCCGCCCGGGCGCAGCGCCTGCGCCAGGCGCGCCACCAGCGCGCGTTTGGTCGGCGCGTCGAAATAGATCATGACATTGCGCAGCCAGATCAGGTCGAAGGCGCCCATGTCTGGCCAGCCGCCGTTGAGGTTGATGCACTCGAAGCGCACGCGGTCGCGCAGCGAGGCCTGCACGGCCAGCTTGCCCTCCTGGGCCCCGACTCCGCGCAGGCAATAGGCCTTCAGATAGGCCTGGGGGATGCGCTGCGCGCGCTCCATCGGATAGACCGCCGCGCGCGCCTGCTGCAATACCCGCGTGCTGATGTCCGAAGCGACGATCTCCCAGGGTCGCGAACCCATGCGATCGGCCAGCACCATCGCGACGCTGTAGGGTTCCTCGCCGCTCGAACAGGCGGCGCTCCAGATCCGGAACGGCCGCGAGGCGTCCGCCGCGGGCAGGATGCGATCCGACAGGAAGCTGAAATGCTGGGGTTCGCGAAAAAAGTAGGTCTCGTTGGTGGTCAGCAGATCGACCGCGCGCTGGCGCTCCTCGGCGTCGCGCCGCAGATGCTCCAGGTACTGGGCGAAACTGTCGTGCCCCAGGACCTGCAGTCGTCGCCCCAGGCGACTGCTCACCAGGGCCTTCTTGGACATCGGCAGCGAGATGCCCGCGGCCTCGAACATGAGTTTGCTGAAGCCCTGCAATTCCTGATCGGTGAGCGCTTGCATGTCTGAGCGAATGAATGGACTCGGGCGAAATGGCGCCACATCCCAGACGAAAGACTAGCATCCGGCGCTACTTCTGTGAGCCTTCGCCGATGACCTCCTCCCCGC
Source organism: Pseudomonadota bacterium (assembly GCA_021830925.1). GTDB lineage: Bacteria > Pseudomonadota > Gammaproteobacteria > Burkholderiales > Burkholderiaceae_C > Thiomonas_A. The sequence goes on along the minus strand of JAKBNS010000055.1, from coordinate 5,062 downwards.
CCCGCGCCGCCGCGCAGCCAGGCGCCGACAGCTTCACGGAGCTGGCGCGGCGCATCGCCGAGCGCGACCTGCCCTCCTTCGGGCTCACGCTGCGCGAGCTCTTCCTGGCGACCGAGGACGCAAGCGCATCGGGCCAGCGCATCGCCGGCATCGTGCTGCACGACCCCGCGCTGACCTCGCGCGTGCTGCGTGCCGCCAATGCGGCCCACCTGGGCCTGGGAGCGCATGCCCGCGTGGTCACCGTCAGCCGCGCGGTGGTGGTGCTCGGGCTCAATCCGATCCGCTCCCTGTGCGTGTCGGCCCTCACGGTCGAGGCCATGGCCGGCGGCGCGCGCCAGGCCCAGCGCGTGCAGCATGCGCTGGGGCGTGCCCTGCACGCGGCCGTGCAGGCGCGCGACATCGGGCTGCGCCAGCGCGCGTCGCGCGAAGCCGCCGAGCAGTTGTTCGTCGAAGCCATGCTGGGCAGCATCGGAGAGCTGGCCTTCTGGTGCTTTGGCGGATCCCTCGCGCAACGCCTGGACCTGGCGCTGGGCGAGGGCCAGCCCCCCGAGCAGGCCGAGGCCGCCGTGCTCGGCACCACGCTGCGCAGCTTCGGACGCGAACTGCTGCGCGCCTGGAACCTCGATGCCCTGCTGCGCGACAGCCGTGAGGTGGCGCTGGCGCGACGCCTGGGCCAGGCCGTCGGCGGCGGCGCCGCGCCCGGCGGGGGCTGGGCCGAGCCGGGCGTGCGCGACGCGGTGCGCGCCATCGGCCAGTTGCTCGGCCAGGGAGAGTCGGAAACCCTGCCCCGCCTGCGGCACAACGCCCACGAGGCCCTGGAGCTTGCGCGCGCACTCGGCGCCTACGACGCCGCCGCCAGCATTCCGGCCAGCGCCGGCCCGGACCCGACGCCCCCCGAGCCCCCGCCCGAGCCCTACCCCGAGCCGGACCCCCAGGCACAACTGCGCGTGCTGACCGAGATGAGCCAGGCCGCGCGCTCGCGCCGGGAACTGCCGCTGCTGCTCGAGACTTGCGTGGAGGGCCTGCATCGCGCCGTCGGACTCGATCGCGCCGCCCTGTGCCTGCTCAACCCGGCCCGCGACCGCGTCACGGCGCGCATCGCCATCGGTCCGGACGCCGGCGCGCTGCGCGAGAAACTGGATTGGGACTGGAACCCCGAGATCGAATCCCGCTGGGCGCTGAATGCACCAACATGGTGCAAGGGCGCGGAAGGCGAGCCGCCCGGGCTGCTGCGCGCGGCCGGTGCCACCCAGGGATTCGTCGCGCCCTTCGTCGTGGATGGACAATTGCTGGGCCTGTTCTATGCCGACCGCGTGGCTTCCGGGCGCCCGCTGACCAGCGCGCAGTTCGAGAGTTTCCAGAGCTTCGTCGCGCTGGCCCAGGTCATCGTGCGCTCACTGCCACGGGGGTAGACCCGCAGATCCCGCGGGCGCCGAACGGCCCCGAGACCCGGTGTTGTCCTTGCACAACAGTTCAGGCGCCGTGCCGGGCCTATGCAAGGGTTTGCCACGACTCTGCGCTTAGGATTGTCCTGTCTGGCATTGATCGTCCCCGCTTTCCTGAGGGCCGGACAAAGCAGTGGTCCACCCCTCGCGGGAAAGGGCCCAGCATCAAAAACGATCCGCGAGGATCACAACTCTGGAGATTTTCACGATGAAAAAATCCCTGATCGCGCTGGCTGTGTTCGGCGCTTTCTCCGGTGCCGCTCTGGCTGAAGGCAGCAACGTGCAGCTGTACGGCCTGATCGACCTGGGCGTGACCCACTTCAGCGGCGGCGCCGAAGGCAACGTCACGCAGCTGAGCTCGGGCGTGCAGTCCGGCTCGCGTATCGGCGTGAAGGGCACCGAAGACCTCGGCGGCGGCCTGTCGACCATTTTCGACGTCGAAACCGGCTTCTGCGCCAACGGCAACACCGGCGCTGCCGGCTCGTCGGCCTACTGCACCGGCGGCCCCGGCGGCCCCGGCTTCATGGGTCGTCAAGCCTGGGTCGGCCTGAAGGGTGACTTCGGTACCGTCCAAGCCGGCCGTCAGTACACCCTGACGTTCGACGACCAGGCCAACATCGATCCGTTCGGCTATGGCCTGACCGGCTCCATCTCGAACATGGGCACCGTGGGCGTCCCGGCTCGCGCCAGCCAAGTGCTGTCGTACACCTCGCCCAACCTGAGCGGCTTCACCATCGCCGGTCAGTACATGTTCGGCGCCGGCATGCAGTACCTGAACACCGCCGACCAGTACAAGACCACCGGCGGCTACAACCTGCAAGGCAGCTACGCCAACGGCCCGGTCGGCGTGACCCTGAGCTACCTGCGCGTGAACGATCAGAGCGGCAACGCCCTGGTGAAGGACACGGAAATCAGCGGCAGCTACAACTTCGGTGTGGCCAAGCTTGTCGGTTATTACTCCGAGAACAAGCCTAACCAGAACGCCCAGCTCGCTACCGGTGCCGGCACCACCAAGTCGCCCTACGTCTACTCGCCGGCTGGCCTCGACCAGATCAAGGCCTACATGCTGGGCGTGACCGTGCCGGTCGGCCCGGGCAGCATCCTGGCGTCCTACACCCACCTGTCGGACAGCACCGTGTCCAACAAGGGTGCCAAGCAGTACGCCGTGGGTTACACCTACTCGCTGTCCAAGCAGACCAACCTGTACGCGTCCTACGCGCACATCAGCAACGACACCGCCGCCACGTACGCGGTGGGCGACTCGACCGATGGCGGCTTCGCGCCGACCGCCGGCGGTTCGTCGTCGGGCCTGGGCTTCGGCATCCGCCACCAGTTCTGATCGACCCAAGTCGAACGAGTTGAAACCGCGCCGCCTTCGGGCGGTCGGTCTTCGAAAACCGCCTTCGGGCGGTTTTTTTTCGTCCTGGGGCGCCTGCTTTGCGCAGGGACCCGTGGCGAGCGGCGAGGATGCGCGACAATGCGTTCCGACCGCCTGCCCAGTCTCGCAACCGCCATGACCAGCTTTTGCTCGCGCCCGGGTTCCGACGCCCGTTCCCCCGGTTCCTTGCAGGACCGCCTGCTCGCCCTCGCCGACAACGCCCTGAAGACCCTGGCCGGAGGCCTGCATGCCTCGCGCCCCACGCCGCAGGCGCCGCAGGGCGCCGCCGGGCGGGCGCTGGAAGACGCCGAACGCGAACTGTCCGGACGCCTGATGCGGGTCAACCACGTGGGGGAGATCTGCGCCCAGGCGCTGTACCAGGGCCAGGCCCTGGTAGCGCGAGATCCCGCGCTGCACGCCCACTTCGCCCAGGCCGCGCGCGACGAATGCGATCACCTGGCCTGGTGCCGCGAGCGCTTGCAGCAGCTCGACTCCCGCCCCAGTCTGCTGGACCCGCTGTGGTACGCCGGAGCGCTGGGCCTGGGCGTGGTGGCCGGCAGTTTCGGCGCAAGGCTCAGCCTGGGCTTTGTCGTGGAGACCGAGAACCAGGTCGAACAGCACCTGGCCTCGCACCTGCAACGCCTGCCGCAGGCGGACCTGGCCTCCCGCGCCGTGGTGGAGCAGATGCGCAGCGACGAAGTGGGCCACGCGACGGCCGCGGAGAAGCTCGGCGGCGTGCAGCTGCCGGCCCCGGTGCGCTGGGGCATGCGCGCGGCGGCGCGGGTCATGACCGGCACCGCCCACTGGATCTGAAACCCGGCCGCCCGGCTCGAAGTCCGGGCTTGCGGCACCGGCGGCTCAGGCCTCGACGAGCTCGAAACTGGTGCTGATGCCCGCGGTCTTCGCCAGCATGGCGCTGGCGGAGCAGTACTTCTCGTGGGAAAGCGCGATCGCCCGCTCCACCTTCGCCGGGTCGAGCCCGCGCCCGCTGACCACGAAGTGCATGTGGATCGCGGTGAACACCTTCGGGTCGCTGTCCGCGCGCTCGGCGCGCAGGCGCACGCTGCAGTCGCGCACGTCCTGGCGTCCCTTGCGCAGGATGTAGACCACGTCGTAGGCGGTGCATCCGCCGGTTCCGGCCAGCACCGTCTCCATGGGCCGCGGCGCCAGGTCGTGTCCTCCCGGCTCGCCCTCGCGCGCGGCCGGGGCTCCGTCCATGGTGATCATGTGCCCGCTGCCCGTGGTGGCGACGAAGGCCATGCCTTCCCCGTCCAGGGGCTTGGTCCAGCGCACCGTGCATTCCATTGCTCGAATCTCCCACGCCGCCAAGTCGCGGCTCCAGGGCTCTATTGTGCGTCATGCGCTCCAGCACAGTTGCGCGCTCGCAACAGCCCCGCGCGGCGATTCCTCGGGCGCGTCCGGCGCGCGTGACGAAGGCGCGACATCAGCACATTCGAATGCACGCAAATTAACCTCGGCGCGCCAGGGGTTTTGCCAAAACCTCGGGTTTGTCCTAAGATGTGTCCATGTCGACGATGTCTGGTCGACGCCTCTTGTCTCCTCCACTCCTCCATAGGTGGATTCAAACCCAGGCCAAACGCCTGGGTTTTTTTTGTCCAGCGCGCGCGTGTGGCGTGCCCGACGGGGCCGGTGTCCGCCCTTGGATAAACTGGGGTCTTTGCCCGCCCTGGCCCCGCACGTGACCCGCAAGCCCATCGACTACCTCCAGCGCATCCTGACCGCGAACGTGTACGACGTCGCGCACGAGACCCCGCTGGACCTGGCGCACAACCTCAGCCGACGCCTGCACAACAGCGTGCTGCTCAAGCGGGAGGATCAGCAACCCGTGTTCAGCTTCAAGCTGCGCGGCGCCTACAACAAGATGTCGCGCCTGAGCGAGGAGGAGCGCAAGCGCGGAGTGATCTGCGCCTCCGCGGGCAACCATGCCCAGGGCGTCGCGCTGTCGGCTCGCAAACTGGGCTGCCGCGCCGTGATCGTGATGCCCTCGACCACCCCGAAGGTGAAAATCGATGCGGTTCGCTCCTTCGGCGCCGGCTCGGTCGAGATCGTGCTGGAGGGCGAAAGCTACAGCGACGCCGCCGCCCACGCCGCCCGGCTGCAGGCCGAGCGCGGCCTGACTTTCGTGCATCCCTTCGACGACCCGGACGTGATCGCCGGCCAGGGCACCATCGGCATGGAAGTGCTGCGCCAGCATCCCGGGCCTATCCACGCCGTGTTC
>JAKBNS010000033.1 GCA_021830925.1 Pseudomonadota bacterium | reverse complement strand
CACAAGGTGCGCGTGATCGCCCCGGACGTGGGTGGGGGTTTCGGCTCCAAGATTTACCTGTACGCCGAGGACGTGGCGCTGACCTGGGCATCCAAGAAGCTCGGTGGGCGCCCGATCAAGTGGACGGCCGACCGTACCGAGGCCTTTCTCAGCGACGCCCACGGGCGCGACCATGTCAGCCACGCCGAGATGGCGATGGATTCGCAGGGGCACTTCCTGGCCATGCGCGTGCACACCCACGCCGCGCTGGGCGCCTACCTGTCGACCTTCGCCACCGCGGTGCCGACCATTCTGTACGGCACGCTGCTGGCAGGGCAGTACAAGACCCCGCAGATCTACGTCGAGGTCGACGCCTGGTTCACCAACACCGCCCCGGTCGACGCCTACCGCGGTGCCGGGCGCCCGGAAGCGACCTACCTGGTCGAGCGCCTGGTGTCGCGTTGCGGCTGGGAGCTCGGACTGGGCCAGGACGAGATCCGCCGGCGCAATTTCATCGACAAGTGGCCCTACCAGACCCCGGTGGCCTTGCAGTACGACACCGGCGACTACCTGGGTTGCCTGAGCCGCGCGCAGGAACTGGCCGACGTCGCCGGCTTCGCCGCGCGACGCGAGGCCAGCAAGGCCAAGGGGCTGCTGCGCGGCATCGGCTACTCCAGCTACATCGAGGCCTGCGGGCTTGCGCCGAGCAACATCGCGGGCGCCCTGGGCGCGCGCGCCGGGCTGTTCGAGTGCGGCGAGGTGCGGGTGCATCCGACCGGCAGCGTGACCGTGTTCACCGGCTCGCACAGCCACGGCCAGGGCCACGAGACGACCTTCGCGCAGGTCGTGGCCGCGCGCCTGGGAATCCCCGTGGAGAACGTCGACGTGGTGCACGGCGACACCGGGCGCATTCCCTTCGGCATGGGAACCTACGGCTCGCGCTCGATCAGCGTGGGCGGCGCGGCCATCATGCGTGCGCTGGACAAGATCGAGACCAAGGCCAAGAAGATCGCCGCGCACCTGCTCGAGGCGAGCGACGCCGACATCGAGTTCAGCGGCGGCAACTTCACGGTCAAGGGTACCGACAAGTCGATTCCCTTCGCGCAGGTGGCGCTGACCGCCTACGTGCCGCACAACTATCCGCTGGACAAGCTGGAGCCGGGCCTGAACGAGACCGCGTTCTACGACCCGACCAACTTCACCTACCCGGCGGGCACCTATATCTGCGAGGTGGAGATCGATCCCGCCACCGGGGTCACGCGGGTCGACCGTTTCACCGCGGTCGACGACTTCGGCACCATCATCAACCCGATGATCGTCGAGGGCCAGGTGCACGGCGGCATCGCGCAGGGCGTGGGCCAGGCGCTGCTCGAGCAGTGCGTGTACGACCCCGACAGCGGCCAGTTGCTCACCGCGTCGTTCAGCGACTATGCGATGCCGCGCGCGGACGACCTTCCGACCCCGAAGCTCGACACCATCTGCACCCCGTGCCTGCACAACCCGCTGGGCACCAAGGGTTGTGGCGAGGCCGGTGCCATCGGCTCGCCGCCGGCGGTGATCAACGCCGTGCTCGACGCCCTCGCCCCGCTCGGGGTGAAGGACTTCGACATGCCCGCCACGCCGATGCGCGTGTGGCAGACCATTCGCCGCGCCCAAGCCTGAGGAGACCGACACCATGTATGCCTTCCAACTGGAACGCGCCAGCAACGCTGCCGACGCAGCGCGCCACGCGGCCGCGGGCGCACGGCCGCTGGCCGGCGGCCAGACCCTGCTGGCCGCGATGAAACTGCGCATCGCGCAACCCGAGGCGCTGGTCGACCTGGGCGGCGCCGCCGACCTGCGCGGCATCAGCCGCCAGGGCAACAGCCTGCGCATCGGCGCGATGACCCGCCACGCCGAGGTGGCGGCCAGCGCCGAGGTGCGCCAGGCGATTCCCGCGCTGGCCGACCTGGCGTCGCAGATCGGCGACCGCCAGGTGCGCGCGATGGGCACGCTCGGCGGCTCGGTGGCCAATAACGACCCTGCCGCGTGCTATCCCAGCGCCGTGCTCGGGCTGGGCGCCACGGTGCACACCACCAGGCGCACGATCGCCGCGGACGACTTCTTCGTCGGCGTGTTCACCACCGCGCTGGACGAGGGCGAACTGATCACCGCCATCGACTTTCCCATTCCGCGGCGCGCCGCCTACATGAAGTTCCGCCAGCCGGCGTCGCGCTTCGCGCTGATCGGCGTGTTCGTGGCGCAGCGCGACGATGGGGTGCGCGTGGCGGTGACCGGCGGTGGCAGCGGGGTGTTCCGCCACGCCGGGCTGGAAAAGGCCCTGTCGGCCAGCTTCACGCCGCAGGCGGCGGCCTCGGTCGCCATCGATCCGGAAGGCCTGGCCAGCGACCTGCATGCCAGCGCCGAATACCGTGCCAACCTGATCGGCGTGATGGCCCAGCGCGCGGTGGCCAAGGCGCTCGGGTAGCCACGGCGTCACGCACGCGGCGCGCCGGCTCCGGAGGCATCCGGGCCGGCGCGCCGTCTCGTCTCGTGGATTCACGATGAACCAGACAGACCCCGACAGCATCGACGAACTCAGCGCCGCGTTGCAGCAATGCGGCTACTACGCCGACCGGCGCCTGGCCACCGCGGTGTTCCTGGCGCTGCGCCTGCAGCGCCCGCTGCTGCTGGAAGGCGAGCCGGGAGTGGGCAAGACCGAGCTGGCCAAGGCCCTGGCCGAGGTGCTCGCGCGCCAGCTGCTGCGACTGCAGTGCTACGACGGCCTGGAGCTGCGTGAAGCGCTGTACGAGTGGAACTACTCGGCGCAGTTGCTGCACATGCGCGCCGCCGAGGGGCATGCGCAGGCCGAGCAGATCGAGCGCGAGGTCTACCAGGAGCGCTACCTGATCCATCGCCCGCTGCTGCAGGCCTTGCAGGCTCCGGCGCCGGGCGCGGTGCTGCTGATCGACGAGGTCGACCGCGCCGACGAGCCCTTCGAGGCCTTCCTGCTCGAGTACCTGGGCGAATACCAGGTGAGCATTCCCGAGCTCGGCACCGTGCGCGCCGAGGTGGCGCCGGTGACCATTCTCACCAGCAACCGCACGCGCGAGCTCAACGACGCGGTCAAGCGCCGCTGCCTGTACCACTGGCTGGACTATCCCGAGCGCGAACGCGAGCTGGCCATCGTGCGCGCGCAGGTTCCGCAGGCGCCTGCCGAGCTCACGCGCCAGGTCGCCGAGTTCGTGTCGCGGGTGCGCGGCGCGCCCTACGCGGGCAGCTTCCAGCGCATGCCGGGAATCGCCGAGAGCGTGGAGTGGGCGCGCGCGCTGGTCGCGCTGGACACGCTGAACCTCGACCCCGAGGTGGTCACCGACACCGCCGGCATCCTGTTCAAGCAGCGCGAGGACGTGGCTGCGTTGACCCGCGACCTGGCCGCCGAGCTGCTGGCGCCGGCGCCGACCGAGTAGGGTCCCGGCGCGGGAGCCGACGCATGCTGCTGGGTGACGCGCGTCAGGGCAAGCTGCTGGGCAACGTCTCCGGTTTCGCGCGCGCGCTGCGCCGTGCCGGGCTGTCGGTCGATGCCTCGCGCATCGCGCTGGCCGCCAGGGCGATGCAGGCCGTGGGCCTGCGGCGCCGCGACGACCTGGAGGCGGCGCTGGAAGCCGTGCTGGTGGGAAACGAGCGCGACCGCGGCGTGTTCCGCGAATTGTTCGACACCTTTTTTCGCGATCCGGCGGTGGCCTCCAAGCTGCTGGCGCAGATGCTGCCCAGTGCCGAGGGCAAGGCCGATCCGCCGCGCCAGCGCCCCCGCGTGCGCGAGGCGCTGGCGGCGCCGCGCAGTGCACGCGACCAGCGCCCCCAGCCGGAGCAGGCCGTCGAGTTCGACGCCTGCATGTCGGCCAGCGCCAGGCGCCAGTTGCGCCACGCCGACTTCAACGCCCTGGGAGCCTCCGAGTACCGGCTGCTCGAGCGCCTGGCGCGGGAAATTCCCCTGCCTCTGCCCCGATTGCCTTCGAGACGCGTGCGTTCGGGCGTGCGCGGCGTGCGCGCCGACTGGCCTCGCGTGCTGCGCCAGGCGGCGCGTTGCGGTGGCGAGTGCATGGAGCTGCCGCGTCTGCAGCGCAGGCGCGAGGCACCGCCGCTGCTGGTGCTGGTCGATGTGTCGGGCTCGATGGAGCGCTACACGCGCCTGCTGCTGGCCTTCCTGCACGCGGCCACCCGGGGCATGCGGCGCCGCGACGTGTTCGCCGTGGGCACCAGCCTGACCGACCTGACCCCGGCGTTTGCGCTGCCCGACAGCGACGACATGCTGGCGGCGGTGTCGGCTGCCGTGCCCGACTTCGCGGGAGGCACGCGCCTGGGGGAGTGCCTGGCCTCGCTGCGCCGTGAGCACTCCCGGCGCCTGGTCGGGCGTCGCAGCCTGGTCCTGTTGATCAGCGACGGCCTGGACACCGGGGAGCCGCAGCAGCTGCAGCAGGAGCTGGCCTGGCTGCGCAGGCGCAGCCGGCGCGTGCTGTGGCTCAACCCGCTGCTGCGATTCGCCGCCTACCAGCCCAGCGCGCGCGGCGCCGCCGCGCTGCATGCCGGATGCGACGCGATGCTGGCCGTGCACAACCTGGCCAGCCTGGAGCAGCTGGCGGCCAGCCTGGCGGAGCTGATGCGGCAGCGCTGATGCGTGCGGCTCAGTCGCGCGGCAGCGTCGACTGGGCCAGTTGCGACGGTTCGTCGATGTCCAGCAACAGCCCGGGGTCTTCGAGTTCGAGCCAGTGCAGGGCATCGCGGTGGGCCTGCAGCACGCTGCGCGCGCCGGAGTCGCCGCGCACCGCGAGCAGCTCGTTGCCGAAGTCGCTGCCGAAGCCTACCGGGTGGCCGCGCAGGCCTCCGTGCGTGGGCACGACGATGTTGTCCGCGCGCAAGGCATGGGCCACGGCGCGGATGCTCGCCGCCTGCAGCGCGGGCATGTCGGCCAGGCCGATCAGCCAGCCGTCGACGCGCGGGGTCTGCAGCACGCCCCAGGCCAGCGAATGGCCCATGCCGAGCTGGGCCTCGGCGCAGAAGGTACTGGGCACGCCGAGTTCGAGCAGGCGGGCCGCGAGTTCGCGTTCGCTGTCCGACGGCTCGCGCAGCACCACCAGCAGGCGGTCGAACAGCTCGTCGCGTGCTTCCAGCCAACGGCGCACCGTGCGCAGCAGCAACGGCTCGCCGTCGACGTTCGCGCGTCGTTTGTCCGCGCCGAAGCGCCGGGAGCGCCCGGCCGCCAGCAACAGGCCCTGGATCATGCGCCGATTGTCGCGGCGCCGGGGCCGCCTCGGCAAGTGGGTTTTTCGGGCCGACGCTGCGGGACCGTCTTATTGCGCCGCAGCGTAATAGTGATTCTGCGGGTGATCGACCTGGGCGAAGAAGTCCCAGCGCTCGCCGAGCAGGGCGGCGAATTGCAGCAGGGCCAGCGAGCCGAGCCAGTCCAGTCGCGGCCCGGAGCCGGCCAGCAGCGCCAGCGCGACGCTGGGCAGCGCGAACGCGGCGATCATGTACAAGCTGCGCAGGCGCCGCAGCAGCGCGGACTGGGCGCGCAAGCCGAACTCTTCCAGGTTGAAGCTGCCTGCGGTAAATCCGCGTGAGACCTGGCGCACCGGGCGGGCTCCCGCGCCGACCGCGCCGTGGATCGAGCCGGCGCGGCGCAGCCGCTTCAGGCGCGCGAGTGCGGCAGCGCGCGACAGCCACGCCAGCACGGTCCACGACAGCGCCAGGTGCGCGAGCGTCGCCGCGGCCGGCTGGTGCAGCGCGGCCAGCAGCGCGGCCGCCGCCAGGTGGCCGCTGGCCAGCCCCATGAGGGCGAAGTTCAGCGGGGTCAGCGGCGTGGCCCATTCGCGAATGAAGCCGATGGCCGCGTAGACCTTGCCGGTGCACAGCCACAGCAGCAGCGCGGCCAGCACGCTCAGGCCCTGCAGCCATGCCGGCCAGGCACCCAGGCGATCCACGCCCAGCGCGCTGGCGGCGGTCAACGCGAGAAACGCCGATACGGCGATGACCTCGCGCGACAGCCAGGAAGTGCGCCACATCGCGGCCGCGCGCCAGGCGCGCAGTGGCTGCCCGAGGTGGGCGAAGGAGCAGCCCAGCGCGATGGCGCCGAGCGCGAACGCGGCGAACAGCGCGTCGCGCAGCGCGGCGGGGTCGAGCGGGCCGGCGAGGCCGGCCAGCGCGAGCGCGACGACCATGCCCTGGGCGCAGCCCAGCAGGGTGGTGAACCAGATCACGGACCAGGCGGGACGCATGGACTTTCCTCGTTCAGCGCCGCGCGGCCGGCGCGGCATCGCGAATCGCGTGGGTCGGCGCGCTGCCTGCCGGCTGCGCGGCGTCGCCCGCAAGCCCGATCAGCGCGCCCAGCCAGTCGAGCACGCCGGCGCCGCGCTGCGCGCGCGCCGGCTCGGGCACCGCGGTCTGCGCCTGCGGCGTGGCCTCGCGCATGGTGCGTCGCGGCAGGTAGTGGTTGGCCGGACGCGTTCCCAGTTCGGGCATGGGTGCGAAGCCGCCGCGCTCGGCGATGGCGCGAGACACTTCCGACTCGGGGTCGTCGACGTCGCCGAACAGCCGCGCGCTGGTCGGGCAGGCATTGACGCAGGCCGGCTTGCGCCGGCTTTCCGGGATCGACGTGTCGTACACGCGGTCCACGCACAGCGTGCATTTGGTCATCACGCCGCGCGGCTCGTCGAATTCGCGCGCGCCGTACGGGCAGGCCCACGAGCAGTACTTGCAGCCGATGCACTTGTCGGCGTCGACCAGCACGATGCCGTCCTCGGCGCGCTTGTAGGACGCCCCGGTCGGGCATACCGGCACGCAGGGCGCGTCCTTGCAATGCAGGCAGCTCTTGGGGAAATGCAGCACCTCGGTGGCCGGGAAGGCGCCGACCTCGAAGGTCTGCACCCGGTTGAAGAACACCCCCGAGGTGTCGGGCCCGAAGGGGTCGACGTCGCTCAGCGGCCCGGCCGCGCCGGAGGTGTTCCATTGCTTGCAGGAGGTCACGCAGGCGTGGCAGCCCACGCATACGTCGAGGTCGATGACCAGCGCCAGTTGGCTCATGACGAAGTCCTTTCGGAAAGTC
>JAKBNS010000104.1 GCA_021830925.1 Pseudomonadota bacterium | reverse complement strand
CCGCTGCAGGTTGGTGGCGCCGGGGCGCAGCAGGTGGTTGCGATCCATGATGGTGATCACGTTGTCGCGCGACAGCAGGGTCTGCGCCAGCAGCGCCACCTGCTGGCTCAGGTCGGGCTGCACCGACAGGCCTTCCAGCAGCGGGCGCAGCGTGGTCTGCGTGTCCACGTAGACCATGGCGCTCGCCTGGTAGCGCTCCTTGTAGGCCAGCACGCCGAGCGCTCCGAGGATGGCCACCGCCCAGGCCACGGCAAGCCCCCACCAGCGCCGCTCCCACATGGCGGGCAGCAGGTTGAAAAGGGGTGCGAGCATATCGTTCATGGCGTTTGGGCAGGAGCGCGAAGCGCAGCCTGAGCATTGTGCGCAGTTTCTCGGCGCCCGCCAAGCCGCGATTGCGGGAGGCGGCACGAGTGTTTCAAGTACTTTCCAGAAATGTGCGGTAATTCCGGTCCTGGCGTGCCAGCAGCCAGTCCGACAGCACCCCGGCGATGCGTTCGGCGGAGGACCCCTGCTCCGCTCCGCAAGGGATGCGGACATCGCCGCCGGCGATGGTATCGGCCAGGCCTTGCGCCAGGCGCAGCGCGGACTGCCGCCGTGCGCCCGCTTCGCCGACGCGCCCGCCCGCCCCCTCGTCGAAGCCCAGGCTGGGAACTCCCATCGCCCGCGCCTCGTCGCGCAGGCGGTCGCTGTCGGTGAGCAGGCAGCGCGCGTGGCGCACCAGCCCCAGCCACTCCCCGCCCGCCGAGGCCTCGATCACGTTGACGGCGCCGGCGCCCGCGTCGGCGCAACGCGCCGCGAGCCGCTCCCGCAGCGCGGATTCCACCGGCCATACCATGCGCACCCGCCAGCCCATCGAGCGCAGCTGGGCGTCCACGCCGAGCACCGCGTCGGCGGCCTCCTCGGAGCTGTCGTCCAGGCCGATCAACACATAGCCGGCCGGATCGCTGAGCACGGACAGGGGGACACCCTCGCGGCGGAACACCTGGCCGGGGTCCACGCTGCTGGAGAAGCCCACGCGCAGCACGTCACCCGCCAGGCTGCCGCAAACATGGATGCAATGCGACGGCAGGCCCTCCGTCTCGAGCAATCGCCCCGCCACCGGGTCGGCCGCGAAGGCCACGCTGGCGAGGTGATCCAGCAGCACCCTGCGGCGCTGCCGGGGCAGCGCGCGCCTGCCGCGCGAGGCGCCCGCGTCCACGCGCACCACCGGTATGCCGGCTTCCGACGCGACGATGGCACAGGCCAGATCGATCGCACCGTCGCCGATCGCCACCAGCGCGGCGGGAGGGCTCGCGTCCAGCATGGCCGCGAGGGCCGCCGCGGCCTGGGCGACACGCGCCGCGGGCGGCCCGGCGGGCAATTCCAGGGTCTGGGCCGCGTCGACCGCGGTGCCCGCTCGCCGCGCGGCGACCGTGTCGCCGGCCGGCTCGGGCGCTTCGGTGAAGCGCAGCAGCCGGGCGGGGGGCAGGTCCTCGCGCGCCGCGAAGGCCCGCATCAGCACCGCGGCCACGAGTTCGTCGCGCTCCGAGCCGGCCACGCAAAGCAACGAGGACGCGACGCCGCCGGGCGCGGCCGCCCGGGGCTTCTCGCGCTCGCCGGTGATTTCCTCGCGCATCTCGCGTTCGACGCGTCGCACGCGCTCGAGGTCGATGCGCTCGCCGGATTCCAGGAATGCCGACAGCAGCAACCGGCTGCACAGGGCGTTGATGCGCCGCGGCACGCCCTGCGTGGCCTGGTGGATGGCGGCGAAGGCCTCGTCGTCGAAGGCCGGACGGCCGCTCCAGCCCACGTGGCGCAACCGATGCTCCACATAGGCGCGCGTCTCCGGGGCCTCCATCGGGCCCAGGTGGCAACTGGCCAGCACGCGCTGGCGCAACTGCTCCATCTGCGGCAGGCGGATGATGTCGCGCAACTCGGGCTGGCCGACCAGGAAGCTCTGCAGCAGGGCCTTGCTGCCGAACTGGAAGTTCGACAGCATGCGCAGTTCCTCGATCGCCCCCGGGCTCAGGTTCTGCGCCTCGTCGACGATCAGCAGCGCGCGCCGGTTGGACGTGGCCAGGGTGGCCAGATAGGCCTCCAGCGTGACCAGCACCCTGGCCTTGCTCAGGCCCTCGACGTTGATGCCGAAGGCCAGCCCGACCGCCGACAACAGGTCGTCCGCGCCGAGCTGGGTGCTGACGATCTGCGCGGCGACGATCTTCGCCGGATCCAGCTCGGCCAGCAGCGCCCGCAGCAAGGTGGTCTTGCCGGCGCCGATCTCCCCCGTGACGACGATGAACCCCTCGCCCTGGAAGGCGCCGAAGCGCAGGTACTGGTACGCGGTGGCGTGGCCCTTGCTCTCGAAATAGAAACCGGGATCGGGATGGATCTGGAACGGCGGTCCGCTCAGGCCATAGAACTGCTCGTACATGTCGGCGTGCCGGCGCGGGATCAGAACCGGTGAACCAGGCCCGCGAAAATCGCCGTCTCGCCGGTATCGCCGACCACGGTGGAGCGCAGCAGCCGCCGGCGCGCTCCGATCAGTCCGACGGTGCCCGGCGTGAACTTGTGGTCGAGCTGCAGGATCAGCGAGGACTGGCGCGCGCTGGTTCCTTCGTTCAACCCGAACCCGGTGTTGAGTTCACGCTGAAGGGTGACGTTCATCGTGTCCAGCGGCGTCAGGCGGTGCCCGTAATTGAACGCGGCCCCGGTCTGGATGTTGTCGTTCGACGCGCTCTGGATCAGCTGCAGCACCTGCTGCCCCGGCAGGAACAGGTCCTCCCTGCGGTTGCGGTACAGCGACAGCGCGTAGCTGTCGCGCTGGTGCAGCAGCAGCACGGTCGCGACGGCGCTGTTCTGCAGCACCGTCGACGAGGTGTAGTAGCCGCCTACGGTGGGCAGCCCCGCCGGAAGCCCGGAGTCGCCCAGCAGGCTCTGCACCATCTGCGCCCGCTGCAGGGGATTCGGGTACTGGGACGTGAGCAGCCCGCCCAGCAGGGTGCTGATGTTGGTCGCGGAGCTGGTGTTGCCGCCGAGCGGCGCCAGGTAGCTCGCCAGGCCTCGTCCCAGGTTCAGCGTGTAGCGCAGCAGCGGGGTCCCGCCGGTCGCCGCGAGATCCCACCCGGTGCCGAAGAAGCGATGCTCGACGGTGGCGTCCACGCGCTGCTGCTGATTGGGCCGCCACTGGGTGCGCACGCCGTAGATGCCGGCCGTTTCGTCGGCGTGATAGGCCTGCGCCTTCTCCCGCCCGCCGATCACCCCCACCACCCATTGCGGCGTGACCGCGTAGTTCAGGATGCCGCGCGCCGTGGTGTCGCGAAAGGACGCGTAGGGCTGGTCGTTGTAGGTCGAGTAGCTCTGTTCGGCCACCAGGCCGTAGCCCCAGTCCAGCGGCGTCTGGTCCAGGCGCACGAGCTGGTCCAGGTAGCGCCCGCCGACCACCCCGCTCTGCGCTCCCGTGTTGCTCACGTGGGTCCACGTGGCATCGCTGTGCGCCTGCAGGCGCAGGCCGGGCTGCAGCTCGCGGTCGATGTACGGCTCCACGTGCCACTGCGTGCTGGTGTAGCGCGGTCCCTGCAGCGGCCCGCCCTGGCCCACGTAGGGACTGATGGCCGCCTGCTGCGCCAGCATGCCGGCGTCGAAATACACGAAGTGGTCGACCACTTCGCTGTGCAGCTTCACGCTGCCGTCGGGCGCCACCAGGCTGGGCTCGGTGCCGCCGCGGTAGTAGATGCCGTGCAGGCCGATGTCGGCCTGCACCTGCCAGCGCGCATGCTCGGAGTCCAGGAACAGCCGCGGCGCGACCTCGATCAGGGTATCGCTGCGCGGAGCCCCGCCCAGGCCGTAGTTGGAGTTGTCGGTCTGCGTGACCAGCACCGACACCGACGGCGCCACGTACGTGGTGGGCGGGCTCGCCTGCTCACCGGCGCCCGAAGCCGCCTGCAGCGGCCCGCTGACGCGCGGAATCACCTGGGCCTGCGCCGCCCCGGCGGCGGCCACCCCGGCGCACACGGCCAACACGGCGCGGGCCACCCCATGCATGCGAAGCTTCATGGCATCGACTCCCCGACGGCGCGGATCAGAACCAGCCCTGCGGAATCATGATCGTGTCCCCCGGCAGCAGCGGCACGTTGTCGGCCATCATGCCCCGGTGCAGCAGGTCGCCCAGGTGCAGGCTGTAGGACTTGCCGTCGCGGATCAGCACCGCCGCGTTGCCGTCCGCGTAAGGCGTCAGGCCGCCCGCGGCAATCATCGCGTCGAGCACCGTCATCTTGTCCCGGTAGGGAATGGTCTGCGGTTTCGCCGCGGCCCCGACGATCGAGATCTGCTGGCCGTAGGCGCCGTGGAAATTGCTCACCACCACCGTGACCACCGGCTCGCGCACGTATTTCGAGATGTGCTCGCGGATTTTCGCCGCCAGCTGATCGGGCGTGAGCCCGGCCGCCTGCAGGCCGTCGACCAGCGGCGCCGAGATGCGCCCGTCGGGTCGAACCTGCACCGTGGCGGACAGGTCAGGGTTCTGCCACACCCCGATGTGCAGGGTGTCGCCAGGGCCGATGACGTAGTGGTAATCCGACACCGGCACCTGCTTCGGCGCCGGCGGGAAGTTGTTCGTGGCACACGCGCCGAGGGCCAGCGCGAGCACGCAGGCGCACCAGGCTGCAAGTCGGCGGGGTCCCCGGGCGGTAAGAATCGATTTCATCGCGGCCATTTTCGTGAAGGATTTCACACTCGCCGCGCCTTTCCGGAAATCCGGATGGTGACGGCGTAACAAAACGGCGCGAACATGACGCCGAGTACGGTGCATCGCAGTCTATTTCAGCAGCCCGGATCAAAATCTCCCCATATCGAGGGGATGACCGAATCCGGGGTGCATGCAAACATACTGCATTCGTGGAGATCTGCCGATCGTGGATTGGTTCGCGCACGTGCAGTCCATCCGAAAAACAACGGCGCAGGTCCGCGCTGAACACCTTCGTGCGAGGCCGCTAAGCTTCCGGCGCAGTAGCGCCGGGCACGCAGCGCAACGGGAAAGCCACACAACATGATCCGGGTCTTCGACCACTACGTGCCCACGCGCACGGTGCTGGAGCTGAGCATGGACTTCATGCTCCTGCTGCTGGCGGCCATCGGCTCCGGCGTCACGCTGGCGGCCGTCTCGGGCGTACCCATGCACCCGGCCGACCTGGTCGGCTCCCTGCTTCCCGAGGCGCTGTCCTTCGCGCTGGTCATGCTGGTGCTGTTCGCCGCCTTCGGTGCCTACCAGCGCGAGCGCGTGGGCTCCCTGCGCGCGCTGCTGCTGTGCATGCTGCTGGCCACCTTCGTCAGCGTGGGCCCGCTGTTCTTCCTGGTGCTGCAACTCAGCGAGGCCGAGCAGCATCCGCTGCACTTCCTCGGCCTGGCCTACATCTACCAGTTCATCGCCCTGCTGCTCATCCGGCGCCCGCTGATGAACGCGCATTCCCGCGGACTGTGGAACCGCAAGGTGCTGCTCATCGGCTGCGGCGCCGACGCGCTGGCCGTGGCCGCCGACATCATGCAGCGCGGCGGCGGCGCCTACGACCTGGTGGGCTTCTATCCCTCGGGCCACGACGACGGCCCCGCACCGGGCCTGCCGGCCCCGGTGCTCGACCAGACCCGGCCGCTGGCGGCGCTGGCCGGCGAGCACGGCATCGACGACATCGTGGTCGCGGTGCGCGAGCAGCGCGGCGGCGTGCTGCCGCTGCGCCACCTGCTGGAATGCCGCACCCTGGGCGTCGCCGTGCATTCCCTGGCTACCTTCAGCGAACGCCTCAAGGGCGAGGTGCCGCTGGACAGCCTCAAGGCCAGCTGGCTGATCTACGGCAACGGCTTCGCGCAGGGCTGGATGCGCACCACCGTCAAGCGCCTGTTCGACGTGATCGTCGCCCTGGTGCTGCTGGCGCTGACCTGGTGGATCATGCTGCTGGCGGCGCTGGCGATCTTCATCGAGGACGGCGCGCCGGTGCTGTTCCGCCAGGAGCGCGTGGGCCGCGCGGGCAAGACCTTCCACGTGCTCAAGTTCCGCAGCATGCGCACCGACGCCGAGAAGGACGGCGTGGCGCGCTGGGCGCAGGCCAACGATTCCCGCGTGACCCGGGTCGGCCGCTTCGTGCGCAAGACCCGCATCGATGAACTCCCGCAGCTGTTCAACGTGCTGCGCGGCGAAATGAGCCTGGTCGGCCCCCGCCCCGAGCGCCCCAGTTTCGTCGAGCAGCTCACCGAGCAGATTCCCTTCTACGCCATCCGCCACAGCGTCAAGCCCGGGCTGACCGGCTGGGCGCAGGTACGCTTCTCCTACGGCGCCTCGCTGGCCGACGCGCGGCGCAAGCTGCAGTTCGACCTGTACTACGTGAAGAACCACTCGCTCGTGCTCGACGCGCAGATCCTGCTGGAGACGGTTCGCGTAGTCGTGTTCGGCGAAGGCGCGCGCTGACGCTCGCCCGCGGCGCGGGCCCGCGTGTCGGCGCCGCGCCTTGTCCTCCAACCCCAACTTGAATGGTGATCTATGAGTGTCGTCGCGGTCGTCGGACTCGGCTATGTCGGGCTTCCCCTGGCGGTGGAATTCGGTAAGAAGTACCGCACCATCGGCCTGGACCTCTCGCCCGCCAAGATCGAGGCCTACCGCCAGGGCTTCGATCCCACCGGGGAAGTCAGCAGCAGCGAGCTCAAGGCGGCCTCGATGCTCGAGCCGACGACGGACCCCGCGCGACTGCGCGAGGCCGACTTCGTGATCGTCGCCGTGCCCACGCCGGTGGACATCGCGCACAACCCCGACTTCTCCCCGCTGGAATCCGCCAGCGAGGCCGTGGGCCGCAACCTCAAGCGCGGCGCCACCATCGTGTTCGAGTCCACCGTGTACCCGGGCGCCACCGAGGAAGTGTGCGTGCCCATCATCGAGCACCACTCGGGCCTGAGCTGGAAGCAGGACTTCCACGTCGGCTACTCCCCCGAGCGCATCAACCCGGGCGACCGCGAGCACACCCTGACGCGCATCGTCAAGGTGGTCTCCGGCGACAACGAGGCCACGCTGGAGCGCGTGGCCGAGATGTACTCCAGCGTGATCACCGCCGGCGTGCACAAGGCCTCGTCGATCAAGGTGGCCGAGGCCGCCAAGGTGATCGAGAACACCCAGCGCGACCTCAA
>JAKBNS010000224.1 GCA_021830925.1 Pseudomonadota bacterium | reverse complement strand
GCGCCCACCACCGCCCCGGCGGCGCACCCGGGGTCGACCCCCGCCACGACCCCGGACTGAGTCCGGGCGGCGGGGCCGCCGATCAAGCGGGCCGCGAGAATCGGCCCCGCTTCCTACAATGGCGTTTTCGGTGGATGCCATGAACGCCCCTCAAGCCCCGATTGCCCAGCTCGACGCCGTCGAGCCGCCGGCCCCGCAGCCGGCCCACGACGATGCGCCGGCGCGCCTGCGCGAGATTCCGTACAACTACACCTCGTTCTCCGACCGCGAGATCGTCATCCGCCTGCTCGGCGCGAGTGCCTGGGAATGGCTGGACCAGCTGCGCCAGCAGCGCCGCACCGGGCGCAGCGCGCGCATGCTGTACGAGGTGCTGGGAGACATCTGGGTAGTCAAGCGCAACCCCTATCTGCAGGACGACCTGCTGGGCTCGTCCAAGCGGCGCCACGCCCTGATCGAGGCGCTGTGGCACCGCCTGCGCGAAATCGAGAAGCGCCGCGACGGCGGCGCGGACGCCCAGGCCCAGGCACGCGACGAGCTGGTGGGGCGCCTGCTCGAGCGCGCGCGCGAGGCCGTGCAGGAGTTCGCATCGTGGTTCGACGCGGTGGCCGCGTTGCGCCGGCGCGCCCAGCGCGAGCTGGCGCGCCACACCCGGCGCGACAACATCCGCTTCGACGGCCTGTCGCGCGCCGCGCACATGACCGACGCCACCGACTGGCGGGTCGAGGTGCCCTTCGTCGTGCTGTGCCCCGACACCGAGGCCGAGATGGCCGAGCTGGTACGCGCCTGCGTGGCGCTGGGCCTGACCATCGTGCCCCGCGGAGGCGGCACCGGCTATACCGGCGGCGCGGTGCCGCTGGTGTGGAACAGCGCGGTGATCAACACCGAGAAGCTCGAGGACCTGGGCGAGGTGGAGCTGATCGAGCTGCCCGGCGTGGCGCAGCCGGTGCCCACCATCCGCACCGGCGCCGGCGTGGTCACGCAGCGCGTGGCCGACCGCGCCGAGCAGGCCGGGCTGGTGTTCGCGGTCGACCCCACCTCGGCCGAGGCCTCGTGCATCGGCGGCAACATCGCGATGAACGCCGGGGGCAAGAAGGCCGTGCTGTGGGGCACCGCGATCGACAACCTGGCCTGGTGGCGCATGGTCGACCCGCAGGGTCGCTGGGTCGAGGTGACCCGCCTGGACCACAACCTGGGCAAGATCCACGACGCGCCGCTGGTGCGCTTCGAGTGCAAGACCTTCGCGCCCGACGGCACCACGCCGCTGGACACCAGGGTGCTGGAAATCCCCGGCGCGCGCTTCCGCAAGGAGGGCCTGGGCAAGGACGTCACCGACAAGTTCCTGGCCGGCCTGCCGGGTGTGCAGAAGGAAGGCTGCGACGGACTGATCACCAGCGCGCGCTGGGTGCTGCATCGCATGCCGCCGCGCGTGCGCACCTTCTGCCTGGAGTTCTTCGGGCAGGCGCGCGAGGCCATTCCCTCCATCGTGGAGATCAAGGACTTCCTCGACCAGCGCCCGGGCGGCGCGATCCTGGCCGGCCTGGAGCATCTGGACGAGCGCTACCTGCGCGCCGTGGGCTACGCGCCCAAGAGCAAGCGCGGAGCCTTCCCCAAGATGGCGCTGTTCGGCGACATCGTGGGCGAGGACGACGACGCGGTGGCGCGCGCCACCGCCGAAGTGGTGCGCATGGCCAATGCCCGCGTCGGCGAGGGTTTCGTGGCGGTGAGCCCGGAAGCGCGCAAGAAGTTCTGGCTGGACCGCAAGCGCACCGCGGCGATCGCGCGCCACACCAACGCCTTCAAGATCAACGAGGACGTGGTGATCCCGCTGCCGCGCATGGGCGAGTACGTGGACGGCATCGAGCGCATCAACGTGGAGCTCTCGCTGCGCAACAAGCTGGCGCTGGCCGCCGAACTGGACCGCGCGCTGCGCGCGCCCTGGACCCTGGCGCGCAACGAGGAACTGGGCGAGGGCGAGACCGCCGTGTCCGAGGAGGAGCAGCAGCACCTGCGCGAGCAGGCGCTGGCCCTGGTGGATGCGGTGCACGCGCGCTGGACCTTCCTGCTCGAGCAGATCGACGCCCCGCTGCCGCAGCTGCTGCCGCTACTGGCCGAGCCGCTGCTGGGCGGCGGCGGCGCGCAGACCGCGGCCATGCAGATGCTGCACCGCGCGCCGCGCGCCACGCTGTTCAACCTGCTGCAGGAGCACAGCCTGCGCGCCTCGTGGAAGCAGGAGCTGCGGCGGCCGCTGCACACCCTGCTGGCCGGTGCCGCCTTCGCGCCGCTGCGCGGCGAGCTCGACGCGCTGCACAAGCGCGTGCTCAAGGGCCGCGTGTGGGTCGCGCTGCACATGCACGCCGGCGACGGCAACGTGCACACCAACATTCCCGTCAACTCCGACGACTACGGCATGCTGCAGGCCGCGCACGAAGCGGTGGCGCGCATCATGCGCCTGGCGCGTTCGCTGGACGGGGTGATCTCCGGCGAGCACGGCATCGGCATCACCAAGCTGGAGTTCCTGGACGAGGAGGAACTGCGTCCCTTCACCGAATACAAGCAGGCGGTCGACCCGCAAGGCCGCTTCAACCGCGGCAAGCTGCTGCGCGACGCCGCACTGCCGGCTGACCTGACCAACGCCTACACCCCCAGCTTCGGGCTGATGGGGCACGAGTCGCTGATCATGCAGCAAAGCGACATCGGAGCCATCGCCGATTCGGTCAAGGACTGCCTGCGCTGCGGCAAATGCAAGCCGGTGTGCGCCACCCACGTGCCGCGCGCCAACCTGCTGTATTCCCCGCGCAACAAGATCCTGGCCACCTCGCTGCTGGTGGAGGCCTTCCTGTACGAGGAGCAGACCCGGCGCGGCATCAGCGTGCACCACTGGGAGGAGTTCGAGGACGTGGCCGACCACTGCACGGTGTGCCACAAGTGCGAATCGCCATGCCCGGTGGACATCGACTTCGGCGACGTGTCGATGAACATGCGCAACCTGTTGCGCAAGATGGGCAAGAAGAGCTTCAGCCCGGCGGGCGCCGCCGGCATGTTCTTTCTCAACGCCACCGACGCGCGCACCATCAAGGCCGCGCGCACGGCGATGGTCGGCTGGGGCTTCAAGGCGCAGAACCTGGGCCACCGCATGCTGCGCGCGCTGGGCACGCGCCAGACCGCGGCTCCGCCGGCCAGCAGCGGGCGCTCGCCGCTGCGCGAGCAGGTGGTGCACTTCGTCAACAAGCCGATGCCCGGCGGGCTGCCGAAGAAGACGGCGCGCGCGCTGCTGGACATCGAGAACCCGGACTTCGTGCCCATCATCCGCAACCCCGCGTCCACCACGGTGGACTCGGAGGCGGTGTTCTATTTCCCCGGCTGCGGCTCCGAGCGCCTGTTCTCGCAGGTGGGCCTGGCCACGCAGGCCATGCTGTGGCACGTGGGGGTGCAGACCGTGCTGCCGCCGGGCTACCTGTGCTGCGGCTATCCGCAGCGCGGCAGCGGCATGTTCGACAAGGCCGAGAAGATCATCACCGACAACCGGGTGCTGTTCCACCGCGTGGCCAACACGCTGAACTACCTGGACATCAAGACCGTGGTGGTCAGCTGCGGCACCTGCTACGACCAGTTGCAGGGCTACCAGTTCGAGAAGATCTTCCCCGGCTGCCGCATCATCGACATCCACGAGTTCCTGCTCGAGAAGGGCGTGAGCCTGCCCGGCGGCGACGCCGGCTACCTCTACCACGACCCCTGCCACAGCCCCATGAAGCTGCGCGAGCCGATGAAGACGGTGCGCGCGCTGCTGGGCGACGACGTGCGCAAGGCCGATCGCTGCTGCGGCGAGAGCGGACTGCTGGGCATCACCCGCCCGGACATCTCCACCCAGGTGCGCTTTCGCAAGACCGAGGAGTTGCGCCGGGACGAGACCGCGCTGCGCGCGGCCGGGCACCAGGGCGACCTGAAGATCCTCACCTCCTGCCCGAGCTGCCTGCAGGGCCTGTCGCGCTACCGCCACGACCTGCAGCACGGTCTGCTGGAGGCCGACTACATCGTGGTGGAAATGGCGCGCAAGATCCTCGGCGAGGACTGGATGCCGGGCTACGTGCGCGCGGCCAACGCCGGGGGCATCGAGCGGGTGCTGGTGTGAACCCGGCGCGGCACGCGGGCCCCTGCGGCGACACGGCCGCCGACGCCTGCCCGCTGTGCGCGCAGCCCGGCGGCATCGCGGTGTGGACCTCGGCGTGGATGCGCCTGATCCGCGCCGACGAGCCGCTGCACCCGGCCACCTGGCGCCTGGTGTGGAACGCGCACGTGGCCGAGTTCGGCGACCTGCCGCGCCTGCAGCGCCTGGCCTGCATGGACGCGCTGGTGCTGGTCGAACGCGAACTGCGCGCGGCCCTGCACCCTCGCAAGATCAACCTGGCGGCGCTGGGCAACCTGGTGCCGCACCTGCACTGGCACGTGATCGCGCGCTGGGACTGGGACGCGCACTGGCCCGCGCCGGTGTGGGCGGCGGCCGCGCGCGAGCCCGACGCGGCCCGGCTGCTCGCGCTGCGCGAAAGCCTGCCCGCGCTCGACGCGCGCCTGCGCGACGCGCTCGAGCAGCGTTTCGGCACCGAGATCGGCCGCGCTCAGATCACCCGCGAATAGCGCGGCGCCTGCAGCTGCGCGGCCGCGTCGTGCAGGCGGCGGTCGAACTGCATCGCGATCACCCGCACCAACAGGCGCCCGCGCGGGGTGACCTGCAGGCGCGCCCCGTCGATGTCCAGCAGGCCGGCCTCGGCCAGCGGGCGCAGGCGCCGCAGATCGGCGGCGAAGCAGGCCTCGACGTCGGCCACTCCGTGGCGCGCGGCGAGTTGATCCAGGTCGAGCGAAAAGTCGCACATCAAGCGCTGGATGGCGTCGCGGCGCAACAGGTCGTCGTCGTCCAGCGTGATGCCGCGTTCGATCGGCAGCCGCCCCTCGGCCAGCGCGGCGCCGTACGCGTCCAGGGTCTTGGCGTTCTGCGCGTAATGCCGACCCAGCTTGGAGATGCCCGACACGCCGAAGGCCAGCAGGTCCAGGTCCGCGTGGGTCGAATAGCCCTGGAAATTGCGGTGCAGGCGTCCGCCGGCCTGGGCTCGCGCCAGCTCGTCGTCGGGCAGCGCGAAATGGTCCATGCCGATGTACTGGTAGCCCGCATGGGCCAGGCGGCGGATGGCCAGGCCCAGCAGCACCAGCTTGGCCTCGGGCGTGGGCAACTCGGCCTCGGAGATGCGCCGCTGCGGCGCGAAACGCGCGGGCAGGTGGGCGTAGCTGTACAGCGCGATGCGCTGCGGGTGCAGGTCCAGCACCTTCTCCAGCGTGGCGGCGAAATTGAAGGCGTTCTGGCGCGGCAGGCCGTAGATCAGGTCCACGCTGACCGAGGCGAAGCCGCTGGCGTGCGCGGCGTCGATGACCTCGCGCGTTTCCTCGAAGCTCTGGATGCGGTTGACGGCCTGCTGCACCGCGGGATCGAAGTCCTGCACCCCCACGCTCATGCGATTGAATCCCAGACGGGCCAGGTGCTCCACGCGCCGGGCGCCGACCTTGCGCGGATCGATCTCGATGGAGAACTCGCCGCCGCCCGACAGGTCGAAATGCTCGCGCGTGAAGTCCATCAGACGCTGCGCCTCGGCGTCGTCGAGAAAGGTCGGGGTTCCCCCGCCCCAGTGCAGTTGCACGGCCGCGGTACGCTGCGCGAGCATCCCGGCGACGGCGCGCATTTCCTGCTCCACCTGGTCCAGGTACGGCGCGCTGCGCGAGTGGTTGCGGGTGGGAATCTTGTTGCAGCCGCAGTAGTAGCACAGGGTCTCGCAGAAGGGGATGTGCACGTACAGCGAAAGCGGCGCGTCCCCGCGCTCGGCCAGGGCCCGCTCGTAGTCTGCGACGGGAAAGTCCGCGCGGAAGCGATCGGCAGTGGGATAGGACGTATAGCGTGGTCCGGATACGTCGAAGCGCCGGATCAGTTCCGGTTGAAAATCGAGGTTGATCGAAGCTGTCTGCATGATGGATGGATCATCGGCGCGGGGCGGGTCCGGGCCTTTGACCTGGGACAAGGCGTCCCGCTGTTGCCCTCGGGCAACGAAAAACTCCCCGTGCTGCTCTGCAGCAAACTAAGATGGCAGGCCCTGTGACAGGAAGGCCGCCAGGCGCCCGCGCCGTGGCCGGCACGATACCCATGCACGACGAGACATTGCACGACAAGGGGTCCATGGCCGCGCTCAGCCTGGGCGCGCTGGGGGTGGTCTATGGAGACATCGGAACCAGCCCCCTGTATGCCTTCAAGGAAGCTTTCAACCCCGCGCACAGCCTGGGCTTCAACCCCGCCAACATCTACGGCGTGCTGTCCCTGATCTTCTGGGGCCTGACCATCATCGTGACGGTCAAGTACGTGGGACTGGCGCTGCGCGCGGACAACGAGGGCGAAGGCGGCATCCTGGCGCTGATGGCGCTGGTCATGCGCCGTTACGCGGCGCCGTCGCGCGGACGGGTGCTGGCGGTGGCGCTGGGCCTGATCGGCGCGGCCATGTTCTACGGCGACAGCATCATCACCCCGGCCATTTCGGTGCTGTCGGCGATCGAGGGCACGGCGGTGGCCACGCCGGTGCTGCAGGACGCCGTGATCCCCATCACCGCGGTCATCCTGGTCGGGCTGTTCCTCGTGCAAAAGCGCGGCACCGCGCTGGTGGGCGCGTATTTCGGGCCCATCATGATGCTGTGGTTCGCCGTGCTCGGCGTGCTGGGGTTGACCCACATCGTCATCCATCCCAGCGTGTTGCGCGCCCTCAACCCCTGGTGGGGCGTGGACATGTTCCTGCGCGAGCCGCGCCTGGCGCTGTTCCTGCTCGGCGCGGTGTTCCTGACCCTCACCGGCGGCGAGGCGCTGTACGCCGACATGGGCCACTTCGGGCGCCTGCCGATCCGCCGCGCCTGGCTGGGCGTGGTGATGCCGGGCCTGCTGCTGAACTACTTCGGCCAGGGCGCGCTGGTGCTGGCCAACCCGGCGGCCGGCAAGAACCCCTTTTTCTACATGGCTCCGTCGTGGGCGCTGTGGCCCCTGGTGGTGCTGGCCACGATGGCCACGGTGATCGCCTCGCAGGCGGTGATCTCGGGCGCCTACTCGATGACCACCCAGGCCATCAAGCTGGGCTACCTGCCACGCATGCGCGTGCTGTTCACGAACGAGCGCAACCAGGGGCAGATCTACGTGCCCTTCATCAACTGGACCATGCTGCTGTTCGTGCT
>JAKBNS010000007.1 GCA_021830925.1 Pseudomonadota bacterium | reverse complement strand
CCAAAAGGGGGAGGGCTGCATGCGCGTGCGCTCAGCCGCCACACGGATTGGGCAGCGTGTCTGAACGGCACAGACGACAAAAAAGCCAAGCACCGCGAAGTGCTTGGCTTGATTGCTTCTTTTTTTGGTTGCGGGGGCCGGATTTGAACCAGCGACCTTCGGGTTATGAGCCCGACGAGCTACCAGGCTGCTCCACCCCGCGTCTGGAAGAAGTGAACTATAGCAGGAATTGGCGCACCGCACAAGGACCGGTCCGGTCGGAGGCTCAGCGCGCGGGTGTGAAGGGCGAGGCCGCCGCGCGCCGGCGGTTGACGGCGTACAGCCCGGCGCACAGGCCGAGGCCGAGCAGGCTGGCCCAGGTGTCGGTGCGCACCAGCAGCAGGGCCGCGGCCATGGCCAGCGCGCGCTCCGGCAGGCGCAGGCGGGTGCGCATGATGCCCTGGGTCGCGGCGACGAAGGCGTACATGCCCAGGGCCGCGCTGCCCACGGTCCACACGAGGTCCAGCGGGCCTTCGATGCCGATCAGCAGCAGCTTGGGGTTGAAAAAGAACAGGAAGGGCAGGATGGCGGTGCGCAGGTCGTAGACGAAGGCCTGCACGCCGATCTTCACCGGGTCCGCGCGGGCGATCGCCGAGGCGGCGAAGGCCGCCAGGCCCACCGGCGGCGTGTCGTCGGCCAGGATGCCGAAAAAGAACACGAACAGGTGCACGGCCACCAGCGGTACCTGCAGTCCCTGCTCGGCCGCCAGCTTGGCCACCACCGGAGCCACCAGCGAGGCCATGACGATGTAGTTGGCCGTCGTCGGCAGGCCCATGCCCAGCACCAGCGCGGTCAGCGCCGACAGCACGAGCACCAGCCAGATGTTGTGGCCCGACAGCGCGGCGATGAGCTCGGTGAGCCCGTAGCCCAGGTTGGTCATGGTCACCATGCCGATGATGATTCCCGCCGCTCCTGTGGCCACGGCGATCATGGTCATGCTGCGTGCCGCCTGTTCCAGGCCGCGCAGCAGGTCCACCGCACCCTCGCGCAGCGCGCCGAGCAGTGCGAGCGGAGCCCGAGCGCCGCCGGCGCGCAGCGCGCGCCAGGTGGGGCGCAGCACGAGCAGCAGGGCCAGCACCGCGCTCGCATGCAGGGCGCTGCGTTCGGGGGTCAGGCGCGCGACCATCAGTTCGTACAACAGGAAGCCCACCACGGCGACATGATGCAGGCCCGAGCGCAGGGTGGACCAGAAGGGAGGAAGTTCGCTGCGCCGGGCGGTCGGCAGGCCGAGCTTGACGGCCTCCAGGTGTACCACCACCATCAGGCCGAAGTAGGTCAGCAGCGCGGGCAGCAGAGCATGCAGCACGATGCGGGAGTAGGGAACGCCGATGAAATTGGCCATGATGAAGGCGGCGGCGCCCATCACCGGAGGCATCAGCTGCCCGTTCACCGACGCGGCGCACTCGATGGCCCCGGCCTTCACCGCCGGGTAGCCCACGCGCTTCATGAGGGGGATGGTGAAGGTGCCGACCGTGACCACGTTGGCGGTGGACGATCCGGAGACCACGCCGTCGAGCATGCTGCCCATCACGGCGGCCTTCGCCGGGCCCCCGCGCAGCCCGCCGAGCGCGCTGTAGGCCAGGGTGACGAAATAATGCCCGGCGCCGGCGCGGTCGAGCAGCGAGCCGAACAGCACGAACATGAACACGAAGCTCGCCGACACCTGGATGGGCGTGCCCCAGATGCCTTCGGTGCCCACGTACAGCTGTTGCACCACCTGCGACCAGGGGTGGCCGTTGTGCAGGTACAGCAGTTCGGGCGGGCGAAGCGGCAGCAGGCCTTCGGGGCCGAGCAGTCCGTACAGGATCATCAGCGCGGCGATGGCGGCCAGCGCCCAGCCCACCAGGCGCAACGTGGCCAGCGCCAGCAGGGCCAGCAGCGCGCTGCCCATCCAGACGTCGCGGGCCACCGGCATGCCGCCCTGCAGGGTGCTCAGCGCGTGGTAGTCCCAGGCCACGTAGCCGGCGCAGGCCGCGCCGGCCGCGGCGAGCAGGGCGTCGCGCCAGTCGATGGCGTCGCGCCGGGCGTGCCTGCCGGGGTAGGCGAGAAAGGCCAGCGCGAGACCGAAGGACAGGTGGATCGACGCCAGCACCTGGGGATTGAGCCTGCCCGAGGCCACCGCGGCCAGCTGGAACAGGCTCCAGGCCAGCGCGAGGGCGAACAGGCACCGTCGCTGCCAGGGTGCGCGCGGACGGCGCCCGCCGCTTTCCACGGCGAGGATGTCGTGCGCCGCGTCGGGCGCGGGGGGCGCGCCTTCCGGCTGCGCGGGTGCCACGGCGGAGGTAGCCATCGCCGGACCTGCTGGACGGAAGCGGGATCAGTCCGCCACGGGAACCTTGGACATGTCCACGCCGACCGAGCGGTAGAAGGCCGCGGCACCCGGATGCAGGGGCAGCGGCATGGCCAGCAGCGCGCGGTCCAGGCGGAAGGAGCTCCTGAGGTTGGGATTGGGGGTGTCCTGCAGGAACTGCTGCAGCTTTTGCTGGAACAGCACTTCCATGAACTTGCGCACCTGCTCCTCCGGCAGCCGGGACGATGCCACGAGCAGCGCTTCCACCGCTACCGTGGGCAGCGCCTGGTCCACGTGCGGGTAGGCGCCGGCGGGGATCTGCGCCGAGGTGTAGTAGGGGCGTTCGGCGATCAGGCGCTGCATGTGCTCGCGGTCCAGGGGCAACACCGTGACCGGCGCGGTCTGCATGGCTTCCTGGATGGCCGCGGAGCCGAGGCCCACGGTGTAGAACATGGCGTCGATCTTGCCGTCGCGCAGCAGGTTGACCGCGTCGCCGGAATTGGTGCGCACGGCCGACTTCAGGTCCGACAGCTTGAGCCCGTACACGCCGAGCACGGCGATGGCGTCCTGCTCGGGGCCGGAGCCGATGGCCCCGACGTCGACCACCTTGCCCTTCAGATCGGCCGGGCTGCGGATGCCCGAGTCCTTGCGCACCAGCAGATGCACCACCTCGGGGTACAGCGTGGCAAGGCCCCGCAGCTCGCGCGTGGGCTTGCCCTCGAACACGGGAATGCCGGTGCCGCGATAGGCGAAGTAGGCGATGTTGTTCTGGGTGATGGCCATCTGCATCGCGCCCTGCTGGATGGCCTGCACGTTGAACACCGCGCCGCCGGTGGCGCGCGCTCCGATGCGCAGTCCGACGTGGGCGTCGTTGACGATGCGGGCGAGGCTTTCGGCGGTGGGGTAGTACAGGCCGGCCGTAGAACCGGTGCCGAAGGTGATGAAGGTGGTCGGGGCGGTCGGGGCGGCCGGGGCGGGTGCGGTGGCCGCGCCCGCCGCCGTGGGCAGCGTGATCAGCAGGCTCGCGAGCAGGGCGCGGGCGCGCGGGCCTCGGAGGGGGGATCGCCGGACGGGCACACGAGGGAGCGGGTGGGCGAGTGGCTCGCGGACAAGGCTCGGCATGACGGTCTCCTCGATTCGGTTTGTGTCATGCCATCATCACACCGAGCGCGAGCCCCCATCGACGCACGGGCCTTGTAACCCGGGCGCGGACAGGGCGAAAAAAACGGCCGCCGACTGTCCTGTCGGCGGCCGTTCGAGGCGCAGCTGAGGGCGGTCAGACCGCGCCTTGCTCCCCGGGGTCTCCGGCGGTCTCGTGCTCGGAGGCGTTGGTGGTGCTGTCCTCCAGGGCCTGGAGTTCCGCCGCGGCCTGCGCGGTGCGCTCGGCGTGGTCGAGCACTTCCTTGGCCTTGCGGGCCTGGTGGAAGGCCATGCCGGTGCCTGCGGGAATCAGGCGGCCGACGATGACGTTTTCCTTCAGACCGCGCAGCTCGTCGCGCTTGCCCATGATGGCGGCTTCGGTCAGCACGCGGGTGGTCTCCTGGAAGGAGGCCGCGGAGATGAAGCTGTCGGTGGACAGGCTGGCCTTGGTGATACCCAGCAGCACGTTGTTGAAGGTGGCGCTGATCTTGCCCTGATCGAGCAGTCTCGCGTTGGTCTGCAGCACCTCGGAGCGCTCGACCTGCTCGCCGGTGATGTAGTCGCTGTCGCCCGAGTCCTTGATCTCGACGCGGCGCAGCATCTGGCGCACGATCACCTCGATGTGCTTGTCGTTGATCTTCACGCCCTGCAGACGGTAGACGTCCTGCACCTCGTCGACGATGTAGCGCGCCAGCGCTTCCACCCCCAGCAGGCGCAGGATGTCCTGCGGTTCGGCAGCGCCGTCGATCACCAGTTCGCCCTTGTTGACCACCTGGCCCTCGTGCACCAGGATGGTCTTTTCCTTGGGCACCAGGAACTCGTGGGACTGGCCGTCCAGGTCGGTGATGACCAGGCGGACCTTGCCCTTGGTTTCCTTGCCGAAGGACACGGTGCCGGTGATCTCGGCCAGCATGCCGGCGTCCTTGGGCGAGCGCGCCTCGAACAGCTCGGCCACGCGCGGCAGACCCCCGGTGATATCGCGGGTCTTCTGGCCTTCCATCGGGATGCGCGCCAGCACTTCGCCGGGGCCCACGTCCTGGCCGTCGCGCACCTGGATCAGGGCACCGACCTGGAAGCCCACGGTCACCGAGTGCTCGGTGCCCGGGATCTTCACTTCCTGGCCCTGCTCGTTGAGCAGCTTGACCTGCGGGCGAATGACCTTGGCGGAGCCGCGGCGCTTGGGATCGATCACCACCAGCGTGGACAGCCCGGTGATCTCGTCCACCTGCTTGGCCACCGTCACGCCTTCCTCGATGTTCTCGAACTTGGCGCGGCCGGCGTACTCGGTAATGATCGGGCGGGTCAGCGGATCCCAGCTGGCAAGTGCGGCACCGGCCTTGACCGCCATGCCGTCCTTGACGAACAGCGTGGCGCCGTAGGGCACCTTGTGACGCTCGCGCTCGCGGCTGTAGTCGTCGGTCACCAGCACTTCGCCGGAACGCGAGATCACGACCTGCTCGCCCTTGGAGTTGGTCACGTAGCGCATGGTCGAGGTGAAGCGCGCCACGCCGGCGCTCTTGGCCTCGACACTCGACGCCACCGCGGCGCGCGAAGCGGCGCCGCCGATGTGGAAGGTCCGCATGGTCAGCTGCGTGCCCGGCTCGCCGATGGACTGCGCGGCGATCACGCCCACCGCCTCGCCGACGTTGACCAGCACGCCGCGGCCCAGGTCGCGGCCGTAGCACTTGGCGCACATGCCGTAGCGGGTCTCGCAGGTCAGCGCGGTGCGCACGCGGATCTCGTCGATGCCTGCGGATTCCACGGCGTCGAGCATGTCCTCGTCCAGCATCTCCCCGGCGGGGACGATGGTTTCCTGGTTCTCCGGATTGACCACGTCGGTCGCGGCCACCCGGCCCAGCACGCGGTCGCGCAGGGATTCGATGACCTCGCCGCCCTCGACCAGCGCGCGCATGGCCACGCCCTGCGCGGTGCCGCAGTCCGTCTCGGTGATCACCAGATCCTGCGTGACGTCGACCAGACGGCGGGTCAGGTAGCCGGAGTTGGCGGTCTTCAGCGCCGTGTCGGCCAGGCCCTTGCGGGCGCCGTGCGTGGAGATGAAGTACTGCAGCACGTTCAGGCCTTCGCGGAAGTTGGCCGTGATCGGGGTCTCGATGATCGAGCCGTCCGGCTTGGCCATCAGGCCGCGCATGCCCGCCAGCTGGCGGATCTGCGCGGCCGAGCCGCGGGCGCCGGAGTCGGCCATCATGTAGATGGAGTTGAAGGACTCCTGGCGCACTTCCTTGCCGTGACGGTCGATCACCGGTTCGGTGGCCAGGCCCGCCATCAGCGCCTTGCCGACCTCGTCGCCGGTGCGGCCCCAGATGTCCACCACCTTGTTGTAGCGCTCGCCCTGGGTGACCAGGCCGGAGGCGTACTGCTGCTCGATTTCCTTGACCTCGTTCTCGGCACGGCTGATCAGGTCGTGCTTGAGCTGGGGCACCAGCATGTCGTCCACGCTGATCGAGATGCCGGCGCGGGTGGCCAGGGTGAAGCCCGACTGCAGCAGCTTGTCGGCGAAGATCACCGTGTCGCGCAACCCGCAGCGACGGAACGAGGAGTTGATCAGGCGCGAGATTTCCTTCTTCTTCAGCGCCTTGTTCATCACGCTGAAGGGCAGGCCCCTGGGCAGGATCTCCGACAGCAGCGAACGCCCGGCGGTGGTCTCGGCCACGAAGGTGCGCGGCGTGAGCTCGCCGGTGGCCTTGTCCTTGGAGTACTCGGTCAGGCGCACGTTGACGCGCGCGGTGAGCTCGAGCTCGCCGGCGGCCAGCGCGCGCTGCACCTCGCCGACGTCGGCGAACACCATGCCTTCACCGCGGCCGTTGATGCGCTCGCGGGTGGCGTAGTACAGGCCCAGCACCATGTCCTGCGAGGGCACGATGGAGGGCTCGCCGTTGGCCGGGAACAGCACGTTGTTGGAGGCCAGCATCAGGGTGCGGGCTTCCATCTGCGCTTCCAGCGACAGCGGGACGTGCACGGCCATCTGGTCGCCGTCGAAGTCGGCGTTGAAGGCCGCGCACACCAGCGGATGCAGCTGGATGGCCTTGCCCTCGATGAGCACCGGCTCGAAGGCCTGGATGCCCAGGCGGTGCAGCGTGGGCGCGCGGTTGAGCATCACCGGGTGCTCGCGGATGACCTCTTCCAGGATGTCCCAGACGATCGGGGTCTGCGAATCCACTTCCTTCTTCGCGGCCTTGATGGTGGTGGCCACGCCCATGGCTTCCAGGCGGTTGAAGATGAAGGGCTTGAACAGCTCCAGGGCCATCAGCTTGGGCAGGCCGCACTGGTGCAGCTTGAGGGTCGGGCCGACGACGATGACCGAACGGCCCGAGTAGTCGACGCGCTTGCCCAGCAGGTTCTGGCGGAAACGCCCGCCCTTGCCCTTGATCATGTCGGCCAGCGACTTCAGCGGGCGCTTGTTCTGGCCCACCATGGCCTTGCCGCGGCGGCCGTTGTCGAGCAGCGAGTCGACCGCCTCCTGCAGCATGCGCTTTTCGTTGCGCACGATGATCTCGGGCGCCTTCAGTTCGAGCAGGCGGCGCAGGCGGTTGTTGCGGTTGATGACCCTGCGGTACAGGTCGTTGAGGTCGGAGGTCGCGAAGCGTCCGCCGTCCAGCGGCACCAGGGGGCGCAGGTCGGGCGGCAGCACCGGCAGCACCGTCATGACCATCCACTCCGGCTTGGAGTTGGTCTTGCGGAAGGCGTCCAGCACCTTCAGGCGCTT
Source organism: Pseudomonadota bacterium (assembly GCA_021830925.1). GTDB lineage: Bacteria > Pseudomonadota > Gammaproteobacteria > Burkholderiales > Burkholderiaceae_C > Thiomonas_A. The sequence continues at coordinate 76 of JAKBNS010000007.1, read as the reverse complement.
GGAGTTCTTCTTGACCTTGGTGTCCGAGCCCTGCAGGTCGCCGCGCAGCGCACCGGTCTCGATCTCCAGGTCCATG
>JAKBNS010000126.1 GCA_021830925.1 Pseudomonadota bacterium | reverse complement strand
CGAATGGCCACCGAAGCTTGGGGGTGCTGCGTCCGCGGCGCGCAGGCGCGGGCGGGTTTGCGTTCAATGCCCATTTCCTGCCTCGAAGCGACCGGAGCACACCATGTCGAGTCCCTCTCCCTCCTCGAACGCCGCGCCGCGCCCGGCGCGCATCAGCACCTGGCAGCTCGCGCTGCTGTCCACCGGCAGCATGATCGGCTCCGGCTGGCTGTTCTCGCCGTTCTACGGGCTGCAGACCGCCGGCGGCGCGGTGCTGCTGGCCTGGGTGCTCGCGGCGGCCCTGAGCCTGGTGGTCAGCCTGTCCTTCGCGCGCATGTGCAGCGCCTTCCCGGTGGTCGGGGGCACCTATCGCCTGCTGGGCGTCACGCATCCGCGCAGCACCGCCAACGTGTTCCTCTTCCTCGGCTGGTTGAGCTACGTGGTGTTCCTGCCACTGGAGGCGCAGTCCGTGGTGCAGTACCTCGCCTTCTGGTGGCCCGACCTGGTGCGCCACGTGGCGCCCGGGGAAGTGCAGCTGTCGTGGGCCGGTCTGGGCGTGGGGGTGTTGCTGATCCTGGGCATCACCTGGTTCAACACCCTGCACATCACGCGCGTGGCGCAGGCCAACGCCTGGGTGAGCGTGTGGAAGGTGCTGGTGCCCTTGATCGTGGCGCTGGCGGTGATCGTCCTGCACGGGCGGCGCGAGCTGTTCATGCAGCACTGGGCCACCGGGCCGCTGGCGCTCGAGCCCGCCATGATGGCGGTCATCGGCAGCGGCCTGGCCTTCGCCTTCGCCGGGTTCCAGAACGGTCTGATCCTGGCCAATCAGGTGCGCGATCCGCGACGCTCCCTGCCGTTCTCGCTGTACCTGCCGCTGTTGCTCGGGATGATCTTGTACATGCTGCTGTCGGCGAGTTTCATGGCCACCACGCCCGCCGGGGCCACGCAGATCGGCAACGCGGCCGCGCCGCTCCTGGGCCTGGTGTCTGTGCTCGGCCTGGGGCTGCTGTTGCCGGTGCTGCTGGCCGACGCCGTGATCGCGCCCATGGGGACCGCCAATGTGTTCGTGGCCGTCACCGGGCGCATCCTGTACGCCTGCGGTTTCGAACTGCGCCCGGGCAGTTGGCTCACGCGGCTCAACCTGCACGGAAGTCCGGTGTTTGCGCTATGGGTGAACGCGGCGGTGGGGCTGCTGTTCCTGCTGCCCTTCCCGACCTGGAAGGAACTGGTGGGCTTCCTGTCGTCGATGGTCGTGTTCACCTTCCTGGCCGGGCCGGTCAGCCTGCTGGTGCTCAGTCGCGCCAGCTCGCGCATCAGCATCGGCGTGCGCAGCAGTCTGCGCGCGCGCGTGGTGGGCGTGGCCGGCTTCCTGTGCAGTACCTGGCTGGTGTACTGGGGCGGGCGCCACAACCTGGGCTGGCTGCTGCTGGCGCTGGTGTTGGCGGTGGTGCTGCACGGCTGGCTGGAGGGTCGCGCCGCCGGGGTGCGCCGCGACCTGCGCGCCAATGCCTACCTGGTGGCCTTCGTGGCCGCGCTGTGCGCGTTGTCGTGGGCGCGCCACCTGGAGTGGCTGAGTTTCCCCTGGGACAACCTGGCCGCGGCGGGCTTGGGGGGGCTGGCCTGCGCGAGCTTCCTGCGTGCGCGCCTGGGGGATTCGCAGATCGAGGCGCAGGTGCAACGCATGGCGGACGAGCGGCGCACCGACGCCATGGCCGCCGCGCAGGGGTGAACCGGAGCGGAGCGCGGGTGCCCTTTCGCGAAAAAACCCGGTGGAGTATTTCATCCGCATCGGCGATACTGCGCGCTACGGAGGGAAATGTCCATGACTCAGGTTCAGGAATCGTCCGCGGCCAGCCAGGATCGCGCCGCGGGTCCGCAGGTGCGCAGCTGGTTTCACGCGCCCACGAACACGGTCTGCCACCTGGTGGTGGACCCGCAGACCCGCCACTGCGCGCTGATCGACAGCGTGCTGGACTTCGATTACGCGTCGGGCCGCACCGGCACCGCCTTCGCCGACGCCATCGTCGACTACGTGCGTGAGCAAGGCCTCCAGCTCGACTGGCTGCTGGAAACCCATGCCCACGCGGACCATCTCTCGGCCGCGGGCTACCTGCGCGACAAGCTGGGCGGGCGCATCGCCATCGGCGAGCACATCCGCGACGTGCAGAAGGTGTTTCGCGCGCTGTTCCACGACGAGCGCATCGCGCAGGACGGCCGCCCCTTCGACAAACTGTTCGCCGATGGCGAGACCTTCGCGATCGGCGACCTGCAGGCTCGGGTAATGCACACTCCTGGACATACGCCCGCCTGCGTGGTCTACGTGGTGGGGGACTGCGCCTTCGTCGGCGACACCTTGTTCATGCCCGACTACGGGACCGCGCGCTGCGACTTCCCCGGGGGCGACGCGCATGGGCTGTACCGCTCGGTGCGGCGGATCTTCGAACTGCCGGCGCAGACGCGCCTGTACATGTGCCACGACTACATGCCCGGCGGGCGCGAGCCGCGCTGGATGTGCACCGTACAGGAACAGCGCGAGGGCAATGTGCAGATCCATGACGGCGTCGACGAGCAGCAGTTCGTGGACTTTCGTAAGCAGCGCGACGCCGGGCTGGGCATGCCGGCGCTGATCATGCCGTCCATCCAGGTCAACGTGCGTGCCGGACACTTGCCGGAGCCGGAGTCCAACGGCGTGAGCTACCTCAAGGTGCCGGTGAACGCGGTGTGAGGCAGGGCGGTGAAAGCATGGGCCGCAGGTCGTAGACTTGCCGGTTTTTCGCATTCGCCGCAGCGATGACCCAGCCCGAAGCCAAGCCCGTAACCCCGTCCGCATCGAAGCCCGAAGCCGCGGGCACGATGCCCGAATTCGCGTCCGCCGCCGAACAGCAGGCGAAGATCCTGGCCCAGCTCGGCGCCGAGCTGCAGTTGCGCGTGCCCCAGATCGCGGCGGCCGTGGAACTGCTGGACGGTGGCGCGACGGTTCCTTTCATCGCCCGCTACCGCAAGGAAGCCACGGCCGGCATGAGCGACGAGCACCTGCGCGCGCTGGAACAGCGCCTGGGTTACCTGCGAGAGCTCGAGCAGCGCCGGGTGGCCATCCTCAAGTCCATCGCCCAGCAGGGCAAGCTCACGCCGGATCTGCAGCAGGCCATCCAGGCCGCCGAGCAGCGCCAGCAGCTCGAGGACCTGTACCTGCCCTACAAGCCGCGCATGGTCACCCGCGCGCAAAAGGCGCGCGCAGCGGGGCTGGAGCCGCTGGCCGATCGCCTGTTCGGTGACCCCGCGCTCGATCCGCGTGCCGAGGCCGCCGGCTACGTGCGCGCGGAAAAGGGCGAGGACGGCTCGGACTTCACCACCGTCGAGGCCTGCCTGGACGGTGCGCGAGATATCCTGGTCGAACGCTGGGCGGAGGATCCGGCGCTGGTCGGGCCGATGCGCGAATGGATGTGGGCCTGCGCCGAGTTGCGTTCGCGCCTGCGCGAGGGCAAGGAGCGCGAGGCGGCCAATTTCCAGGACTATTTCGACTACGCGGAGCCGATGGCTCGCGTGCCCTCGCACCGCGCGCTGGCGGTGTTGCGGGGCCGCGCGCAGGAACTGCTGGATGTGGCGCTGGAACTGCCCGAGGCGCCGGCGGGCGCCGGCGTGCTCAACGCCGCGCAGCAGCGCATCGCCGCCCACGTGGGCTGGAGCCACGCGGGGCGCGCGGCCGATGATTGGCTGCAGCGTTGCGTGCAATGGGCCTGGCGCGTGAAATTGTCCCTGTCGCTGGAGCGCGAACTGCTCGCGCGCCTGCGCGAACAGGCCGAGGAACAGGCCATCGCGGTGTTCGGCTCCAATCTGCGCGACCTGCTGCTGGCCGCGCCGGCCGGCGCGAAGACGGTGATGGGACTGGACCCGGGAATCCGCACGGGCGTGAAGGTGGCGGTGACCGATGCCACCGGCAAGGTGCTGGACACCGCCACCGTCTATCCCCACGAGCCGCGGCGCGACTGGGAAGGCAGCCTGCGGCGCCTGGGCGAGCTGTGCCGGCGCCACGCGGTGGGCATCGTCGCCATCGGCAACGGTACCGCCAGCCGCGAGACCTCGCGCCTGGCGGCCGACCTGGCGCGCGCGCATCCCGAGCTGGGCCTGGTGCAACTGGTGGTGAGCGAGGCCGGTGCCTCGGTGTACTCGGCCAGCGACCTGGCCACGCGCGAGCTGCCCGAGCTGGACGTGAGCCTGCGCGGCGCGGTGTCCATCGCGCGGCGCGTGCAGGACCCGCTGGCCGAACTGGTGAAGATCGATCCCAAGAGTATCGGCGTGGGGCAATACCAGCACGACGTGGACCAGACCCTGCTGGCCAGGCGCCTGGAGGCGGTGGTCGAGGACTGCGTGAACCGCGTGGGCGTGGACCTGAACACCGCCTCGCCGGCGTTGCTGGCGCGGGTGGCCGGCCTGAACGCGCGCATCGCCGAGCAGATCGTGCGCCGGCGCGACCAGACGGGTGCCTTCCCCAATCGCTCGGCCCTGCTGGAGGTTTCGGGCCTGGGCCCGAAGACCTTCGAGCAGGCCGCCGGCTTCCTGCGCATCAACGGCGGCGACAATCCGCTGGACCGCTCGGCGGTGCACCCGGAGAGCTACCCGCTGGTGGAACGCATCCTGGCGGCCGCCGGCCAGCCCATCGAGGTGCTGATGGGCGAGCCCTCGCGCCTGCGCGGCCTGCGCCCGGAGGATTTCGTGGATACGCGCTACGGGCTGTTCACGGTGCGCGACGTGCTGGGGGAGCTGGAAAAGCCCGGTCGCGATCCGCGCCCGGAATTCCGCGTGGCGCGCCTGCAGGACGACGTGCAGGACATCGCCGACCTGCGTCCCGGCATGCGCCTGGAGGGCACGGTGACCAACGTGGCCGCCTTCGGCGCCTTCGTCGACCTGGGCGTGCATTGCGACGGTCTGGTGCACGTGTCGCAACTGGCCGACCGCTTCGTCAAGGAGCCCTCCGAGGTGGTCAAGGTGGGGGACATCGTGCAGGTCACGGTGGTGGAGGTGGACGTGCAACGCCAGCGCATCGGGCTGAGCATGCGCAAGAACCCGGAAGTCGGCGCGGGCGCGGCCAAGGGAGCCAGGCCGGCCAACCCGGCCAACCCGGCCGATGGGGCGCGCCGCGGCCCGTCCGGCCGCGGCGGACCGGCGCGCGCTCAGGCAGCGGGCCAGGCGCGCGGGCAGGTGGAGTCGGCCATGGCCGCGGCCTTCGCGCGCCTGGGCAAGGGTTGAGCGCGCCCCGGGCCGGCCGGGCCGGGCGCCGGGACATCGGCTTGCACATCGAAAAGGATTGATACAACGCAAGGTGTCGCCGCGGCGCGCTGCCTAGCATGCCGCCATGCGAACCCTCGACGGCATGGCGGCGGCGGCGCAGGCGGCGTGGCCGCCCGCGGGCGTGGGGCTGCACGCGTCCGACGCGCAGCCCCGCGAGGCGCGCTGCTTCCACTGCGCCGAGCCCCTGCCCGCGCAGCCCGCGAGCGCCTCGATCGAGGGCTTCACGCGCTGGTTCTGCTGCGGCGGCTGCGCCGCGGCCGCGCAGGTCATCGCCTCCGGCGGACTGTGCGCCTATTACGACAAGAACAGCGGGCCGGCGCGTCCGGCGCTGGGCGAGCAGGCCATCGAGCGCCTGCGCGAACAATGGCAGGCGCTGGCCGATCCCGAATTCCTGCGCGCCTTCGCCACCGACCTTGGCGCCGGCGTATGGCGCACCCTGGTGGCGGTGGAGGGCATCCACTGCGGGGCCTGCGTGTGGCTGATCGAACGCCACCTGCTGACCATTCCCGGCGTGCGCACGGCGGCGGTCAACTACGCCACCCGGCGCGTGCTGCTGGAATGGGACGAGGGCCGGGTGCACCTCGGCGAGTTGCTCGAGGCCCTGGCTCGCATCGGCTACCAGCCCTCGCCCAACGTGCGCCACGCCAGCGAGGTGCGCCAGCGCCGTGAGTCGCGCCTGGCCATGCTGCGCACCCTGGTGGCCTGGCTGGCCATGATGCAGGTGATGATGCTGGCCCTGCCAAGCTACACCGCGGGCGGCCTGCTCAACGGCGCCGAGACGGCGATCTTCCGCTGGGCGAGTCTGTCGATCACGTTGCCGGCCTTGCTGTTCTCGGGCTGGAGTTTCCTGGGTGGCAGCCTGCGCGACCTGCGCATGCGGCGCCTGGGCATGGACGTGCCCGTCGTGCTGGGCCTGTGGGGGGCCTTCCTGGCCAGCGCCGCCAGCGTGCTGCGCGGCAGCGGGCCCGTGTACTTCGATTCGGTGACCATGTTCCTGGCGCTGGTGCTGAGCGCGCGCCTGATCGAGTCCAGCCTGCGCCGGCGCAGCGCCAACGCCGCCGATGAACTGCTGGAACAACTGCCGGCCGCCGTGCGGCGCCGCGATGCCGACGGCGCCTGGCACACGGTGGCCGTGGTGCGCCTGCGCGCGGGCGACGTGGTGCAGGTGCCCAGCGGCTCGCTGGTGCCGGTGGACGGCGAAGTGCTCGAAGGCGTCGGCCATGCCGACGAGGCCTTGCTGACCGGGGAGAGCGAGCCGGTGCCCAAGCAGGCGGGAAGCCGTGTGCTTGCGGGCAGCATGAACCTGGATTCGCCGCTGCTGGTGCGCGCGCTGGCGGCGGGGCAGGGCACGCGCATCGCGCAGATGGTGGAACTGCTCAACGGCGCGCTGGCGCACAAGCCGAGGGCGGCGGCGCTGGCCGACCGCGCGGCGCGCTATTTCACCCTGGGCCTGCTGGCGGTGGCCGGCGTCACCGCGCTGTACTGGTGGCACGTCGATGCGGCGCGCGCATTGCCGGCGGTGATCGCCGTGCTGGTGGTGAGCTGCCCCTGCGCGCTGTCGCTGGCCATTCCGGCCGCGCTGGCGGCCTCCACCGCGCGCCTGTCGCGGGCCGGGGTGCTGGTGGCGCGCGGCCATGCGCTGGACGCGCTGGCGCACGTGGATACCTGGGTGTTCGACAAGACGGGAACCCTGACCCTGGGGCAGGGGCACGCGGTGCGCGTGCTGCCGCGCGAGGGCTGGGACGAGGCCGGGGTGATGGAGCTGGCCGCGGCGCTGGAGCAGGGCGTGCAGCACCCGCTGGCGCTGGCCATCACGCGCCATGCGCAGCAACTGCGCGAACGCGCCGGCGCCACCGGGCAGCCCGCTCCGGCCGACCAGCTCCGCGCGGTACCCGGGCAGGGGCTGCTGGGTCGATGCCAGGATCGCTGGTACGCGCTCGGGCGCGCGCTGCCGGGCGGCGACGGGGAGTCGGGCCGGGCCGCGGCGGCATCGCGCGGGGAGGACGCCTCG
>JAKBNS010000249.1 GCA_021830925.1 Pseudomonadota bacterium | reverse complement strand
TTCCGATCTATGGAGATGAACACGCGCCTGCAGGTGGAGCACCCGGTGACCGAGATGATCACCGGACTCGACCTGGTCGAGTGGCAACTGCGCGTGGCCGCCGGCGAGCCGCTGCCGCTGCAGCAGGATCAGCTGGAGCTGCGCGGCCATGCCATCGAGGCCCGGGTGTACGCGGAGGACCCGGATCGCGGCTTCCTGCCCTCCACCGGTCGCCTGCTGCATCTGCGTCCGCCCGAGCAGGGCGAGCACGTGCGCGTGGACACCGGCGTGGAGCAGGGCGACGAGATCACTCCGCACTACGACCCGATGATCGCCAAGCTCATCGTGCACGGTGCCGATCGTGCCGAGGCGCTGGGGCGCATGCGCCGGGCGCTGGCGGAGTACCGCGTGGTGGGGGTGTCGAACAATGTCGATTTCCTCGCGCGACTGGTGGACACGCCTTCCTTCGCGCAGGCCGACCTGGACACCGGGCTCATCGAGCGCGAGCAGGCCAGGCTGTTCCCCGAGCAGGCGCCGCCGCCCGACGAGGTCTGGCTGCTGGCGGCGCTGGCCGAACTGACGGGGCGCTGCGCGCGGCGCGGGCGCACGGATGGCCCGGCAGCCGGAGCTCCGGCTGCCGAGTCCCCATGGGGCGCCGCCGACGCCTGGCGCCTCAACGGCCAGGGCACCAGGCGCCTGGCCCTGCGCCACGGCGAGCGCACGCGCGAGATCACGGCCGAGGCGCGCGGCGACGCCTGGCTGCTGCGCCTGGACGATGCCGCGGGGCCGGGCGTTCAGGCGCGGGTCCAGCCCGATGCCCGCGGGGATCTGCGCGCGCGCCTGGACGACCGCCACGTGCATGCGGCCGTGCTGGCCGCGGGCGAGCGTCGACACGTGTTCCTCGACGGCCGCTGCACCGTGCTGTCCCTGGTCGACCCGCTGCATGCCGGCGGTGACTTCCAGCAGCTGGAGCACAGCCTGCGCGCGCCGATGCCAGGCAAGGTGGTAGCCGTGTCGGTGCGAGCCGGCGAGACGGTGGACAAGGGCGCGCCGCTGCTGGTGCTCGAAGCCATGAAAATGGAACACACCATCAGCGCGCCTCGCAAGGGCGTGGTGACGGCGCTGCATTACGGCGTCGGCGACCAGGTTCCCGACGGCGCCGAACTGCTGGAGTTCGACCTGGCGGATTGAGATCAAGGCCTCGCGGAGGCGGCCACCCGCGCCACCGGCCGGCGCAGGCGCGAGCAGAAGGCGCGTCGCCAGCAGGAAGGGCAGCAGCGTCAGGGTGTCCCGCAGGCAGCGGACGCTGTCCACGTAGGTCCGCGCGCATGGCTTGTTGCGCGGATGTCAATCCGGCGTGAGGCCGGTCGGCAGGCATGGAACGCAGCGCGCCGGGAACTTCGGGCTGCCACGGGTGTCCTAGTGTCTTGTACCGCGAGACCACGTCTTTGGAGACCTCGATGAAAACCACCCTGTTGAAGTTCCTCCTGCCGCCCGTGTTGCTGGCCCCGCTGGTCGCCGCAGCGCAAGCCCCATCTCCGGTCCGCGACGACAGTCGCGCGGGCGTGATGGGGTTGCGCACCGAGCGCGACAACGAGCTCAAGTTCTTGTTCGAGCAAGGCGTTCGCTCGATCGAATTTACCCGTATCGACAGCCAGGTGACCGCGGGTGAGTCGCTGAGCGCCGTGACCGTCAAGAGCGGGGCCGATCACATGAGTCTGCACGTATTCGCCGGACGCACCGGCAGCGCGGATGTGGCGAAGAGCTGGCGCGCCGCCGTCGACGACGACGACCGCCGCATGGTCGGCACCCAGCTTGTGCTCACGAGTACTACCCACCCGGAAAAACTCAATTTCTGGGTGGCTGGTGCCGCGCGAATCAACGGCGTCGAACTGCGCGACCTGCTGTATGTCGGCCAGGGGCACCATGATTGGACGAACAACTGGTGGCTTGCCGGCCGCGGCGCGGTATTCGACGACTGCCGCCATGAACTGCGCATGATGGACGGCAAAGGCCAAGTCTATTGTTTCATGCCCTACACCTCGAACCAGATCCGGGTCCGGGCCTGCGAAAGCCTGCTGTAGTCGGCAGTCCCGGAACATGGGCGGGATCGCCCCGATTCCGGGCCGCACGCCCGAGGTATGCCCCCTACAATCGGTGGCTCCCGCCGCGCAGGCGCCAGGTGGACCCGATGCGAGGAAGTTCGTGAGACGACAGCGTTGGCACCGTTTCGCGGCCAGGACGGCCACCTGCCTGCTGGTGGTCGCGCTGGGAGCCTGCGGGCGCCACGAGCAGGGGCTGAAGCGCGCGTTGTTCGGCGCGCCGCGCGCCGCTGCTCCCTCGGCCGGCACCTTGACCAGCGGCTCCGCCAGCAGTCCCGCGGGTGGCAGCGCGCTGCGGGTGCGGCGCATCTCCCCGTCGGGTCGGGAGGTCGAGCCGGGCCAGGAACTGGTGATCCAGTTCGATCGCGCGATGGTGCCGCTGGGCGCGATGGCGCGCGAGCCCGCCGGGCTCGACGTCTCGGTGCGCCCCGATCCCGGCTGCCAGTGGCGCTGGCTGGACACCAGCGAACTGGCCTGCCGCCTGCCCGGCGAGCGCCGTTTCGCTCCGGCCACGAGCTACACGGTGCGCGTGGGCACCGGCCTGCGCGCGCTGGACGGCAACCATCTCCCGCGGCCCCTGACCGCGTCCTTCAGCACCTGGCTCCCGCGGGTGCAATGGGTGGAGTTCCAGCGCTGGGAGTCCCCGGTGACTCCGCTGTACCTGCTGCACTTCAACGTGCCGGTGACCGCGCAGGCGGCGCAGCGCAGCGTGTACTTCAGCGACCGTCAGGGTCATGCGGTCGCGACTCGCATCGAGCCCTTCACACGCAAGCGCGAAGGGCCGCTGTGGCTGCCGGTACCGGGGGCTCCGGGCGCGGTGCTCGAAGTCGTCTCGCCCAAGCCGGACCAGCCGCTGGACCTCGATGCCGCTGCCGCGGCCGGGCGGCGCGTGTGGCTGGCACGACCCGCCCAGGCGCTGCAGGGCGCGCGGGACTATGAACTCCAGCTGCGTGCGGGACTGCGCTCTCCGCTGGGCACGCTGCCCGGCGTGGCCGCCGACCTGAACACGACCGCGAGCACCTACGGGGAGTTCAGCTTCCAGGGCGTGTCCTGCGACGACGGCCACGGCAACTCGTTCCAGCTGCGTCCGGGCGCCGCCCCGTCCCGGCGCTGCCGCCCGGGCAGCGTGAACCTGCTGTTCAGCGCCCCGGTCCCGCGCGCCACGCTGGCGGCCATCGGCTGGCAGCCCGACCCGCTGGCGCCGGGGCTGCTGGCGCGGCGATGGGCCGACTACCCCGAATGGTTCCTGCGCCCGCGCAACGACGACGCGGACGCCACCCAGCCCGATGCCTACCCGCTGACCTTCCGGCCCCAGCCGATGCACGACTACACGCTGCGCGTGCCGGCCGGCGTGAAGGACCGCTTCGGGCGCAGCCTCGCCGAGCCCGTGGAACTGCGCTTCCAGACCGGACACTACGCGCCGTTTCTCGATCCGCCGCCGTCGATGGCCGTGCTCGAGTCCGGCCTGCACACCATCGTGCCGCTGCGCTTCACGAACCTGGACAGCCTGGAGCTGCACGAGCGCCGGCTGTTCGCCCCCGAACTCGCACAAAGCGGCATGGCCGGGCCCGAGCGCGCGCAGGACCTGATGCGGCGCCGGGACCTGGCTCCGCGCCTGGACAAGCAGGTACGCGGCTCGCTGGGCGTGCGCCGAATGCTCGACGGGCGCTCCGGGGTGCTGTGGGGGCGCCTGCAGGCGGTGCCGCGGCAGGTCGGCCCGCGGACTCCTCTGATGGCCGAGGTCACCCCCTACCAGGTGCTGGCCAAGATCGGTCATTACGGCAGCCTGATCTGGCTCAGCCGCCTGGACGACGGCAAGCCGGTGGCCAGGGCCCGCGTGGCGCTGTACACCACGCCGCGCGACGACCCGGGCAAGCTCACGCGTCTGGGGAGCGCCCCCGTGCTCACCGACGCACAGGGCCTGGCCCGGCTGCCGGGCTCGGCCACGCTGCCCAAGGACTGGTTCGACCCCTGGGGGCGCAAGCGCGAATATTTCATCGGGGTCACGCAGGGCAAGGACTTGGCGCTGCTGCCGTTGAACGACCGTTTCGCGCGCACCGTCGGCGACGCCAGCCACTACAGCCTGGAGGCCGACAACCTGGCCGCCCACGGGCACATGCGCGCCTGGGCGGTGACCGAGCAGGGCATCTACAAGCCGGGCAGCGAGGTGCGCTACATCGCCTTCGTGCGCGCCGAGGGGCCGACCGAGCTGCAGGCGCCGCCGCGCCTGGACTACGCCTTGCGCATCACCGACGCCACCGGCAAGGTGGTGCTGCAGCGCGAACACCTGCGGCTGTCGGAATTCGGCGCGGTGTCGGGCGAGCTGCGCGTTGGCCGCAACGCGGCCAGCGGCCAGTACGCCATCAGCCTGAGCTGGCCGACCGCCACCGGCACCGTCACGCGCGATGCCGGCGGCTTCCTGGTCACCGACTTCGTGCCGGCTTCCTACCAGGTGCACACCTCGCTGCGCCAGCAGGTGGCGGGCCCGGGCAGCCTGATCGATGCCCAGGCCAGTGCCACGCTGCAGGCCGGAGGTCCCTATGCCGACGCGGCGGTCAAGTTCACCACCCGGGTCGAGGCCGGTCCCTTCGCGCCGGACGATCCGCTGGCCGCCGGGTTCCAGTTCGGCGGCGGCGACACCGACACCGACTCCTCGTCGATCCGCACGGTGTCGATGCAGCAACTGCGCCTGGATCACGCCGGGCGCGCCAGCATGCACCAGCGCCTGCCCGGTGTTTCCAAGGTCGTGTACGGCCACGTGGTCGTGGAGGCCGCGGTGGAATCGGCGCGCGCCACCTGGGTGGCGCACAGCGCGAAGGCGATCTATGCCGCGCGCGACCGCTTCGTCGGCCTGCGCACCGACGCCTGGCTGCAGAGCGCCGGCAAGGCCTTCGGCGTGCAGTACCTGGTGGTCGACCCGCAGGGCACGCCGCGGGCCGGCAGCCACGTGCGCCTGCTGCTGCAGCGCCAGCTCATCGGTCGCGTGCAGCTGAAGAACGGCGCCGGTGACTTCGCCCCGGAGGACCAGGTCTCCTGGGTCACCGAGGACCGCTGCGCGGCGACTTCGGCGCTCGCCCCCGGCAGCTGCTCCTTGACTCCGAAGCATGCGGGGGAATACCGCATCGAGGCCGAGGTCGACGACACGCGGGGCCGCGTCGAGCGCGCCGAGCTGCGCACCTGGGTCACCGGTGCCGGCGAGGTGGTGTGGAGCCAGGGCAGGGGCGTGACCATCGTGCCCGACCGCAAGGCCTACCACGTCGGTGACACCGCGCACCTGCTGATCCAGAACCCCTTTCCCGGCGCCCGCGCGCTGGTCACGGTCGAACGCTACGGCGTGTTGTGGAAAAAGCTGCTGACCCTGCGTGGCGGCGCGCCGGTGGTGGACCTTCCGATCCGGGCCGACTTCTTCCCCGGGGCCTACGTGTCGGTGGCCATCTTCTCGCCGCGCGTGGCCCCGCCGGCCGATCCCGACCTGGGCAAGCCCACGCTGGCGCTGGGATACATGGCGCTGCCGGTGCATGGCAGCGACGGCGCGCTGCAGGTCAAGGTCAGCCCCGACGCATCACAGCACAAGCCGCGCCAGAAGGTCGACGTGGCGGTGCGGGTACGCCGCGCCGGCGGCGCGATCGCGCCCGACACGCGACTGGTCGCGGTGGTGGTCGACCAGTCGGTGGTGGACCTGCTGCAGCAGGGCAAGGGGTACTACGACCCGTCGGGCACGTTGCAGGCGCCGCCCTCCGGACCGGACATCGCCAACTACAGCCTGGCCGAACAACTGGTGACCCGGCTTCAACCCAAGGCGGGCAAGGGCGAGAGCCCGGGCGGCGACGGCGGCACGAGCGTCGGGCCGAACGTGCGCAGCGACTTCCGCTACGCGGTGTACTGGAACGACCACCTGCGCACCGATGCACGCGGGCGCGCGCATTTCGCGTTCACGCTGCCCGACAACCTGACCCGCTGGCGCATCCTGGTCATCGCGATGGGCCGCGGCGACGCGATGGGCCTGGGCGCGTCCAGCGTGCGCGTGGACCTGCCGCTGGAACTGCGCCAGGCGCTGCCCAACCAGGTGCGCGTGGGCGACGACTTCGACGCCGGCTTCAGCGTCACCAACCGCACCCAGGGACCGCTGCAGGTACGCACGCGCCTGCAGGCCCGGGGGCCGATCGCCGGCGCCAGCGCGGCGGCGGCGTCGACCCTGCGACTGGGCAGTTTCGAGCAGGGCCTGAGCTGGCTGCGCCTGCGCGCCGACGCCCCCGGAAGCATCGAGCTGCAGGCCGATGCCCGCGCGGGCGATCTGTCCGACGCGATGCGCGCGCGGATCCCGGTGGCCCCGGCGGGCGCGCGGGTCGTGGCCGCCGAGTACGGCAGCACGACGGGGCCGGCCGCGCAGGTCCCGCTGCGGCCGCCCGCGGGGGCCCTGCCCGGCAGCGCCCGCGTCCAGCTGCAGCTGGCGCCCACCCTGGTGGGCGGGCTCGACGGTGCTTTCGAGGTGCTGCGCGACGACCCGCTGCAGACCTGGGAGATCCGGCTCAGCCGTGGCGTGCTGGCCAGCGACTACCTGCGCCTCGGCCCCGTGGTGGCGGCCACGATGCAGTGGCCCGACGCGGCCGCGCAGGTACAGCGCACGCTGGATGCCGCCGGGGACTTCCAGGCGCCCGACGGAGGCATGGCCTTCTGGATTCCCGACGACCGCTACGTCAGTCCCTACCTCAGCGTGTACACGGCGCTGGCCTTCCACTGGCTGGCCCAGGCCGGACATGCGATTCCGCCGGACGTGCAGGCCAGGCTGCAGGGCTACCTGCGCAAGCATGTGCTGGACGCCGCGAGCGCCGACCCGGTGCTGCGCGCCGGCGCGCTGGCCGCGCTGGCTCCGGCGGGCGAGGTCCGTCCCGGAGAAGTCACGGGCATGCTGCCGCAGCTGCCCGAGCTCGGGCTGTTCGGCCGCGCGCTGCTGCTCGACGCCGCGCTGGACACCGACGACCGCGCCAGCGCCGGATCCATCGTGCGCTCGCTGCTGTCCAGCGCCGAGGAGTCGGCCGGGGAGATCTCCTTCAACGAACTCCGCAGCGATGCCTACGCCTCGCTGCTGGCCACACCGCTGCGTGACAACTGCGCGGTGCTCGATTCGCTCGCGCTGTACAAGCGCCGCTTCGGCGACCAGGGCCTGCTGGGATCGACCCCGCAAAAAGCCATGCGCTGGATCACCGCGCGCCGGCGCAAT
>JAKBNS010000080.1 GCA_021830925.1 Pseudomonadota bacterium | reverse complement strand
GAGCACCACGTGCAGCAGGAAACGGTCGAGCTGGGCCTCGGGCAGCGGGTAGGTGCCGGACTGGTCCAGCGGGTTCTGCGTGGCCATCACCAGGAACATGGCCGGCAGCGCGTGGCTGCGCCCGCCAACGGTGACCTGGCCTTCCTGCATGGCCTCCAGCAGCGCCGACTGCACCTTGGCGGGGGCGCGATTGATCTCGTCGGCCAGCACGAGGTCGTGAAACAGCGGTCCCTCGACGAAACGACTGCGCCCTTCCGCCGGCAGATACACGTCGCCGCCGGTGAGATCGCCGGGCAGCAGGTCGGGGGTGAACTGCACGCGCCGGAAGCTGGCGTGCACGGCGCGCGCCAGGGCCTTGATGGCCGTGGTCTTGGCCAGTCCGGGCAGGCCCTCCACGAGCAGATGGCCGCCGCTCAACAGGGCCACCACCAGGCGGTCCAGCAAGGCCTGCTGGCCGACGATGGAGCGCGCAAGCTGTTCGCGCAGGCCCTGCACGGCGCTCCGGCAGACATCGGTATCGGCTCCGGCATCGCCCGGGCGCGCGCCCCCGAAGCCGCCGGCAACGTGGGGGCCGGTAAGGTCTGGGCAAGTCGCAAGCGTGGCGGCTGGCTGCATCGAGGCCTCCGATCCGGACGCCTGCGGCGCGCCGGAGATTGCTTTCTATTCGTTCTTCACGATATTCGCATAAGCGCACTTACAAGGGCAAGCGGGGCAACCCTGAGGGGCTCGCGGCAAGGGCCGCGAGCAGCGGGCGATAGCATGAGTGCTTCTCCGATCCTCGAAGCTGCCGATGAGCCTTGCCGACCTCCTGCTGGTGCTGCTGGCGCTGGGCTTCGCCTGGAGCATGGGCGCGCACTACACCGGCGCCTGCATGGGCATGGCGCATGCAAGCGGCAGCATCGGCGAGCGCGCGGCGCTGTGGACCATGGCGCCGCTGACCCTGCTGGGCGCCACCTTCCTCAGCCACGCGGTGCTGTTGAACGTGGGGCACGGCATCGTGGCCGGCGCAAGCCTGGCCACGCCGGCGGCGATCGCGGTGATCGCGGCGGCCTTCGCGCTGACCACGCTGTTCACGCAGCGGCGCGTTCCCACGTCGACCATCCAGATCCTGGTGTTCTGCATCGTCGGCGCCGGCGCGGCGCTGGGCCTGCGCATCCGCTGGGACGCCATCGCGCGCCTGGCGCTGCTGTGGGTGCTGGCGCCGCTGATCGCCTTCGCGCTGGGCTACCTGTTCACGCGCCTGTTCGACGCCGTGCCGGCACTGCGTGCAAACGCCCGCGCGCTGCCCCTGGTGGCACGCGCGCTGGTGATCGTCGGCGGCGCCGCCTCGCTGGCCATGGGGGCCAACGACGTATCCAACGCCACCGCGGTATTCCTTTCCACCGGCCTGTGCGGCCCGCTGCTGGCCGGACTGGTGGGCGGCCTGGGCCTGGCCGCGGGCGTGCTTACCTGGGGACGCCCGCTGCTGCGGCGCGTGGCCTTCGACATGGTCAAGGTGGACCTGCCCATGGCGACGGCGGCGCAGCTGGTGCAGGCGCTGGTGGTTCTGACGGCGGTGGCCTGCGGCTATTTCACGTCGATGAACCAGGCGCTGATCGGCGCCATGGCGGGCACCGGTTTCGCGCGCGGACGCGAGACCATCGACACGCGCGTGATGCTCGGCGTGGTGCGCGGCTGGGTGATCGGCCCGGCGGCCGGCGCCCTGCTCGGCTACCTGCTGGCGCTGGCCACGCGCGGCATCTGAGCACGCACGTGGCGGCGCCGCACAGGGCCGTCAGGCGTGCAGACCCAGCAACAGGCCGCCCAGCGCGCCGGCACCGATCAGCAGCAGCGGATGCGCGTTCCAGCGCATCACCGCCACCACGGTCAACGCGGTCAGCGCCGCCGTCGCCCAGCCGGTGTCGGCGGCGCCGACCAGGGCGATCGCGGTGGCCAGCATCATGCCCACGGCCACGTGCGACAGCGAAAAGCGCAACAGGCCCATGAATGCGCGGGCACGGCCGCGCAGGCGAACCGTCAGCGCCACCAGGGTCAACAGCGCGGGCGGCACCACCAGCGCCAGCGTGGCGCCCACCGCGGCGAGCACGCCACCCGCCTGAAGCGCCACCAGCGTGGCATAGAGAAAATTCGGTCCGGGCGCGGCCTGCGCGATGCTGAATGCGGCCACGAAACCCTGCGGGCTGAGCCAATGGTGCTCGACTACGACGAAACGGTAGATCTGCGGTGTAAGCGACACCACGCCGCCGCCGACCGCCATCATCGAGATGGCGCAAAAGTACTTGAAGATCGCCCAGGCGACCAGCAGGCGATGGCTCACCGGGCGTTCCCCGCGACGGGCTGCTCGCCTCGCAGCAGCAGCATGCCCAAGGGGGCCAGCGCCGCCAGAACCAGCCACAGCGGCAGGTGCATCACGGCGATGCCCAGCAGCGCCAGCAGCGCCACCATCCCGCTGCGCCAGCGCCGCGGCAGGCCGGCGGCCATGCGCAGGGCCATCACCACGATCAGGCCGCAAGCCGCGGCCGACATGCCCGCCAGCACCGAGGCCAGCACCGGCGAGCGTCCATGCGACTCGTAGCCCAGGCCGAGCAGGATCACCAGCACCATGGGGCCGAGCATCATGCCGGCCAGCGCGCTCGCGCCGCCGGCCACACCGGCATGTCGGTAACCGACCATCACCGCCATGTTGCAGATCGAGGGCCCCGGCAGCACCTGGCCCAGCGCGAACAATTCCCGGAACTCCTGCGCCGACAGCACCTGCCGCTTGTCGACCAGCACGCGGTACATCCACGGCAGCACACCGCCGAAGCCGAGCATGGTGATGTGGCTGAACATCCAGAAAAGCTGGGCGCAGCCCATGGCGGGCTGCACCCGGTCCGCGGCGGCGGGCTCGGTGCCAGGCATGTCATTCACGGGAAACACCTGCGCGCGGCCCCCTGCCGCACGCACGTGGAACCTCAGTTTACGTGGATGTGCGCGGTCTGGATCACCTTGCGCCACTTGAACACCTCGCCGTGCAGGAAGCTGCCGAACTGCCCGCGCGTGCCGGCCTGCACGACCACGCCCATGGATTCGAGCCTGGCCTTGGTGGCCGGATCGTTCAGCGCCTGGTCGAGCAATTCGTTGAGCTTGCGCACCACCGGTGCCGGGGTCCTGGCCGGAGCCACCACGCCCCACCACACCGAGGCCTCGTAACCCGGCAGCCCGGCCTGCGCCGCGGTAGGCACGTCCGGCAGCAGCTTCAGGCGTTGATCGCTGGCCACGGCCAGCGCGCGCAGTTGGTGCGAGCGCAGCAGCGGAAGCGCCTCCAGCGGGTTCTGCACCATGAAGTCGATGCGCCCGCCGAGCAGGTCGGTGGTGGCCGGCGCGCCGCCCTTGTAGGGCACGTGCAGGGCCTGGATGTGGGCGTCCATCTTGAGCAGTTCACCGGCCAGGTGCTGCGAGCTGCCATTGCCGGCCGAACCGAAGGTCAGCTTGCCCGGGTGCGCGCGCGCTTCGTCGAGCAGTTGGCGCAGATTCTCGAAACGCGATTTCTGCGACACGATCACCACCAGAGGCGCCTCGCCGACCTTGCCCACGGGGACGAAATCCTTGAGCGGATCGAAAGGCGCGTCCGGAAACAGCGTGGCGTTGGCGGCCAGCCCGTTGGCGGCCAGCAAAATGGTGTAGCCGTCCGGCTTGGCGCGCGCCACGTAGCCTGCTCCCAGATTGGCGCTGGCGCCGGGCCGGTCGTCGACCAGCACGGTCTGCCCGGTTTCCTTGGACATCTGCTGGGCCAGCACGCGGCCGATCATGTCCACGCCTCCGCCAGGGGCGAAGGGCACGACGATGGTCAGCGTGCGGTCCGGAAAGCCGGCGGCATGGGACGGCGCGCCGCTCAGGGCTCCGATCAGGCCGAGGGCCGCGGCGGCGGCGCGCCAGGGTTTGCGATGCATGCGAGTGTCTCCTGTGGGTCGAAAAGCCGTGTCCGCCAGCCCGCGTGCGCGGGCCGGACGGTTCATTCGGTATGGATGGATTCGTTGCGGATCAGCGCCGCGTAGCGCGCCCGCTCGGACAGCAGCAGGCGGCCGAACTGCTCGGGCGTTCCGGGGTCGATCTCGCCGCCGGCGCCCAGCAGCGGGCGCCGCACCGCGGGATCGGCCAAGGCCTGGCGCAGCGCCGCGTTCAGGCGCAGCACGGTCGCGCGCGGCGTGCCGGCGGGTGCCACCAGCCCGTACCAGACCGAGGCGGCGAAGCCGGGATAGCCCGACTGCGCGATGGTGGGAACGCCGGGGAACCGGGGAGAGGGCCGCGGGCTCATGAGCGCCAGCACCCGCATGCGCCCGCTGCGCGCCAGGTCCACGACCTCCAGCGCATTGACCGCCACGCAATCCACCTCGCCCGCCAGCGCATCGGCGATGGCCGGCGCTCCGCCCTTGTAGGGAATGTGGCGAAGCCGGACATGCGCGGCATGCTCGAACTGCAGCATTGCCAGGTGCGGCGTGGATCCGATACCCGGAGACGCGAAGGTGCGGGTGTCGGGCTTGCGACGCGCGCTGCGCAGCAGGTCCGCCAGGCTGCGCAGCGGCGAGTCCGCGCCCACGGCAATGAGCACCGGAACGCGCCCGATCATGCCCACCGGCGCGATGTCGCGTTCGAGGTCGAATGGCGGCGGCTGGTACAGGGAAACGTTCGCCGCCAGCGCGTTGGCCGCCAGCAGCAGGGTTCGCCCGTCGGCCCGGCTTTGCAGCATGAGCTTGACCGCCAGGTTGCCGCCCGCCCCGGGACGGTCCTCGACCACCAGCGGCTCCTGGAGCGAACGCGACAGCGCCGCGCCCACCAGGCGCGCCAGCGTGTCCACCGCCCCGCCGGCGGTGTAGCCGACGATGATGCGCAGCGGCTCCGCCCCCCATGCTTCGGACACGGCGCCCGCGGCCGCCAGCGGGCAAGCCGTGGCCAGCACGGCCAGCAGGCGGCGCCGGACCGGCGACGCCAGGACGGCGGGACGCCCCGGCGCGCCCGCGTCGCGGCCATGCCGCGGGTGGCTCACGGCACGCCCCCCTCGCCGGCCGCCAAGGGTGGGGCCATGCGCAGGCGCCGCAGCCACGAGGCCAGTTGCACGCCGAGCACCAGGCAGCAGGCGGCGAGAAAGCCGGCGCTGATCGGCCGATGCAGGAACACCACCAGATGGCCGCGCGACAGCAGCAGCGCGCGGCGGAAGTTCTCCTCCAGCAAAGGCCCCAGCACGTAACCCAGGATGATGGGCGAAATCGGGAATTCCAGCACAAGGAACACGGCCCCCAGCACACCGAACACAGCCAGTTCACCGACGTCGAACAGGCTGTTGCGTCCGCTGTACACGCCGATGCAGGTGAAAAACACGGCGGCGGGGACGAGCAGACGGTAGGGCACGCGCAGCAGGCGCACCCAGACGCCGATCAGGGGCACGTTGAGCACCAGCAGCAACACGTTGCCGATCCAGAAACTGGCCACCAGGCCCCAGAAGATGTCCCGGTGCGCGGTGATGAGCTGAGGGCCGGGTTCGATGCCCTTGAGGATCAATGCCCCCAGCAACAGCGCCATCACGGCATCGCCCGGAATGCCCAGCGTGAGGGTCGGGATGAAGTCCACCTGGGTCTTGGAATGCGAAGCCGCCTCGGGCGCTGCCACGCCCTCGATCAGGCCGCTTCCGAAGCGCTCCGGGTGGCGCGAGACCTTGCGCTCCAGCGCGTAGGCGATGAAGGTGGTGATGGTCGGTCCGGTGCCGGGAATCGCGCCGAACAGGGTGCCCACCAGCGTTCCGCGCAGCATCGGCAGCAAGGAGCGTCTGAGCTCGGCGCGGGTCGGGCGCATGTCCCGCATCGACATGCGCGCGTGCTGGGTCACCACCTGCTCACGGTTCACGGTGACCAGGAAGTCGGCGATGGCGAACAGTCCCATGCACAGCGCACCCAGTTCCACGCCGTCGCTGAGCGAGGCCATGCCGAAGGTCAGGCGCAGCACGCCGGTGTTGACGTCGGTGCCGACCACCCCGCACATCATGCCGAACAGGGTCATGGCAACGCCCTTGAGCGGCGAGCCGCGCGACATCGTGGCTCCCGCGAGCAGGCCCAGCAGCATGATCGAGCTGACCTCGGCGGGACCGAACTTGAAGGCGATGCGCACCAGGTAGGGCGACAGGAAGATCATCACCACGATGCCCACCGAGGCGGCGAAGAAAGAGGCCAGCATGGTCACGCCCAGCGCCGCGCCGCCACGCCCGGCGCGGGTCATGGGGTAGCCGTCCAGGCAGGTCACCGCATGCGGCGGATGACTGGGCAGGTTGAGCAGGATGGCGCCGATCGCCCCGCCGTACTGCGAGCCGTAGAAGATGCCCGCGAGCATGAGGATGGCCGGCACCGGAGCCATCGCATAGGTCAGCGGCAGCAGCATGGAAATGGTGGTCAGCGCCCCCAGCCCCGGCAGCACTCCGACCATGTTGCCCAGCAGCACGCCGAACACGGCCCACAACAGGTGCGCGGGCTGCAGCGCGACGCCGAAGCCGTACCAGAGATCGAGCAGGCTGTGTTCCATGGAGGCGCTCTCAACCCCACTGGAAGGGGTTGAACTGCAACTGCAGGCCCAGGCCGAACACCAGATAGCCCAGGGCACTGGCCGCGGCGGCCAGCAGCAGCGCGTCGCGCAGGCGGTTGCCGCGGTCGGCCAGCGCGGCCAGGAACACGCAGGCGAAGGTCGCCGGCACCATGCCCCCGTAGCGCCCGAGCACGATGAAGGAGCCGATGGCCAGCAACAACAGAGCCGCGCCGCGCGGGTCGGCGCCATGGCGCCGCTGCAGGCGCGGGTCGCGCGGCGCGGGCCCGGGAGCGCGCCGCGCCAGCGTGCCCAGTCCCAGCAGCAGACCGACGCCGATGCTCAGCAGGCCCAGCAGCATGGGAAAGTAGCCAGCGCCCATGCGGGTGAGGCTGCCCACGCCGTAGACATGCCCGCTCCACGCCACGCCGGCGCCCAGCGCCAGCAGCAGCAGTGCGGCCATGCGGTCTTTCGTGCGCGGGGAAGCCGGCGCCATGCATGTCTCCCAGTCTTGTCCTTCCCGCGGTCGAGCCGGGGGTTGCATGGAACTGTAGAGCCCGCCGGGGCACCGTCGCATGTGGAGATTACGTACCGGCCCTGCGTCGATCAACTCCCCGCGCCGAGCTCGCGCAGGCGGTTGGCCAGTTCCACCGCCGAGCGCACGCCCATCTTGTCGAACACCCGCGAGCGATGGACCTCCACGGTGCGCACGCTGATGTCCAGGTCGCGCGCGATCTGCTTGTTCGAATCGCCGCGGGCGATGAGATCCAGGATCTGGCGCTCCCTCTCGGTCAGGTCGCGCAGGCGTTGCTGCAGCGCGGCATGCTGTTGCCGCGCGCGGATCACCGTCTCGCTGGCCTGCAGCGCCTGTTCCACGCGGTCCACCAGGCCGTTGTTGGAAAACGGTTTTTCCACGAAATCGAAGGCTCCGCGCTTGAGCGCCCCCACCGCCGTGGGAACGTCCCCGTGGCCGGTGAGGAAGATGACCGGCAGTGCCTCGCACAGCCCGCGACGCGCCAGCTCCTCGAACAAGACCAGGCCGCTGGTGCCGGGCATGCGGATATCCAGCAGCAGACAGCACGGCGCCCGCGGCCACGCGGCGTCCTGCGCCAGCGCGCCGTCGAGCATGGCCTGGAAGGAACCGGCGTCGGCATGGGCCTCGCACAGCAGGCGCCGCGAGCGCAGCAGCCAGGCCAGCGCGTCGCGCACCACCGGCTCGTCATCCACCAGGTAGACCGTGGGAAGGCCCAGGGGCAAGCGTGCGGCCGGCGTATCAGTCATCTCGTGGGTCCTGCGCGGCGGCCCGGGCGCGCCCGCGCGGGGCGGCCTGCAGCGTGAAGCGAAAACGCGCGCCGATCACACGCCCGGCGGCGTCACGCAGGTTGTCGAAGTCCAGGGATCCGCCGTGCTGCTCGATGACGGTGCGACACAGGCTCAGGCCCAGGCCCATGCCCTCCTCGCGCGTGGTGAAAAACGGCGTGAAGATCTGCGCGCGCACCTCGTCGCCCACCCCCGGGCCGCGGTCGACCACGGCGAACTCCACCAGGCCCGCGCCCAGCGCGCGCACCTCGATGCGCAACAGCGGCTCGGGTTCCTGCACGCATGCCTCCATGGCCTGGAGGCCGTTGCGCGCGAGGTTGATCAGCACCTGCTCGATCATGGTCCGGTCGCACAGCACGCGCGGCGCCGGCTGCGCCACGTGCACTTCGACCCGCGCGGCACTGCGCCGCGCCTGCATGCGCACCAGCGGCAGGATGGCCTCGACCAGCAGGTCCGCATCGATGGACAGACGCTCGTGCTCGCGGCGGCGCACGAAGTCCTGCACGCTGCGGATGATGCGTCCGGCACGCTCGGACTGCTCGGCGATGCGCTCCATCGCCTGCAACAACAGCGAAGGCTCGGGCGCGGCCTGCCGGTCGTTCATCAGGTTGATCGAGCCGGCGGCGAAGCTTGCAATGGCCGACAGCGGCTGGTTGAGTTCGTGGCTGAGCAGCGAGGCCATCTCCCCGACCGTGGCCAGCCGGGCCGTGGCCTGCAGGCGCTCCTGCTGCAGCCTCGATACGTCCTCGATGCGGCGCTGCGCGCTCAGGTCCAGCGCGGTGCAGATCCAGCCCGTCTGGCGGCCGTGCGCATCCAGCAGCGGGGATTCGTGGATCATCACCGGAAAGCGCCTGCCGGCGCTGGAGACGAATTCGGCTTCGCGTCCCTGCGAAGCGGGGCGCTCGCCCGCCGCGGTCGCCGCCTCCGGCCAGTAGCGCTGCTCGCCGCGCCCCAGCAACTGGGACGGGGCGTAGCCCACCATGTCGCAGAAGGCCTGGTTGGCGAAGGTGACGCGCCCCTGCAGGTCGCGCACGCGCAGTCCCGCCAGCACCGAATCCTCCATCGCCTTGCGAAAGGCCAGGGACTCGCCGAGCGCCCGTTCGGCCCGCGAGCGGCGGCGCATGTCGTGGGCGAGCACCAGCGCCACGCCGAACAGCAGCAGCGACAGCCCGAGCACCAGCGCCGTGCTCAGGTTGGGGATCACCCCCGGGCGGCCGGAGGCGCTGTCCACGTGCAGCTGCAGGCTGTGCCCGGGAACTCCCACCACCCGGTCGGCCACGAACACGCCCGCGCCGTGCGGCGAGCCGGTGCGTACGATCCGCGTGCCGTCACCTTCGACGAAGGAAATCTCGTAGTTGCGCGCGAGATCGGGACTCTCGACGCTTTCCAGCAGCGCGCCCAGCGAGATCGAACCCACCAGATAGCCGATGAGGTGCGCGTCGGCGATCTGCGCCGCGCACAGGTCCATCACCTCCTCGCCCAGGCCGTTGCCCAGGGGCACGAAATAGCTCTGCGAGTACTGCGGTTCGCCGGCACGGCGTGCCGCGATGCAGGCACTTTGCGTGGCGAAATCGAGCTGGTCGCGCGGGAGCACCGAGAACAGGGGTTTGTGCAAAGGGTTGTCGACCGCCGTGCTCACCTGCGACGAGGCGTCGCGGCGCTCCACGCGCAGCAGCTCACGTTGCGACAGCAACAGCGCCGCGGCTTCCCGCCGCCATTCGGCGGGCGCCTGTGTGGAGTCGGCCAGCGCGGCCACGCGCTGGGTGTCGATGAACAAGCGGTGACGCAGCTGGGCCGCCAGCTCGGCCGTGACGGCGTCCACGCGCTGCTGCTGGCGCGTGGCCTGGAAATCCATGGTCAGCCATACGAGCCAGGTCTGCGCCACCGCGATGAGCGCGACCAGCATGGCCCACCACAGCCAGCGCCGGGGCGGGGCCGAAAGGCTCGGGAGGGGAAGGGTCGGAGTGCTCATCGGAGCGCGGCGGCGCGTGGCGACCCCGGCAATCTAGCAGGCCGCGAGCCCCTACCCGGGGCGGCCGGGCCAGGCATCCGGCCGGGCGGACGTTGCGCCACCGATGCGCTGGTGCAACTCCCGGAGTTCCTCGCAGATTCGCCTCGCCGGACCGAGCACCGCCTGCCCCTGCGGTGTCGGCGCCACGCCGCGGAAGCTGCGCACCAGCAGCGGCGCGCCGAGCTCCACCTCGAGCTCGTGCAATAGCTTGCTCAGCCCCGGCTGCGAAAGCCCGAGCATGCGCGCTGCCCGGCGCACGCTTCCGAGCTGGGCCGCCAGCACCAGACCCTGCAGGGCATCCGGCCGCAGGTGCAGGCGCGACACCCGCGCCTGCGCCTGCGTGCCCGTGACCACCACCGTCCGGGCAGGGGTCATGGCGTCCCGCGGGGCCGGCGCCTTCACGGCTTCGCGGCAGCGTAGACCGACTCGCCGGTGGTCGAGAGCACGGCGCGACGCTGCGCGGAGTCGAGGCCCTCGGTGGCCACCAGCGCTGCCTGCACCATGCGGGGATACGGCAGCATGGTGTTGCCCATGTCCGAACCCCACATCACGTGGTCGGCGCCGAACACGTGCACGGCGCGCTGCACCAGGTCCTGCATGGCCCGGGGCCTGAAGTGCGCGTGCTCGAGGTTCTCCGTCGTGAACTTCCAGTACACGTTGCGCGCCGATGCCAGCGCCTCGAAGGGTGCGCCGATGCCGTAGTCGGGAGCGGGCCCGGCCATGGCCCAGGCCAGATGGTCGAGCACGATCTTCGCATGGGGATAGCGCGCCGCCAGTTCGCCGACGTCGTGCAGGAAGCGCGGATCCGGCGCACGCGGATACGCCATCAGTTCGACCACCAGGCCGTGTTCGTCGGCCGCCTTCCACAGCGCCAGCATGCCGGGAGTGCGCAACCAGGGGTAGCCGCCATCGGGTGCGCGGTGCCCGAGCTTGCGAAACCCCGCCACGTCATGGTCGCGCGCGAGCTTGACCAGCATGGCGGCCGCTCCGGGTGCCTCGGGGTTCAGGATCACCAGCGGCCTGACCTTCGCCGGAAAGCGGGACGCCACGGACAGCAGGTAGCGATTGTCCGCGCCATAGGCCGCTCCGTACTGGATCCCCACCCCCGAGCCCACGCCCTCGGCCTTCCAATCGGCGAACACGCGGCGCGGAAGCGTCGGATGTTCGGCCGCACGCCGGGTCATCACCGCCTGGCCCATGTAGGCGTGCTCGTCGTGCAAGGGAAATTTCGCGAAATCGTCACTGTAGAAATGCACCTGGGTGTCGAACAGCGCGAAGCCGGGATCCGCGGCCTGGGCCGCCAGCGTGCCGGCGCCCAGCAGCAAGCCGGCCAGAGTGATTCGAATGGCCTTCATCGTCGGCTCCCGGTTCAGAAGGAATGGCGCAGGCCGAGGTCGAGTCCGTTGGCGGACTGGCCGTAGCTGCCGGCGAAGGTGTTGGTGGCGTCGTGCACCCCGTAGGCCGCGGCGCTGCCGTTGGAGATGTGGCTCAGCCCGCCGTACAGCATGGTCGACTTGGACAGCGAGTACTGATAGCCCGCACCGATCATGCTGGCGTTGCTGTCGGCTACTTCCTGGTTGTCGGCATGGGAATACGACAGATTGAACTGCCCGCGCCCGGCCGGCACCGCGGCGCCCACCATCCAGAAGCGGTTGTCCATGCGCGCCGTGGAGGCCTTGACCGGCGTGAAGCCCGAGCCCGGAAAGCCGCTGGTGTAGGTCTGGAACATCGCGCTGAGCACGACCACGTGCAGGTCGTAATGCCCGAACAGCTGGGTCACGTGCGTGGAGGCGGTGGCGCCCACCGGGATCCTGCCCGACTCCAGCGCCGTGCCGGTGCGGTAGTCGTTGTACAGGTAGGCGGCTCCCAGGTACAGCGGCCCATGCTGGTAATGCACGCTCAGGTTGGCCAGGCTGCCGGCCTGCACCGAACCGGCCACGCCGCCGAAGCCGTACACCAGCTGGGCGCTGTAGCCGTCCACGGTGGGCGTGGCGTACTCCACCAACTGGGACTCGCGCAGGTAGTTGAAGGCCGACACCGCGCGGTTCAGACTGGTGATGGACGCCGTGGTGCCGTTGCGGAAGGGGTCGATCGACACCGCGTTGGTGTACACGGGCATCAGGAAACGCCCGGCGAAGAGCTTGCCGAAATGCCCTTTCACGCCCAGCAGCGAGGTGCGCTGCATGAAGCCGCCGCCGGTGCAGTAGCCGTTGGAGGGCAGGCTGCTGGCCCCGGTGCCGTTGGCGAAGTCGCCGGTGCCGCAAAAGCCGGTGGCCAGGTCGTAGATCACCGAGGTGCCGCCGCCCAGCGCCTCGCTGCCGCGAAAGCCGATCTGGTCGGGAAAGTCGCTACCCGCGGTCAGCTCGGTGAGCGAGCCGCCGGGCGTGCCGGTGGCGTGGGTGACGCCCACGTCGATGTTGCCGTACACGGTGGGGCCTGCGCCGGCGCGCGCGTTCAGCGCGCAGGCGGCGGCCACGGCGCAGCTCAGGGCCAGCAGCTTGGGGGTGTTCATGGTGGATCTCCTCCGGGGTTCGTGATGGTTCTTCGGGGTGCACTCGGCCCGGCCCGTCCCGCCTGTCCGGCCGGGGGGCCTGGCGCGGCGATGTCCGCGCTTCAGTTCATCAGGTTGTGCCGCGTGGGCGTGGCCCAGGCCGCCAGCAGGTAGGCCACCGCCAGCAACCCGGCGGAAATGGCCAATGCGACGCTCAGGCCGCTGGAAGCCTTGGCGATCAGCGACACCACCACCGGCATGGAGCCGCCGAGGGCGAAGCCGATGTTCCACGACACCGCGGTGCCGCTGGAGCGGATGGAGGTGGGAAAGCGCTCGTTGAGCACGATGAGCAGCGGCGCGTAGCAGAAGGTGCCCACGGCGCTGAGCAGCACCGAGTACAGGCCGATCTCGCGCAGTGACGTGGCCTGCGCCAGGCCGTGGTACATCAGCGGGATCGCCACCAGCGAGACGAGGCCGTAGACCAGCATGGCCGGCTTGCGCCCGACGATGTCGGTGAGCCAGCCCGACACCACCGACGAGGCGATCACGGCCAGCGCCGACAGGCTGAGGATCTGCCCCAGGTCCTTGGGCTTGACGTGGTTCACCAGTTTCATGAAGGTGGGCAGGTAGCCGGAGGTCAGGTAGGACAGGCCGCCGCCGCAGGTGGTGAGCACGATGCACAACAGGATCACCGGCACGAAGGCAGCCAGCCGCGCGGTGGGCGCTGCGGAGGCCGCGGAGCGGACCTCGCCGGGCTTCGTGCGCTGCAGGGCTTCCCACAGCGGCGACTCGTGCAGCCGGCTGAACACGAACAGCCCCAGCAGGGAGCTGAGCAGGCCGCTGAAGAACATGAAGCGCCAGCCCCATTGCGCGAAGGCAGGCCCGGGGAACAGCGCGGTGACGGCCAGGAACACCAGCGAGGCCATCAGCTTGCCCACGCCGGAGCCGCCTCCGGAGATGATCCCCGAGGCGAGGCCGCGGCGCGCCGGCGCGATGGATTCGGTGCCCAGGGTATGGGTGGAGGCGACCATGCCGCCCATGAACACCCCTTGCACCAGGCGCAGGCCGAGAAATAGCGCAGGCGCCAGCAGGCCGATGGTCTGCACGGTGGGCAGCGTGCCCATCAGCGCGGTGGACAGACCGACGCCGACGGCGGCGACCACCATCGCGCGCCGACGCCCCCGCAGGTCGGCGAAACGCCCGAACACCCAGCCTCCCACCGGACGCATGATCAGAGTAGCGGTAAATGCGGCATACACCCCGGCCAACGACAGCATCTGCTGACCCGAGGGAAAGAACACCCTGGCCAGCACCGGCGCGACGTACAGCAAGATGAAAAGGTCGAACAGGTCGAAGGCCCAACCCAGCGCGGAGAACGCGATGGCCGCGGTGACCTGGCCCTGGGTGAGCACACTGCCCGGTGCCTCGGCTCGGGATGCTTGCACGGAAATGTCCCCTTCTTGTAGAAAATGTCTGGCGCGCGCCTGCGCGCCTCGCCCAGCCTGCATGGTCCGCCTGATCGGCGCGGCGCACCAGCAGGTGCACGCTCTAGCAGCTATGCGCGATCTATATAAGCAGTAGTACGTATCGTCTCGTTTCGCCTACGCACGCGTGCGCGGACGATGCCCCTGCCGCCACAGCAGCAGCAGGCCGAGCGCCGCGAGCACGCTGCCCATGGCCAGGTAGCCGTTGCCCACGCGTCCGGTCACCGAGGCCACCGCGGCGAAGGCCGAGGGCCCCGCGAAGGCCCCGCAAAAAGTGAAGAACAACGTGCCTCCGGTCAGCACGCCGGCCATGCCGGGCGGCGCCAGGCGCGCCACTTCGGCCAGGTACACGCCGTTCCAGCCGGTTGCGGTGGCGCCGAACAGCAGGGCCAGCAGCAGCAGGGCCGGCCGCGGCCAGGCCGGCGTGAGCAGGCCGGCGAGCAGCGCGCACAGGCCCATGGCCAGCGCCAGGAAGGCGAGCATGCGCGACGGTCGAACCCAGTGGTCGCTGATCCAGCCCCAGACGATGCGCCCGACCACGCCTGCGGCCTGCGCGGCGGCCAGCAGCAGCCCCGCGCGAACCGCATCGAGTCGCGCACCCACATGCGCCTGCGCCACGAGATAGGTGGCCAGGCTACCTTGCATCGCCGCGAAGAAGAACGTGGACATGGCCAGCTCGCGCATCGGCTTGTGAGTCCACACCGCGCGCAATGTGGCCAGCGAGCCTCCGGCGCCGATGCGCCGTCCGGCCTCGCGATGACGATCGAAGCGAGCGCGCATCGGCTGCAACGCCAACGAGCAGACCACGCAAGCCAGGGCCATCAGTGCCAAGGCCGCGCGCCAGCCGATGCGCTGATCCGCGGCCGGCAGCAAGGCGCCCGCGAGCATGCCGCCGAGCGGAACGCCGGTCTGCTTGGCGGAGAACACCAGGCCGCGCCAGCGCGACGGAACCTCGTAGGCAAACAGATGCGAGCTTGCCGGCGTCGACGACCCGTAGCCCAGTCCGACCAGCGCGGCTCCGGGAAGCAGCAAGCCATGGACGGCACTGGCCACCAGCAGCATGCCGCACGCAGCGACCACCAGGCAAAGCTGCGCCGTGCGCACCGCCCCCAGCCGGACCACCGGACCGCCGGCGTTGATCGCCGACAGCATCGCACCCACGTACAAGGCGCCGCTGAACACGCCGACCGCGCTGAGCGGCAGTCCGGTGGCGGCCGCCACCGCGGGCGCCATCGCCGGCACCGCCAGCGCACCCATCGACACCAGGGTCTGCACGGCCAGCATGCTGGAGAGGGCCAGGCCCGGGAAGGCATCCCCGGACGAAGGCGGCGGCGCGGCCGGGCGCGGAAGCGGTGAGGTGCTCAAGCCTCGCGCACCGCCTCTGCGATCGCGTCGCCCATGCCGCTGGTCGTACCGGTGCCGCCGAGATCCGGGGTCAGCGCGCGGCGCTCGGCGATCACGCGATCCACCGCGCGCTCGATGCGCGCGGCGGCGGCAATCGCCGCCGCGTCGCCTCGGCGCCGGCCGAGCCAGTCCAGCAGCATCTTGCCCGACATGATCATGGCGTAGGGGTTCGCGATGTTGCGCCCGGATATGTCGGGCGCCGATCCGTGCGTGGCCTGCGCCATCGCATGACTCGGACCTGCGCACAGGCCGGGTGCCATGCCCAGGCCGCCGACCAGGCCCGCGGCCTCGTCGGTGAGAATGTCTCCGAACATATTGGTCGTCACCACGACATCGTAGCGCTGCGGGGTCATCACCAGACGCATCGCGAAGGTGTCGACGATCGCCTCGTCGAGGCGCACATCGGGAAACTCGGCCGCCAGTTTGCGGCATTCCTCGACGAACATGCCGCAGCCCAGCTTGAACACCGTGTCCTTGTGCACCACGGTCAGATGGCCGCGGCGCGCACGCGCCAGCTCGAAGGCGG
Source organism: Pseudomonadota bacterium (assembly GCA_021830925.1). Lineage (GTDB taxonomy): Bacteria > Pseudomonadota > Gammaproteobacteria > Burkholderiales > Burkholderiaceae_C > Thiomonas_A. The sequence goes on along the minus strand of JAKBNS010000080.1, from coordinate 13,890 downwards.
CGCGCGCCACCTTGGACGAACCGGCCCGGGTGATCACGCGCACCGAGATGGTCACGTCGTGGGTGGGACGGAACTCGCCGCTGCCGGCGACCACGTTGCGGTCCGGCTGGAAGCCTTCGTTGTTCTCGCGCACGATCACCAGGTCCACGTCCTGATGCACGCTGGGCAGCGTGGGGTAGGACTTGACGGGCCGGATGTTGGCGAACAGGTCGAAATGCTTGCGCAGAATCGGATGCGGGTTCGGAGCCTCGGGCAGCTTGGGATAGGCCATGTGCCCGATGGGCCCCAGGATCCATCCATCCAGGGCGCCCAGGCGCTGCAGCGTGTCGCCGGGCATCGTCGTGCCCAGGGTGTCGTAGGCGGCGCGCCCGATCGGAATCGGCTCCCAATCGATGCGTACCCCTGCGACCTGCGCCGCGGCCTGCAGGACCTTGACGGTTTCGGGGACGATCTCGTGGCCGATGTCGTCGCCGTTCAGAATCCCGATTCTCATGTGTACTTACCTCGTCGAAGGGATGAAATGCTTCAGGGAGAAAGGACTTCCAGACTGCGCCCGTTGGTGCGCGGCCCGAACACACCCACGCTGATGACGATGGCCGCCATGGCCGCGCCGATCATGGCGAACACCCCCGGCGGACCGAAGCTCGCCAGCAGTCCCGCAGCCCAATAGCTGACGAAAATCGAGCTCACGCGACTCCACGAGAAGGTGAATCCGACCGCCCGCGCCCGGATGCGCGTGGGGAAAAGCTCGGCCGCGTACGGGTGAAAGATGGCGATCATCCAGTTGTTGCCGAGTGCGATCAGTGCGCCGCACGCCAGCACCATGGCAGCGCTGTGCCCGCTGGCGAAGCCGACGCCCCCGGCGCCGATCAGCACGGCCGTACCGACGAGTTGCCACTTGCGCTCGATGCGCTCGGCGAAGAAGCTGGCACAGGCTGCGCCGACAGGCGCCAGCAGCACGATCAGCGCCGTGTACTCCAGCGAGTGCACGATGTTGAAGCCCTGCTTGATCAGCAACTGCGGCACGAAGGCGGTGAAGCCGAACACCGCGACGGTCTGCGCGAACTGGAAGATCGAAATCATGATCGTGCGCGGCAGGTAGAACCCGGAAAACATCTCGCCCCAACTGCCGGTATTCGCCTCGGCCTCCGGCACGTCGTCCGAAGGCGGCGGCAGCGGTCGCCCGAGTTCGGCCTGCACCCGCGCCTCGATGCCCGCGACCACACGCTCGGCCTCGCCCAGCCGTCCGTGCACCTCCAGCCAGCGCGGCGATTCCGGCAGGCCCTTTTGCACGAACAGCACCACGATGCCGCTGGTGGCGCCGATCGCCACCACCCAGCGCCAGCCCGCGATGCCCAGCGGGGCATGCGGCACCAGCAACGCGGCCAGCAGCGCGGAGACCGGTATGGCCGTGAGGATGAAGATGAAGGACATCGACATGTACTGCCCGCGGCGCGCGCGCGGAACCAGCTCCGTCACGTAGCTGTCGTTGTTGATCAGCTGCATGCCCACGGCAAGACCGGCGACGAAGCGCGCGACGTTGATCCACAAGGGATCGCTGAGCAGCGCGATGGCCAGCTGCGCGACGGAGTACACGATCATGGAGCGCGCGAAGATCGCGCGCCGCCCCGAGCCATCGGAGATGAAGCTGAATACCGAGGTGCTGACCAGCATGCCCAGGAAGAAGGACGCCAGGAAGCTCGCGAACAGGTGCGGGTCGAACATGCTGCCGGAGCCGAACTTGTAGATGCCCGACTTGACCAGCCCGACGGCGATGAAGCCGGGCATGAACAACTCGTAGAACTCGAACCAGCCGCCGGACGCGATGCGTCCGACCAGCCCGACCAGATAGCGCGAGGGCGGCAGCCGGTCGATGCGCGCCAACACGTTCGGGCCCGAGCGCCGAGGCTCGCTGCTTGCAGCATTCATGGGATCGTCTCCTGTCGTTGTAGGTCAAAGTCCGCGCGCGGCTTCTACGTCCGCGCGGCCGCGGCGATGGCCGCGACATCTTCCACATGCTCGACGCTCCAGCAGGCGTCGAGCAGGCGCCGGGAGCGTGCCCGACCGAGCACGTCCTGCGCGAGTCCGAGGAACTTGTGTTCCAGGTCCGCATTGCTCATCGGGCGGTGCTTGCTGCCGATGGCGTGCTCGACGTGCAATTCGAGCCTGCGTCCGTCGATCAGCTCGATGTCGACGCGCGCCGCGTCAGCCTGCAGGGCGTCGTCGATGCTGGCAGAGACCTTGCGCCGCAGCGCCACCACGGCCGGGTCGAGCACGGCGCGGTCGCTGAACTGGCGTTCGCCGCCATCGCCTTCGCGCAGCGCCACGGCGGCCGCGTGGAACACGCTGAACTTGCCCTCCAGGCCGCTGCGCGGCTCGGTCTTCCCGGTGAGCTCGAGCACCAGCGGGTGCACGCGCAGGCGCACCGCACGCACGGCATCGACCTCGAGCTTCTCGCGCTCGCGCAGTTGCAGGCAGGCGTCGATCACGGGATGAATCACAATGCCGCAGGCAAAGGGTTTGTAGCTGTTCACCGAAATCTCGTAGCTGTCGCCCAGGCCTTGCGTGATGGCGCGCGCATCGTGACTGACGCTGAGCACGTTGAGCCAGCCGCGTCGTGCCTCCAGCGCCTGCTCGGAACTGGTGTAGCCCCGCGACGCCAGCAGGGCCGCGGTCATGCCGTTCTGCGCGGCGCGCCCCGGATGGAAGCTCTTGGTCATCGAGCCGAACATCTCGCGCAGGCCCACCGGCTGGGTCGCGGCCAGGCCCAGCGCCCAGGCCATGCCCCGCGCATCCAGTCCCAGCAGTTTTCCCACCGCGGCGGCGGCGCCGAACACGCCGGCGCTGCCGGTGATGTGCCAGCCGATGTCGTAGTGCGCCGGAAACACCGCATTGCCGATGCGGCACTCCACCTCGACGCCCAGCACCAGGGCATGGAGGAAGTCCTCGCCGCGCACCGGCTGGTGCTCGGCGAAGGCGAGCAGCGCGCTGGCCACCGGACCGGCCGGATGGATCACCGTGCGCAGGTGCGTATCGTCGAAGTCGAAGACGTGCGAGCTGATGCCGTTGAGCAGCGCGGCGAGCAAGGGGTCGACGCGCTCCGCGCGCCCCAGCAGACTGGCACACGGCGGCCCCGAGAACGGTCCGAGCGCGGCCAGCCCCGCCTCCACCGCCTCGTGGCGCGAGCCGCCGACGGCGCAGCCGACCCAGTTGACGAAGGTGCGCACCGCCTCCTCCCGCACGGCCGTGGGCAGCGCCTCGGGCCTGGCTTGCACCAAATAGTTCGCCAGCGTGGCGGTGACGGGTTCGGCTTGATCGGACATGGGCGGCTCTCCTGCGGGATATTTTGTCGATTGTCGACAATCCTACACGAACATGCAAACAGGGTCGAGTGCCTTCACGCTACGATTCGCACACCTGCGGGGCGGCCCGCCGGACCTCTAGGAAGTGCATGACCACGGCTCTCAGCAATCTCCAGATCCTTCAGACGCGCTCGGTTTCCGACCTGGTGCACGAGGAGATCCTGCGCCTGATCAAGACCGGCGAGCTGGCCGCGGGAGACAAGCTCAACGAGCTGAGCTTCGCGCAGCACTTCAAGGTCAGCCGGGCCCCCATCCGCGAGGCCTTCCGGGGGCTGGAGGCCGCCGGACTGGTGAAGCTGGAGAAGAACCGCGGGGTGTTCGTGCGCGAGATCGGGGAGACTGAGGCGCGCGAACTCTACGAACTTCGCGCCGCCCTGGACGAGGCCACCGGGCGCTTGCTGGCGCCGCGCATCACCGAGGCGCAGCTCAAGGAACTGCGCACCCTGCTCAAGCGCCTCGACGATGCCGCGGGACGCGGCGACATGACCTCGTACTTCTCGCTGAACATCGACTTCCACGACCGCGTGGTGCAAATGACCGGCAACGCGACCTTGCTGGAGTTCTACCGCCGGGTGATCGACCGCATGCATCTCCTGCGCCGGCGCTACTTCTCCGTCACCCATGAAAGCCATGCCTCGCAGGACGAGCACCGTGCGATCGTCGATGCGCTGGCCACGCGCGAGCCCGAGCGCGCGGCGCAGACCATGCGCGCCCATGTCGGACGCGGCTACCAGCGCCTGGTCGCCGTGACCGCGCCGTGATGCACGACGCGAGCCGTGGGAACCATGGGCAAACCATGATCTCCGGGCGCCCCGTCGAGGACTGGCTGCGCAGCCATCCGCTGCTGCGCGAACTGATGGCGCTGCACGAGACCAGCTGGTTCAACCCTGCCCTGCAACCGGCGGCGCGGGCGCTGGCCGACTGCGCCCTGGGCGAGGCCGACGTGGACGAGGCGGCCCGGCGACTGCAGCGTTTCGCGCCGTGGGTCGCGCGAGTGTTTCCCGAGACGGCGCCGCGGCAAGGGCTGATCGAATCGCCGCTGCGGCGCCTGCCCGCCATGCGCGAGGCGCTGCGCGAGCGCTACGGCGCGCCGCACCACGGGGAGCTGTGGGTGAAACTGGACAGCCACCTGCCGATCTCCGGCTCCATCAAGGCGCGCGGCGGCATCCACGAGGTGCTGCAGCACGCCGAGGGCCTGGCGCTGGCCGCGGGCCTGCTGCGCATGGAGGACGACTACGCCCGACTGGCCGATGCTCCCGCGCGGGAGCTGTTCGCCTCGCACCGCATCGCGGTGGCCTCCACCGGCAATCTGGGCCTGTCCATCGGCATCGTCGGCGCCGCGCTCGGGTTTCAGGTCAGCGTGCACATGTCGGCCGATGCGCGGGAGTGGAAAAAGCGCCTGTTGCGCGAGCGCGGCGTGCGCGTGGTGGAGCATGCCGGCGACTATGGCGCCGCCGTGCGCGAGGGCCGCGCCGAGGCCGCCGCCGACCCGCGCTGCCACTTCGTCGACGACGAGAACTCGCGCCAGCTGTTCCTCGGCTACGCGGTCGCCGCGCGGCGCCTGCGAAGCCAGCTCGACGAGGCGGGAGTGCGCGTGGATGCCGAGCATCCGCTGTGGGTGCACCTGCCCTGCGGGGTCGGCGGCGCGCCGGGCGGCGTGGCCTTCGGGCTGAAGCTGGCCTTCGGCGATGCCGTGCACTGCCTGTTCGCCGAACCCACGCATTCGCCCTGCATGCTGCTGGGCGTGTACACGGGGCTGCACGACGCGGTGTGCGTGCAGGATTTCGGCATCGACAACCGCACAGTCGCCGACGGCCTCGCCGTGGGCCGCGCCTCGGCGCTGGTCGGGCGCACCGTGCAGTACCTGGTGGACGGCTACTGCACGGTGGACGACGCGGAGTTGCTGGCCTTGCTGGCGCTGCTGGATCGCAGCGAAGGGCTGCGCCTGGAACCCTCGGCGCTGGCCGGCTTCGCCGCCTGCACGCGCGTACCCGACTCCGCGCGCGCCGCTACCCACCTGGCGTGGGCGACCGGCGGCGGCATGGTGCCGGAGGCCGAGATGCGCGCCTACCTGGACGCCGCGAACCAGCCGCGGCCCAGGCCCGCGAGCGCGCGGTAGAGTTGCTGCAGATTTTCCAGGTTGGTGCGTTCGAGGATTCCGCGGATATGGGTGCGTATGGTGGCGATCGAGCGGCCGCAATGCCTGGCGGCGTCCTCCGGCGACAGACCGCGTGACAGCGCGGCGGCCACGCGCGCCTGGGCACCGGTCAAGCCCAGCCAATGGCTCAGGGCCGTCTCGTCCAGCGGGCCACGCTCGCCGAAGGGTTCCAGGATCAGAACCTGCTGACGCACCCGCCCGAGTTCCTCGATGCAGGCTGTGACGGCAAAGGCCTGCGCGGCGGCTCCCGTCCCGCCTGCCAGGCGTCCGGGCCCCTGCAAGGCGAAGAACTGGGGACGTCCCGTCTGGTCCAGGCGCGCCAGGGCTTCGAACACGTAGCGCCCGGCCGCGCCGGTCGCCACCAGCCGCCCTTGACGCAGGCGCAACGGACCTTCGAGCCCGAGACAGGAGCGCGCGACCTCGTTGGCGTAGAGCAGTCGACCCCCGCTGCCCAGGGCCATCACTCCCAGCCCGGCATGTCGCACAGCCGCCGCCAGCGCGATCGCGGCATCCAGGCAAAGGCCTGCGTCCCCTGCGGTCGCCGCGCGCGGGCCAGCCCAACCAGTTTCCGAAGCGCGGCGTCGGGGAATCGAACGGGGAGCGAACATATCGATGCGAATGAATCACTCCGGGCATCGATGATGCCATGCCCCGGAATTCGGTTGATTATTCCGGAAAGCTCATTGAAGGATTTGTAATATCCCGTGTCGCTTGGTAATAAGGCGATTCTTTTACGGCTCCAACCCAGCTCATCACGATTCACGCATGGATTATGTAAGGCATATGCAAGAAATCGCGAATACGGGCGCCCTTGCCGGTTTGTCGCCGGGGTGTTGCCGTCGACGGGAAGCGCCATGGGGCATCGGCAAATCTGATGAGGCCATCGCCCGTGATCGGCAGCGAACGCGACGGGCCCGTGTCGATTCCCGAAGGCGAAGGCAAATGCCCTGACGCATTCATGCGACAAATCCGACGGTCGTCGCGCCACCCCCGCGATCAAGGGGTTCATGCTCAATATTGATGAGCGCACCGGCAGCGAACTTGCCTCTAATTCCCATGGAGACGCTGCGGGTTTGCCGTGGCCGATGCACCCTTCGGATACCCATGCCCAGATCGACCCTTCGCGGCCTCGCCGCCGCCTTCAGCCTGTACGCCCTGCAAAGCCTCGCCCACGGGGCACCCACGCCGCTTCAACGTTCCCAGCTGGACGCGCACGAACGCCACCTGCTCGGCGTGGGCGTGCTGGTGCTGAGCCCCGGGGAGGAATCGGCCGACGTCGCCGCGCTGATGCATTCGCGCTCGGCCCGCTACGCGCTGCGCCGCTTCGACCTCGTGGTGCTGCGCCCGCGCACCGGCCAGGGCTATCGCGTGGAACGACTTGCCGGGGAGTGCGACGGAATCGAACCTTGCGCCCAGGACGAGTTCCGCCTGGGAGTGAATGCGGCGCAGGCGCGCGCGCTGGCCCAGGGGCATCTGGATCGCCCGATGTTCGTCGTGTACTCCGCCAACGGCGACCCCCGCCCGAGCGGAGTGGCCTTCGGCTTCGACGACCTGGACAGCATCGTTCGCTTCGCCCGCGCGGTGCGCGACGGATCGCCGGGAAAGCCGGCGCTGTACGAGGATCGCCAACTGCTGTCCGGCACCCCTTGATGGGGCGAGGCGCCCGGTCGCCCGGGCGCCGCCGCGTCACTTGCCGTAGCTGATCAACTTCCACTCGCCGCCGCGGATCTCGGCGACCGCGACCGCGCGTTCATCCAGCCCGTTGTGGTTGCTCGGGCCCATGTCGTAGACGCCCTGCGCACCCGCCACGCCGTGCAGTCCCTCCAGCGCATCGCGCAAGGCCTTGCGGAAGGCCGGCAGGTCCGTGGGGCTCGCGTGTTTGAGGGCCACCGGAATCGCCTGTTCCATCATCACGCCCGCGTCCCAGGCACCCACGCTGAACTGCGACAGGGTATGGCGGCCGTAGGCGCCCTCGTAGGCCTGGGCGTAGCGCATCGCCGAGGCCTTGATCGGGCTCGTGGCCGGCAGCTGGCGCGCCACGACCCCGGGCGACAGGGACAGCAGCGTGCCGTCGCAGTCGGCGCCGCACACGCGCAGGAAGTCCGGATTGGCCACGCCATGGGTCTGGTAGATCTGCCCCTTGTAGCCCACCTTCTTCAGCTCGCGCTCCGGCAGCGCCGCCGGAGTTCCCGACGCGGCGATCAGTACCGCCTGGGGCTTGGCGGCCAGGACGTGCAGCACCTCGCCGGTGACCGAGGTGGCGGTGGGTTCGAAGCGTTCCACGTCGACGATGTCGATGCCCAGCTTCCTGGCCTCGGTGCCGAAGTTCTGCAACCAGTCCTCGCCGAGCGCGTTGGCGAAGCCGATGAAAGCCACCTTGTGCACGCCGTGCCGGGCCATGTACTGCGCGGTGGAATGCGCCATCAGCGCGGTGGTCTGCACCGAGTTGAACACGTACTCCCGGTTGCCCTGCACCGGGAACACGATGCTCTTGCCCGAGGCCAGCGAGATGTTGGGCACCGCCGCCTGCCCCACCACGTCCACCATGGCCAGCGAGCTGGGCGTGGTGGACGCGCCGATGACCAGCGCGACCTTGTCCACGTCGATCAACTGGCGCGTGTCCTTCACGGCCTCGGTGGGATCGGAGCGATCGTCGAGCACCGTGTAGTCGATCTTCTGGCCTGCGATCTCCTTGGGCAGCAGATCCAGGGTCTTTTTCTCCGGGATGCCCAGCGAGGCCGCGGGGCCGGTGAGCGACAGCACCAGACCGACGTGCACGTCGGCCAGCGCCGGGGATGCGGCCGCGGCGCACAGGGTTGCGCCGAGCGCGAGACGAGCGAAGGGTTTCAACGGGATCTCCTCGAATGGGGATGCGGGCGCGCGTGAAGAAGCTCATTTGCGCCCACTTTATGCGTAAATTGTCTACGCTTTGCGTAATTCATGGCGCCGGGATTACCCTGAACCCGGCAGCGTGGGCTATAAAGGCGCCCACCATGCCCCGCTCCCCCGTCTCGCACAAATCCGCTTCCGCCCCGGCCGTCGCGCCGGACCCGGCCAAGCCGCGCCGCCAGCGCGTACAGGCGGCCGCCACCGGGGTGGCCGTGCTCAAGGCGCTGGCCCGCCTGGGCGGGCGTGCCGGGCTGGGCGCGCTGGCCGCCGAGGTGGACGAACATCCAGCCAAGGTGCACCGCTACCTGGCCAGTTTCGTGGAGGAATGCCTGGTGTGCCAGGACGCGGCCTCCCAGCAGTATTACCTGGGCCCCGAAGCCATCCTGATCGGCGTCACGGCGATGCGCCAGGCCGATCCGGTGCGCGTCGGCGAGCCCGCGCTGGTGCGCCTGCGCGAGCAACTGGGACTGACCTGCTTCCTGGCCGTCATGGGCAACAAGGGGCCCACCATCGTGCGCTTCGAGGAGCCGGTGCTTCCGGTGACCGTGAACGTGCGCGTGGGCTCGGTGATGTCGCTGTTGTGGTCGGCCACCGGACGCGTGTTCCTGGGCCTGCGCGACGACGCCGCGATGCTGGCGCAGGCGCGCGCCGAACTCGAGCACTCGAGTCCCGAGCGTCGCGCCTCGCTCGACGCCGACGATCCCCTGGGCACCTTGCGCCGCGAGATTCGCGCCCATCGCATGGTGGTGATCCGCGACGTCTACCTGCCGGGCATCAGCGCGGTGTCGGCCCCGCTGTACGACGTCCACGGCGCGGTGTGCGCGGTGCTCACCGTGCTGGGCGCCAGCGGCAGCTTCGATGCCTCGCCGGACGGCCCCGTGGCGCAGGCCGTGTGGCGCGAGGCGCAGACCTGCAGTGTCCTGCTGGGACACGGCGCTGGCGTCGCGCAACGCCAGCGCTGAGGCGCGGCGACCGTTGCGTCGCGGGCCGGCGGGGGCAGTGCGCTCATTACGCTTTGCGTACTAGACTTACGCCAAACGCGGAGTCTCCCATGAATGCTTCCTCCCCGGCAGCCGCGGGCTGCCCGATGCACGGCGCGGCCGGCGCCTGCCCCGCTGTCGGCGCCGAGCGCTTCGACCCTTTTTCCAGCGGCTACCACGACGACCCGGCGCAATATCTGCGCTGGGCGCGCGAGCAACTGCCGGTGTTCTACAGCGAGGCCCTGGGCTACTGGGTGGTCACGCGCTACGAGGACGTCAAGGGCGTGTTCCGCAACCACCGCGACTTCAGCCCGTCCAACGCGCTGGAAAAGCTCACCCCGCCCAGCGAGCAGGCGCAGGCCGTCATGGCCTCCTACGGCTACGCGATGAATCGCACCCTGGTCAACGAGGACGAGCCCGCGCACATGGCGCGCAGGCGCCTGCTGCTGGGCCCGTTCACGCCCGAGGCGGTGCGCGAGCACGAGCCGATGGCGCGCCGCCTGGCGCGCGAGTACGTGGACCGGTTCATCGACTCCGGCCGCGTCGACCTGGTCGACGCCATGCTGTGGGAGGTTCCGCTGACCATCGCGCTGCACTTCCTGGGAATCGACGAAGAGGACATGCCCCAGCTGCGGCGCTATTCCATCGCGCACACCGTCAACACCTGGGGACGCCCCAGCCCGGACCAGCAACTCGAAGTCGCCCACGCGGTGGGCAACTTCTGGGCCCTGGCCGGGCGCATCCTGGACAAGATGCGCGCCGACCCGTCGGGCCCAGGCTGGATGAAATTCGGCATCCGCATGCAGGCCGACCATCCGGACGTGGTCACCGACTCCTACCTGCATTCGATGATGATGGCCGGCATCGTCGCCGCCCACGAGACCACCGCCAACGCCACCGCCAATGCCCTGCGCCTGCTGCTGGAGCACCCCAGCGCATGGCGCGAGATCTGCGAGGACCCCTCGCTGATCCCCAACGCGGTCGAGGAATGCCTGCGCATGTCGGGTTCGATCGTCGCCTGGCGCCGCGTGGCCCTGCACGACGTGCGCGTGGGCGGCGTGGACCTTCCGGCCGGCTCGCGCCTGCTGATCGTGATGACCTCGGGCAACCACGACGACGCGCGCTTCACCGACGCCGACCTGCTCGACATCCATCGCGACAACGCCGGCGAGCACCTGTCCTTCGGCTACGGCGCGCATCAATGCATGGGCAAGAACCTGGCGCGCCTGGAACTGCAGGTGTTCCTGGAGGAACTCTCCCGGCGCCTGCCGCACATGCGCCTGGCCGAGCAGCGCTTCAGCTACGTGCCCAACATTTCCTTCCGCGGCCCGGAACACCTGTGGGTGGAGTGGGACCCGCGCGACAACCCCGAGCGCCGCGACCCGGCGGTCCTCGACGCGCGCCAGCCCGTGCGCATCGGCGAATCCACGCGCGCGACCGGCGCGCGGCTGGTGCGCGTGGCGGCGCTGCGCGCCGTGGCCGAGCGCGTGCTGGAAATCGAACTGGAACCCGACGACCAGCGCGCGCTGCCGCGCTGGAGCCCCGGCGCCCACGTGGACCTGGAATGCGGCGACACCGGCTTGTCGCGCCAGTACTCGCTGTGCGGCGACCCCGACGACGCGCGCAGCCTGCGCGTGGCCGTGCTGCACGAAGCCGAGGGCCGCGGCGGCTCGAACTGGATCCACACCCGACTGCGCGTGGGCGACCGCCTGCGCCTGCGCGGGCCGCGCAACCATTTCGGCTTCGACGAGAACGCGCCGAGCCTGGTGTTCGTTGCCGGCGGCATCGGCATCACCCCCATCGCGGCGATGGCGCGGCGCGCGCGCCGCCTGGGCATGGACTACGTGCTGCACTACAGCGGCCACGCACGCGCCGGCATGGCCTACGTGGACGAATTGCGCGCGCTGCACGGCGAGCGCCTGCGCCTGCACGCGGCCGACCAGGGTGCGCGCGCCGATTACGCGCGCGAACTGCGCGACCTGCCCGCGGGCTGCGGCGTGTACGCCTGCGGCCCGCAGCGCCTGCTCGACGCGCTGCAGGAACTCTCGGCCGCCTGGCCGCCGGGCACGCTACGCGTGGAGCGCTTCCAGGGCGGCGCCGGCGCGCTCGACCCCACGCGGGAGCATGCCTTCGACGTGGAGCTCAGCGACAGCGGCCAGCGCATCCGCGTGGGCGCCGATCAGACCCTGCTGCAGGCGCTGCGCGCCGCCAACATCGACCTGCCCAGCGACTGCTGCGAGGGACTGTGCGGTTCCTGCGAGGTGCGGGTGCTCGAAGGCGAGGTCGACCACCGTGACGTGGTGCTCACTCCCGCGGAGCGTGCCCGAAACACCAAGATGATGGCCTGCTGCTCGCGCGCCGCGGGCACACGCCTGGTGCTCGAGCTCTGACAAAGTCCCTTCGTACGTCCGTGGAACGGCCCCGAAATCGCAACGAAATCCTACGATGATCTCCATCGTCGATTTTCGGAGGTCATCATGCGTCGACCGATCCATGTTCTTCTGGTCGTCGCCCCCCTGCTGCCATCGGCTGCAGCCGCGGCACTCTTCGATACGGGCGAGCAACGCGAAGGCTACAGGCGCATCGTGAGCCCCCCGATGAGCGTGCTCCTGCAGGGCGCCGTCGAGCGGGAAGATGGCATGCTGGTCATTCACCCAGGTCGCCACCGCGCCGAAGCCAATGCCTACCATCAGGCCCTGTGCGCAGCCTACGGAGGAACCGACGAAACCGACCGGGACGAAGTAGTCTTCAGCCCTCAGGGAGGCGATAGCTACCGGTGCAAGCTGGCCGCCCCCCCACTCGAAGAGCCGGAATTCGTACGGGACATCTCCGTCGATGAAGAGGGCCGCATCTACCGGTGGGTACCCATGGATCCGAAGGCCACGCGGGGACAGGCCGAACCGAGGACCGACCAATCGACCTCTCCGGGTGGCCAGGAATCCACCCCCGCGCCATCCGCACTGCGGATTGACCCGCACGCCGCGCAGGGCCGAGTCCCGAGGGATCGTCAATATCGCGCATATAGCTGGGTGGACTTCCTTGACGTTCCCTTTTCGGCACAGTTTTCCGTGGACTCGACCGTACTCGAATCCAACCCATGCCAATGGCACCAAAGTGGACGGATGGATCCAGGCCCAGGCATGAAAATCGGTGGAACTCCTACGTGCATGGCGGATCGAACACAGGGTGTTCGATCATGGATCCGAGGTTGTCATGCCTCCGTGTGCAATACGGATGAACAATGGGTTTTGCATCAATAGCAGGTCGCCTGGCCTAGCCTGCTAGGCTTCCGCGCGGATCAGCGCCCGAACTCCTCCACGCAGCCGCGCTTGCAGGATGGATCGCCGGCCGCCACGGGGATGAAGGCGCGGCCGTTGACGGGATCGGCCGCCACGGAATGGGCGTGCGCTCCCGTGCGCAGGTTGCGCAGCCAGCGGCCGCTGCGCGCGTCGATCACGCCCAGCACCGACCCTCCCGGCTCGGCCACTGCGGCCAGCAGGAAGCGGCCCGAGGCCGGGTCGTACCAGACCTCGTCCGAGCCGCCGACCTCGCGGTAGGTGCGCAGCACCTTGCCGCTCGTCGGGTCGAGCAGGAGCGAGCGCGCGCCGAAGCCCGCCGCGACCGCGTCGTCGCTGCAGCCCACCAGCAGCCTGCCCTTCGGCCCCAGCGCGAGCCCGCCCGGCATGCAGCGGTCCACGGTCCAGGTGCCCACCAAGGTACGGGTGCGCGGGTCGATCACCGCCACGCCGCCCAGTGCGGGCCGCCCGTCGAGCTCGGGCACCGACACGTAGACCCTGCCCGTGCGCGCATCCCACAGCGGCTGTTCCAGCCCATGCGTGGCGCGCTCCAGCACCACGCGTCCGAGCAGGCGGTACGGCGGGCGCGTGGAGATGAAACTGACAAAGGGCGGCTTGTCGGCGTTGTTGGCGGCGACCACCAGATGGTCGCGCGCATCGAGGGCCATCTCGTCGACCCGCTTGAGCCCGCCGGTGGACACGGTGGCGACGATGCGCCGCGTGGCCAGGTCGGCGATGCGCACACGGCTGCCGCCGTCGCCCGCCCACACCTGGTCCGCGCCCACCAGCAGCACCCCGTTGGGGCCGCCCTGGTCGCCGGCGCGCGCGCCGGCGAAGCCGTCGATGCGCCCCAGAAAGCGCAGGCTGCGGGTGTCGATCAGGTCCACGCCGGCGTTGGAGCGATCGGAGAAGGCATACAGCCCGTCGCGCGCGAAGCCGATGTCGAAACTGCGCAGTGGCCGGCCGGGCACGTCGATGCGCCGGATCGGTCCGGCAACCGCCTCGGCCCGCGCGATGCCGGCGGCGCCCAGCGGCGCCAGGCCCAGGACGGTGCAGAGGATCGACGGAAAAAGACAGCGGATGCGGGAAAGCAGTGGACGGCGGGCGATGCGAGGCATGGGCAGGGCTTCGAGGGACGCGGGCGCGCGCCCCGGCGGGACGCGTACGGCCGCATTCCAACCCGGCCGCATGACAAGCCTATGTCC
>JAKBNS010000193.1 GCA_021830925.1 Pseudomonadota bacterium | reverse complement strand
GGCGGCGCGTCCGAGCGCCACTCCGGATCCTCCACGAACTCGCTCGCGCTGAAGCTGAGTTGCATGCGGAACGTGAGCGGCGTGCCCTTGCTGTTCATGGGCATTCCCATCTTGCGGGCTGTCTCGAGTTCCTCCTGGAACTTGGGGTTGCCGTAGATCAGGCCCTGCAATACCTCGCCCTGTTCGTGGCGTGCCATCGCCCAGAGGTGTTCCATGGCGATGTCTGGCTGCGCGTCGGGGTCGGTCTCCGCTTCGAAGTCCTTCCAGCCCTTGATGGCCTCGCGCATCAGCGGCGCCAGGCGCAGCTGGCCGATGGGCGCGCCCAGGGTCGCGCTGTTCTCGTCGAAATTCCAGGGGATGTTGGGCACGGCTTCGCTGGCCCATTCCTGCTTGCCCAGGTTGGACAGCACGACGGGCTCGAAATCCTGCGCGTTGCGCTCGGCCGCGCACATCTCCACCGATTCCGGGCACACCGCCCAGGCGTAGTGCCACGGCAGCGCGTCGTTGTACAGCCACAGGTTGCCCTTGCCCAGCGCGCTCAGCGTGGCCGGCCCGAAGAACGGAAGCGCCCAGTTCCGGATCGTGAAAGCCACCTGCTTGGACGCGAAGGCCGCCAGGCCCGCCCAGTAGAAGCGCCCGCGGCGAGTGGGGGTGCCGTGCTGGTCGCTCTCCAGGTACAAGCGCGCATAGCCGCCGGCGATGCGCTCCGCGCGCATGGCGTAGCGCACGACCTGGCCGACGTACTCGGCCCGCAGGTAGGGTTCGATGTCGGTCCATTGCCCCTGCTCGTTCTTGTAGCGCGGCACGGGCCAGTCGGGATCGGGCAGCGGATCCGGGGAGATGATGGTGGGCGTCTCCCGGCTCAGATCGATCATCCTGGGCCGGCGCAGCTTGATCCGGGGATACAGCTGCAGCATCGCGTGTTGCTGCGCCACGCTCCAGAACGAGCAGCAGGGGCATCGCGCCTGCTGCGGCGGGCCGGGGTTGCGCACGGTGTGCAGGATGAACTTCAGGTGCTCGGGCATGGCGGTCTGGCGGGTGACGCGCGAAGCGTTCCCGCCAGACTAGACCCGTCCCCCAAGCCCGTGCCGGCGTGGGGATGCAAGACCTGAATACTCCGATCGGCCGTGGGGGTCGGCGTGAGGGCGGCCGTGTCGCGCCCTGAGGTGCATCGGGTCGGTGTGGCGCGGGGTGTCCGGGCCACGGGCCCCGAGACCGCCGCAGGCGGCCTCGGAGCTTCGGCTCAGGGCAGTTGCAGGCCCTTGAGGTAGGCGGCCAGCGCCTCGCCGGTCTCGGGGTGGGCCAGGCCGAGTTGCACGGTGGCCTCCAGGTAGCCCTGCTTGCTGCCGCAGTCGTAGCGGCGGCCGCTGTAGCGGTAGGCGTAGACGGCTTCCTCGGCCAGCAGCGCGGCGATGCCGTCGGTGAGCTGGATCTCCGAGCCCGCGCCGGGGGCGACGTTGCGCAGGTGGTGGAACACCCGCGGGCTGAGCACGTAGCGCCCGACCACGCCCTGGGTGCTCGGCGCGTTCTCGGGGGAGGGCTTCTCGACGATCGCGTCCAGCGAGGTCAGGCCGGGCAGGATCTCCTGGCCGCGCACGATGCCGTAGCGCCGGGTGTGCTCGCGCGGCACCTCCTCGGTGGCGATCACGCTGCGGCCGTGGCGGGCGTGGATGTCCACCATCTGGGCCATCACCGGGGGCTGGCCCACCAGCAGGTCGTCGGCGAGCAGCACGGCGAAGGGTTCGTCGCCCACCAGGCGCTCCGCGCACAGCACCGCCGCGCCCAGGCCGTTGGCCACCGGCTGGCGCACGAAAACGCATTGCACGTCGGCCGGCTTGACGCTGCGCACCACGTCGAGCAGGGCCTGCTTGTTGGCGGCCGCGAGCTCGCTCTCCAGTTCGTAGGCGGTGTCGAAATGGTCCTCGATGGCGCGCTTGTGGCGCCCGGTGACGAAGATCATCTCGGTGATGCCGGCCGCGTAGGCTTCCTCCACCGCGTACTGGATCAGCGGCTTGTCCACCACCGGCATCATCTCCTTCGGAGTGGCCTTGGTGGCGGGCAGGAAGCGCGTTCCCAGCCCCGCGACGGGGAATACGGCTTTGGTGATGGCTGGTGGCATGGTGGATCTCCCTGGAAGTTGAGGTTTCAGGATCCGCCGAGGCGGGCGAGTTGCTCGAGCACCTTGTCGCGCGTGGCGCCGAATTCGGCCACGCGGCGTTGTTCCTGTTCCACGACGGCGGCCGGCGCGCGCTCGACGAAGGAGGCGTTGCCCAGCTTGGCCCGGGCCTTGGCGATCTCCGCTTCCAGGCGCTGGGCCTCGCGTTGCAGGCGCTCGCGTTCGGCGGCGCGGTCGACCTCGATGAACAGCGCGATGCTGGCCTCGCCGACCACCGCGGTGGGCGCGGCCTGTACCGCCGCGGCCCATTCGTCGCGGCTGGGGAACACGCGCAGTTCGGACACGCGCGCCAGCGCCTGCAGCGCCGGGGCGTGGCGCTGCAGCAGCGCGGTGTCGCCGCAGGCCAGCAGCGGCAGGCGCAGGGCGGGCGATACGCCGAGTTCACCGCGCAGGTTGCGGCAAGCGTCGACGATGTGCTTGAAGCCGGCGATCTCGGCCTCGGAGGCCTCGTCCAGCTTGGAGAGCTGTGCCTCGGGGTAGGGCGCCAGGCTGAGCGTGGCACCGCCGCGCCCGGCCAGCGGCGCGACCTTGTGCCACAGCTCCTCGGTGATGAAAGGGATGATGGGATGGGCCAGGCGCAGCACGGTCTCGAGCACGCGCAGCAGGGTGCGCCGCGCGCCGCGCTGCTGCGCGGGGCTGCCTTGCGCGATCTGCACCTTGGCGATCTCCAGGTACCAGTCGCAGTACTCGCTCCAGACGAACTGGTAGATGGCCTGCGCGGCGAAGTCCAGGCGATAGTCGGTCAGGCCCTGCGCGACTTCCTGCTCGGTGCGCTGCAGCAGCGAGACGATCCAGCGGTCGGCCGCGGTGAAGTCCAGGTAGCCCTCGGGCCCGCAATCGTGCGAGCAATCGCCCATGCCGCGCTCGAGCTCGTCGAGGCCCTCGACCTGCATCAGCACGAAACGCGTGGCGTTCCACAGCTTGTTGCAGAAGTTGCGGTAGCCCTCGCAGCGCTTGGAGTCGAAGTTGACGTTGCGCCCCAGCGTGGCCAGCGAGGCGAAGGTCAGGCGCAGCGCATCGGCGCCGAAGGCGGGAATGCCCTGCGGGAACTCCTTCTCGGTGGCTTTGCGCACCTGCGGCGCCAGTTCGGGCCGGCGCAGTCCGGAGGTGCGCTTTTCCAGCAGGGGCGCGAGGGCCACGCCGTCGATCAGGTCCACCGGGTCGAGCACGTTGCCCTCGGACTTGCTCATCTTCTTGCCGTGGGCGTCGAGCACCAGGCCGTGGATGTACACGTCGCGGAAGGGCACCTTGCCGGTGAAATGGGTGGTCATCATGATCATGCGCGCCACCCAGAAGAAGATGATGTCGTAGCCGGTGACCAGCACCGACGACGGCAGGAACAGTTCCAGCTCGCGCGTGGCGTCCGGCCAGCCCAGCGTGGAGAAGGGCACCAGCGCCGAGGAATACCAGGTGTCGAGCACGTCCTCGTCACGGCGCAGCGGTCCGTGGTAGCCGGCCGCGCGCGCCTTGGCCTCGGCTTCGGCCTCGTCGCGCGCCACGAACAATTCGCCGCCTTCGCCCCACCAGGCGGGGATCTGGTGGCCCCACCAGAGCTGGCGCGAGATGCACCAGTCCTGGATGTTGCGCATCCACTGCTCGTAGGTGTTGACCCAGTTTTCGGGCACGAAGCGCACCTGGCCGCCGCGCACGGCCTCCAGGGCCTTGTCGGCCAGGCTGCGTCCGTCGGGGCCGGGCTTGGTGGTGGCCACGAACCACTGGTCGGTGAGCATGGGCTCGACCACCTGGCCCGTGCGGGTGCAGCGCGGAATCATCGACTGGTGCTTCTTCACGTCCACCAGCACGCCGTCGGCCTGCAGCTGCGCCACCACGCGCTTGCGCGCCTCGAAGCGGTCGAGGCCGCGCCAGGGCTCGGGCACCTGCTCGTTCATGCGCGCGTCCAGGCCCATGACCGAGATCATCGGCAGCGCGTGGCGCTGGCCCACCTGGTAGTCGTTGAAGTCGTGCGCCGGGGTGACCTTCACCACGCCGGTGCCGAACTCGCGGTCCACCGCGGCGTCGGCGATCACCGGAATCAGGCGCCCGCTCAGCGGCAGGCGCACGCGCCGGCCCACCAGCGCGGCGTAGCGCTCGTCGTCCGGGTGCACCATGACGGCGGTGTCGCCGAACAGGGTCTCCGGGCGCGTGGTGGCGACCACCACCGAGCCGCTGCCGTCCTCGAGCTCGTAACGCAAGTGCCACAGCGAGCCTTCCTCTGCCGCGCTTTCCACCTCCAGGTCGCTGACCGCGCTGCGCAGCACCGGATCCCAGTTGACCAGGCGCTTGCCGCGGTAGATCAGGCCCTGTTCGTACAGGCGCACGAAGCTGTCCATGACCACGCGCGAGAGCTTGTCGTCCATCGTGAAGTACTCGTACTTCCACGACAGCGAATCGCCCATGCGCCGCATCTGGCGCGCGATGGTGCTGCCCGAATGACGCTTCCATTCCCAGATGCGGTCCACGAAGGCCTGGCGGCCCATTTCGTGGCGGCTCAGCCCGGCCGCCTGCAACTGGCGCTCCACGACGATCTGCGTGGCGATGCCGGCGTGGTCGGTGCCGGGCACCCACAGGGTGTTGTCGCCGCGCATGCGGTGCCAGCGCGTGAGCGTGTCCATCACCGTGTGGTTGAAGGCGTGGCCCATGTGCAGCGTGCCGGTCACGTTGGGCGGCGGCAGCTGGATGGAGAACGACGCGCGTGCCGCGTCCAGCGTGGGATCGAAGCAGCCGAGTTGTTCCCAGCGTGCGCTCCAGCGGGCTTCGATGTCGGCGGGCTCGAAAGACTTGGCGAGGTCGGTCATGGGCAGGGCGGGTGGCGGCGGGCCTTTACGGGCATATCCTCGCGCGGGCAGGCCAAAAGCTCAGGATTGTAGGCGGGCGGCCCCTGCCGCGGGCTCGGCGCCTTCTACAATGCCGGCATGTCCGAACTGCTCGCACGGCTCAACCCCGAACAGCTCGCCGCGGTCACGCTTCCCGCCGACAGCGCGCTGGTGCTGGCCGGCGCCGGCAGCGGCAAGACGCGCGTGCTCACCACCCGCATCGCCTGGCTGATCTCCACCGGGCAGGCCTCGCCGGCCTCCATCCTGGCCGTCACCTTCACCAACAAGGCGGCCAAGGAGATGCTGGCGCGCCTGTCGGGCATGCTGCCGATTCCCTTGCGCGGCATGTGGATCGGTACCTTCCACGGGCTGTGCAATCGATTCCTGCGCGCGCACTGGCGCAGCGCCGGCTTGCCTCAGAGCTTCCAGATCCTGGACACCCAGGACCAGCTGTCCTCGCTCAAGCGCCTGCTCAAGGCGATGAACGTGGACGACCAGCGCGCGCCCCCGAAGCAGGTGCAGTGGTTCATCAACGGCTGCAAGGAGCGCGGCATGCGCGCGCGCGACTGCGATTCCCACGATGCGCACAGCCGCCTGTTCGCGGAGATCTATGCCGCCTACGAGGCGCAATGCGAGCGCGAGGGCGTGGTGGACTTCGCCGAACTGCTGCTGCGCAGTTTCGAGGTGTTGCGCGACCACCCAGAGGTGCGCGCGCACTATCGCCAGCGCTTCCGCCACATCCTGGTCGACGAGTTCCAGGACACCAACCGGCTGCAGTACATGTGGCTCAAGCTGCTGGCCGGCCCCGGCGAGCAGCAGCCGGCGGCGGTGCTGGCGGTGGGGGACGACGACCAGAGCATCTACGCCTTCCGTGGGGCCCACGTGGGCAACATGGACGACTTCCAGCGCGATTTCCACGTGCGCCACCTGATCAAGCTGGAGCGCAACTACCGCTCGCATGCCTACATCCTGGAGGCGGCCAACGAGCTCATCGCCCACAACACCCGTCGCCTGGGCAAGGTGCTGCGCACCGAGGCCGGCGACGGCGAGCCGGTGCGGGTGATCGAGCACCCGACCGACCAGCAGGAAGCGCTGTGGCTGGTCGAGGAGATCCGGCTGCTGCTGCGCGAGGGTTTCGCGCGCGACCAGATCGCGCTGCTGTACCGCTCCAACGCGCAGTCGCGGGTGATCGAAGGGGCCTTGTTCAATGCCGGAATTCCCTATCGGGTGTACGGCGGACTGCGGTTTTTCGAGCGCGCGGAAATCAAGCACGCGCTGGCCTACCTGCGGCTGCTGCACAGCCTGCACGACGATACCTCGCTGCTGCGCGTGGCCAACTTCCCGCCGCGCGGCATCGGCGCGCGCACCCTGGAGCAACTGGCCGACGCCGCGGCCGCGCGCGGCGTGCCGTTGGCCGACGCCATCGCGCAGGTGCCGGGGCGCGCCGGCGCCAGCCTGCAGGCCTTCGGCGCGCTGATCCAGCGCATGCGCGAGGAATGCGAGCAGGCGAGCCTGCCGGAGACCGTGCGCCAGGTACTGGAGCACAGCGGCCTGCTCGACCACTACCGCGCCGAGCGCGACGGCCAGGACCGGGTGGAGAACCTGGAGGAACTGGTCAACGCAGCCGCGGCCTTCGTCACCCAGGAAGGCTTCGGGCTGGATGCACGCGCGCTGATGGAGCAACCGCTGGGCACGCAGGCCCTGGCCGACCAGGGCATCGATCCGGCCACCGGCGAGACCCTGTCCCCGCTGGCGGCCTTCCTGTCGCATGCGTCACTGGAGGCGGGGGACAACCAGGCCCAGGCCGGGCAGGACGCGGTGCAGATGATGACCGTGCACGCGGCCAAGGGGCTGGAGTTCGACGCCGTGTTCATCACCGGGCTGGAGGAAGGCCTGTTCCCGCACGAGAACGCGCTCAACGAGGCCGACGGAGTCGAGGAGGAGCGCCGGCTCATGTACGTGGCCATCACGCGCGCGCGCCAGCGCCTGTACCTCAGCCACGCGCAGACCCGCATCCTGCACGGCCAGACTCGCTACAAACTGCGCAGCCGCTTCCTGGACGAACTGCCGCAGGAATCCGTCAAGTGGCTGAGTCCGCGCCAGGGCGGTTTCGGGATGGGGGGCATGCTGGCGGGGGCGGTGCGTTCCGGGCTGGGGGGCTGGTCGGGCCAGGGCGCGCAGCCGGCGCCGCCGGCCGCGGCCACCGTCAGCGCGGCGGCACCCGTGACGGCGGGAGGCGGCTTTCGCGTGGGGCAGGCGGTGTTTCACAACCGATTCGGCGAGGGCGTGGTGCTGAGCCTCGAGGGCCGGGGCGAGGATGCCCGCGCCCAGGTACGCTTCCACCGCCACGGCACCAAGTGGCTGGCGCTGGCGGTGGCCAAGCTGACACCGGTGGACTCCTGAGCGCGCCGCGAGGGCAGCCTGTCGGGTTCCGACCGTTGTGGGCCGGGGTCGTGCGATGGCTCGCTTGGCGCGCGGATCAGGCGCGCGTGCGATCCCCGGGCGCGGCGCCTTCGTCCGGCTCGCCCAGCAGGCTGTGCACGCTGGCCTGGAAGGACAGTGCGAAGGGCGCGAACAGCAGCAGCCACAGCGGCAGTTCCAGCAGCAGCGAGGAACTGTCGAGGCGCATGGCCGCAGCGGCCAGGGATCCGAGGATCAGCGTGGCCGCGAACAGGCCCCACCACTGCGCCACGTACAGCGCGAAGGCCCCGAGGTTGCGCGCCACGATGATGAAACTGGTGAACAGGGCCTGCGCCACGCCCATGCCCCACCAGGCCACCAGTGGCGGCGCGAACCAGAAGGCCATGGACACCGGCAGGTAGACCAGCAGGGTGATCAGGCCCGCCTGGCCCAGCGCGCCGTTGGCCAGCGCCCCCTTGGCGGGATAGGCGGAGAACAGGAACAGGCGCAGCAGCGCGCCGCCGTCGGCCAGCGACGAAAGGCCCAGTGCCAGCAGCAGCGCGAACGCATAGACCAGGCACAGCAGCAGCATCGAGCGCACCCGCCGCGGCGGCGCGCGCAGCACCTGGGCGAACACTCCCGGCCAGGCCGGCGCGCCGCGCGCGATGTTGCGCGCACCCTGCATGAATCCCAGCGTGGTGAGTTGGGTGGCGGCGATGGACAGCGGAATACCCAGCACGGGCACCAGTTGCAGCGCCGCGACCAGGCCGAAATAGACCAGCACCAGCAGCAGAGCCTGCAAGGGGCGGCGCATGAGGCAGGCGAAGCCGAAGCGTACCCACAGCAGGCCCACGCGGGCCGGGACCGATCGAAGAATCATGAGGAGGGCTCGTTCACACCATGCCCTCGCGCAGCCGGGTCTCGAGCTGGCGCTGGCGCAGCACGCGTTCGAAGTGCGTGGGGTCGTGGGGTTGCAGCAGATGGGCGTCGCGCGGCAGGTGCAGGTCGCCCAGGCGGGAGACCCAGAAGCGCAGCGCGGCCGCGCGCAAGGCGTCGGGCAGAAGTTCGCGTTCCAGCGCCTGCAGCGGGCGCACCCGCTGGTAGGCGTCGAGCAGCGCGGCTCGGCGCTCGGCATCGAACACTCCGGTGTCGAGCTCGATGCACCAGTCGTTCATGGCCACCGCGAGGTCGAACACCCAGGTGTCGACCCCGGCGAAGTACCAGTCGAACACGCCGCTGAGCCGGTCCTGGTCGAACAGTGCGTTGTCGCGGAACAGGTCGGCGTGCACGGCGCCGCGCGGCAACAGGGCATGCTCGGGGCTGGCCGCCAGCAGCGACTGATGGGCCAGCTCCGATTCCAGCAGCAGGCGCTGCGCCGGCTGGATCAGCGGGGCCAGCCGCGGGGCGATGCCGCGCTGCCAGTCCAGACCGCGCAAGTTGGGCTGATGGGGTTCGAAATCGCGTGTCGCCAGGTGCATGCGGGCCATGCATTCGCCGATCTGCGCGCAATGCGAGGGAAGCGGCTGCAGCACGCTCCTGCCGCGCAGGCGTGTGACCAGCGCGGCCGGTTTGTCCTTCAGGCGGCGCAGCGCCTGGCCGTCGCGCCCGGGCATCGGGTCGGGTACCGCGATGCCGTGGGCCGCCAGATGATGCATCAGCGCCAGGTAGAAGGGCAGTTGCTCGAAGCCCAGACGCTCGAACAGAGTCAGCACGTAGCGTCCGCGCGTGGTGCTGACGAAATAGTTGGTGTTCTCGATGCCGCTGCCGATGCCTTCCAGTTCGGTCAGTTCCCCGAGATCGAATTCGCACAGGAAGGCCTGGACCTCGGCATGGTCAACGGGGGTGAATACGGCCATCGGCGTCGCGGGCGCGAGAGTCGGGGTTGCGGGCGAACCGCGGATGCGGAATTACTTGAAGGTGCCGATGCGCCATTGCATGCGCCCCTGCATGCTGCCGGGGCCCTGGGGCGCGTCGGCCTTCGGGGGCACGATGCTGTAGGGCGCACCTCCGTGCAGCGGCTGCACCTGGATGCTGGTGGTGGCCCCGCGCACCTGTTCTTCCTCGATGCGCACCGCGCGGTCCTGCGTGACCAGGTGGCGCACCACGGGTTCCGGGTAGCGCGACGCCGGCTGCGAAGCCACCAGGCGGGGCGCCCGCGCGGGGGCCTGCGCGGCTCCGGCGGCATGACCGGACAGGGGCAGGGCGGCCAGCAAGGTGCCCGCGCCCAGCGCGCAGGCAACGCGCAGGCGGCGCAAGGTGGCTTGCAGTGCGAAGTTCATGGTTTCCATTTTAGCCGCCCCGTTCGTCCTCGCTGCCGGCTGGGACCGATAATCCCGCAATGACCCAAGATCTCGAAGCCGAGCGCATGCTGTTGCTGGTCGACGGCTCCAGCTACCTGTACCGCGCCTACCACGCGATGCCCGACCTGCGCGGCCCCAACGACGAGCCCACGGGGGCGCTGTACGGCATCACCGCGATGCTGCGCCGGCTGCGCCAGCAATATCCGCCCGAGCGGGGCTACGTGCACGCCGCCTGCGTGTTCGATGCCAAGGGCCCCACCTTCCGCAACGAGATGTACGACCAGTACAAGGCGCATCGCCCGCCGATGCCCGAGGACCTGGCCGCGCAGGTGGAGCCCATTCGCGAAGTGGTGCGCCTGATGGGCTGGCCGCTGCTGGTGGTGCCGGGCGTGGAGGCCGACGACGTGATCGCCACGCTGGCGGCGCAGGCCCGGGCGCGCGGCATGCGCACGCTGGTGTCCACCGGCGACAAGGATCTGGCGCAGCTGGTCGACGCGCATGTCACGCTGGTCAACACCATGACCAACGAGACCCTGGACGAGGCCGGGGTGCTGGCCAAGTTCGGCGTGCCCCCGCAGCGCATCGTCGACTACCTGTGCCTGATCGGCGACGCCGCCGACAACGTGCCGGGCGTGCCCAAGGTCGGCCCCAAGACGGCGGTGAAGTGGCTGCAGCAATACGGCAGCCTGCAGGGCATCGTCGAGCATGCGGCGGACATCGGCGGCGCGGTGGGCCAGAACCTGCGCGACACCCTGGAGTGGTTGCCGCGTGCGCGCGAACTCATCACGGTGCGTGCCGACTGCGATCTGGACGGCCACGCCGGCGACCTCGACCGCGATCTGCACGCGGCCCCCGAGGACGAGCAGGCGCTGGCGCCGTTTTTCGGGCGCTTCGGGCTCAAGCGTTTCCTGCATGAATTGCCCGCGCAACCGGTGGGGGCCGCGCCCGTTGCGGGCGTCGAGGCCGCGGCCCACGCGGACCCGGCCGCGGAGCCGCTGCCGCCCGGCGACTACGAGACGGTGCTGACGCTGGAGCGCCTGCGGCACTGGATCGGGCTGATCGAGCAGGCCGAACTGACGGCGCTGGATACCGAGACCGACTCGCTGGACCCGCTGCATGCGCGGCTGGTGGGGATCTCGCTGGCGGTTCGCGCCGGGCAGGCCGCGTACATCCCGCTGGCCCATGCCTACCCGGGCTGCCCCGAGCAACTGCCCATGCAGCCGGTGCTGGATCTGCTGCGCCCGTGGCTGACCGACGCGGCGCGCCCGAAGCTCGGGCAGAACAGCAAGTACGACCGCCACGTGCTGCAAAACGCCGGCATCGTGGTGCAGGGCTACCTGCATGACACGCTGCTGCAGAGCTACGTGCTGGAGGCGCACAAGCCGCATGCGCTGGACAGCCTGATCGCGCGCCACCTCGGGCGCAGCGACACGCTCAGCTACGAGCAGGTCTGCGGCAAGGGCGCGAAGGCCATCGGCTTCGACCAGGTGGACCTGGAGACGGCGACGCGCTACAGCGGCGAGGATTCCGACCTGTGCCTGCAGGTGCACCAGCGGCTGTGGCCGCTGATCCAGGCCGACGCCGGGCTGGCGCGGATCTATGCGCTGGAGATGCGGGTCAGCGAAGTGCTGCAGCGCATGGAGCGCGTGGGCGTGCTCATCGACGCGCCCGCATTGCGCGCGCAAAGCGGACAGATCGGCGCGCGCATGGTGGAGCTGGAGCAGCGCGCCTACGAACTGGCCGGCGGCCCCTTCAATCTGGGCAGCCCGCGCCAGATCGGCGAGATCCTGTTCGGGCGCCTGCAGTTGCCGGTGCAGAAAAAGACCAGCGGCGGCGCCCCCTCCACCGACGAGGAGGTGCTGGAAAAGCTCGCCGAGGATTACCCGCTGCCGCGCGTGATCCTGGACCACCGGGGCCTGTCCAAGCTGCGCAGCACCTACACCGAGAAGCTGCCCCAGATGGTCGACGCGGACACCGGGCGCGTGCACACCAACTACGCCCAGGCGGTGGCGGTGACCGGGCGCCTGGCTTCCAACGAGCCGAACCTGCAGAACATTCCGGTGCGCACCGCCGAGGGGCGGCGCATCCGCGAGGCCTTCGTGGCGCCGCGGGGCTGGAGCATCGCCTCCAGCGATTACTCCCAGATCGAGTTGCGCATCATGGCGCACCTGTCGCAGGACGAGGGCCTGCTGCGCGCCTTCGCGGCCGGCGAGGACATCCACCGCGCCACGGCGGCGGAGATCTTCGGCGTGAGCCCGGGGGAGATCAGCAGCGACCAGCGGCGCATGGCCAAGGTGATCAACTTCGGTCTGATCTACGGCATGAGCGCCTTCGGGCTGGCGCGCAACCTGGGCCTGGAGCGCGATGCCGCGCAGGTCTACATCGGGCGGTATTTCGCGCGCTACCCCGGCGTGGCGGTCTACATGGAGCGCACGCGCGAGCAGGCCAAGAGCCAGGGCTACGTCAGCACCGTGTTCGGGCGCCGCCTGTGGTTGCCCGAGATCAACTCACCCAACGGCCCGCGGCGCGCGGCGGCCCAGCGCGCCGCGATCAACGCGCCGATGCAGGGCACCGCGGCCGACCTGATCAAGATGGCCATGATCGACGTCGAGCAGGCGCTGCTGCGCGAGGGTCTGCGCGCACGCATGGTCATGCAGGTGCACGACGAACTGGTGCTCGAGGTCCCCGACGACGAGCTCGCCTGGGTGCGCGAGCACATCCCGGCGCTGATGGCCGGAGTCGCCGAACTCAGCGTCCCCCTGGTCGCCGAACTCGGCACCGGCCCGAACTGGGAAGCGGCGCATTGAGGTGCCCCCTTCGTCGCGGGGGGCGGCCCCCGCTCCGCCCCCCCAAGGGGGGCACCCCCTGCCTTGGGGCGGCCCTGCGGCAGGAGGGTTCTCGGCAGCGGGGCGGTGGTTCGTGATCGGAGGCTTTCAGGCGGGATGGACAGCCGCCTGCGGCGGCCCAAGATCACTCGGCGCCTTTTCGTCCCCGCTTGACGCAGCAAGTTTCTGCACCCTGCACCGCGGCCAGCCCCACCCCGCCTGACGCAGCAAGTTCCTGCACCTCGTCCCGCTGCCAAGAGCACACCCACCGCAGGGCCGCCCCAAGGTGGGGTGCGTCCCCCTCGGGGGGACGGAGCGGGGGTCGCCCCCCGCGACGGAGGGGGCCCACCTTCGCGCCCGGCGACGGAGGGGGCTACCTCACCACCAGGACGGGGATCTTGCTGTGGGAGAGGACGCGGGCGGTCTGGCTGCCCAGCAGGGCGGAGCTGATGCCTCCGCGACCATGGGAGGACATGACGATCAGGTCGGCCTTCTCGCGCTCGGCCACGCTCAGCGCGCCGCGCCAGGCGAGGGTGTCTTCCTGCACCGCGGTGTTGCATTCGACGCCCGCCGCGCGGGCCGCGTCGGCCACCGCCTGCACGGCCGCCTCGGCCTGTGCGCGGATGGCTTCCTGCCAGCCCTCGATGCCGGTGGGCATCACCTCGATGGCGCCGATGTAGGGGTACAGGTCGATCACCGACACGGCGGTGATGCGCGCGCCCTGCATCTTCGCCTGTTCGATGGCGACGGGGATGGCCCGCTGCGCGATCTCGGAGCCGTCGGTGGGGATCAGGATGTGCTTGAACATGATTCGTCTCTCCGTTTGCGTGGCGTCAAGGTCGTGTGCGCGGCGCCTCAGCGCACCACGAGAACCGGCAGGCTCGAATGAGTCAGCAGCTTCTGGGTCTCGCTGCCCAGCAGCACGGCCTGCATGCCGCGACGCCCGTGCGAGGCCATGACCACGAGGTCGCAGCCGCGGGTCTCCGCGGCGTCGAGCAGGGCCTTCCAGGGGTGCGGGTCTTCCGAGACCACGCATTCGCAGGCCAGGCCGGCGGCCTTGCAGGCGTCGACCAGCGGTTGCAGCGCGGCGTCCGCCGCGCGCAGCGTGCTCGCGCGGTACTCGTCGGCGGTGATGGGCACCGCGTCGGCCAGGCCGGCGTAGGGGTAGGGATCGGTGACGGTGGCGCCGACGATCGCCAGGTTGCCGCACTGGCGGGCGAATTCGACGGCAGGGCCGATGGCCTTGGCCGCGGTGGCCGAACCGTCCAGGGGAACGAGGATTTTCTTGTACATGATGGCACCTGCCTCCTGCGCCCGACGGGGCGCGTGACCATTATGCTGCCTGCGCTGCGCGCATCGGGCATTGATCTGCGGCAACCTCGCCGGCCCCGTTGGTACGCGCCCGACACGCGTGCGCGGTGGGCCGATCAGGGCGTGGCGCCGCGCGCCACCGGGCGCCGAGGGTCGGAGCACCACTGGCTCCAGGAGCCCGGGTACAGGCGCGCGCCATCGAGGCCGGCGAGTTCCAGCGCGAGCAGGTTGTGGCAGGCCGTGACTCCCGAGCCGCATTGGCTGACCACCTCGCGCGGGTCGCGGCCGGCGAGCACGCGGACCCACTGTTCGCGCAATTGCGCGCCGGGAAGGAAACGCCCGTCCGCTCCGAGGTTGTCGCGGAAAAATCGGCACACCGCGCCCGGGATATGGCCACCCACCGGGTCCAGGGTCTCGCCTTCGCCAGCGTAGCGCTCGGGCGAGCGCGCATCGACCACGAGCCACGGCGAGGGCCGCGAGGGTGCCGTCTGCACCTGGGCCAGCAGTGCGTCCACGTCTACGCTGGGCATGCCGGGCTGCGCCGCCGGCACGAAATCGCCAGGCGTGCGCTCGGAGGCGGCTCCGGTCTCGGCCTCGCCGCCAGCGTCCAGCCAGCCCTGCCAGCCCCCGTCGAGCACGGCCACCGGCGCGTGGCCGAGCCAGCGCAGCAGCCACCACAGCCGTGCCGCGTAGGGGGAGAAGTTGCGGTCGTAGGCCACCACCGGCTGGCCGCGCCGCAGGCCCAGCGCCGCGAGGCGCGAAGCCAGGCGCTCGCGCTCGGGCAGCGGGTGGCGTCCGGTGCCCGGACCGATGGGGCCGGAGAGTTCCCGGTCGAGGTGCAGATGCACCGCGCCCGGCACGTGGCCCCGCGCGTAGGCGTCCGCTCCCGCCTCGGGCGCGGCCAGGTCGTGGCTGCAGTCGACCACGAAGGCCTCGGGCAGGCGCCGGCGCAGTTGCTCGGGGCTGATCAGCGGGCAGGGAAAGACGGAACCGGAGGCGGTCATGGCGGTGGCTTGGGGGAAAGGCCGGAGCCGGGGGCTCAGACCGGAGGCTCCGACTCGGGCAGGCCCATGCGCGTGCGCCACCACTGGTGGAAGTGGCGCATGCCGTCCTCCATCGGCGACTGGTAGGGGCCGAATTCGTCGTCGCCACGCTGCAGCAGCGCGAGTCGTCCGGCATCCATGCGCAGCGCGATTTCGTCGTCCTCGACGCAGGTCTCCATGTACGCGGCGCGCTCGGCCTCGATGAATTCGCGCTCGAAGGCGGCGATTTCCTCGGGGTAGTAGAACTCCACCACGTTGAGGGTGCGTTGCGGGCCCTGCGGGTACAGCGCCGAAACCACCAGCACGTGCGGGTACCACTCGACCATCACGTTGGGATACAGCGTGAGCCAGATGGCGCCGTGCTCGGGAGGAACTCCCTGGCGGAACTTCAGCAGTTCGTCGTGCCAGCGCGCGTACACCTTGCTGCCGGCGCGCTTGAGGGCGTTGTTCACGCCGACGGTCTGCACGCTGTAGTGGGTTCCGAACTGCCAGCGCAGGTCGTCACAGCTGACGAACTGGCCCAGGCCCGGGTGGAAGGGCACGACGTGATAGTCCTCGAGGTACACCTCGATGAAGGTCTTCCAGTTGTACTCGCACTGATGGTGCTCGACGTGGTCGAGCACGAAGCCGCTGAAATCGAGTTGCGGTGCGTTGACCATGCCGGCCAGCGCCTGGCCCACGTCGAAGCCGTTGCGCTCGAACAGCAGTCCGTTCCATGACTGCGGCGCCTCGAAGCGCTGCAGGTGCAGGCAAGGGTCGTGCTCGAAGTGCGGGGCGCCGATCAGGCGGCCCTGCAGGTCGTAGGTCCAGCGGTGCAGCGGGCAGACGATGTTGCGACCCGTCTTGCCGCGGCCCCGCAGCATCACGGCTTGTCGGTGCCGGCACACATTGGAGACGAGTTCGACCCCGGAGGCCGAGCGCACCAGCGCCCGGCCTTCGCCTTCCTGCGGCAGCGCGTAGTAGTCGCCCACCTCGGGCATGGACAGTTCGTGCCCGAGGTAGCGGGGGCCGGCATCGAAGATGAGCTGCTTCTCCATGGCATACAGGTCGGGATCAAAGTAAGACGCCACGGAAAGCTGGGTCTTGCTTGGGGCCAGATGTACGCTGGGCAGGCTCAAATCCGACATGATGGGCTCGAAATCTCCTGGAAAATCAAACGGCTAAGGGAGGGGCGATTGTAGACCGCACCGGCCGCGCGGGGGCGGGGGCCGACCCTGGACGGGGCATGGGGATAAAATGGAGCCTTTTCCCCAGCTGCCGCCCGCCGCGCCGCGGACCGTCGGCGGGGCGCACCGGCCCGCCGGAATTCCCTCGATGAACGCCACCACGCGCAAGCAGCAGCCGGCCAGCTACGAACAGGCCTGCTCCGAGCTCGAACAGCTCGTGCAGCAGCTGGAATCCGGGCAGATGAGCCTGGACGACACCCTCAAGGCCTACGCGCGCGGCTCGCAGTTGCTGCGCTACTGCCGCGAGCAGTTGCAGGCGGTGGAGCAGCAGGTGCAGATTCTCGACGGCGCCGAACTCAAGCCCTTTGCCGATGAGCGCGCACGCGACGACGACTGAGCCCGCCGCGCCCCCGGCGCGAGACGCCGGGGCGGATTTCGAGGCGTGGGCGGCGCGGCGCGCCGAGCGCGCGCGCGTGCTGGTCGAGCGTTACACGGGGGCCTGGCTCACGCCCGGCTCGCCGCTGGGGGAGGCCATGCATTACGCGGCCGCGCTGGGCGGCAAGCGCATGCGCCCGCTGCTGGTGTGGGCCACCGGCGAATGCCTGGGCGCCGACGAGGCCGCGCTGGACGCCGCCGCCTGCGCCACCGAACTGGTGCACGCCTACTCCCTGGTGCACGACGATCTGCCCTGCATGGACAACGACGTGCTGCGTCGCGGCCAACCCACCGTGCACGTGCGTTTCGGCGAGGCCATGGCGATGCTGGCCGGCGACGCGCTGCAGACCCGCGCCTTCGAGGTGCTGACCTCCGATCCGGCCTTGCCGCCGGCGTTGCAGGCGCGCCTGTGCGGCCTGCTGGCCGCGGCAGCCGGTGCGGCCGGCATGGCGGGCGGCCAGGCGCTGGACCTGGGCGCCACCGGCCGCCGGCTCGATCTGCAGGCCCTGCGCGACATGCACGCGCTGAAGACCGGCGCGCTGCTGCGCGCCAGCGTGATGATGGGCCTGGCTTGCGCCGCCGAGCGCGAGCCGGCGCTGGCGGCCGACTGCGAGGGCGCGCTGCGCCGCTACGCGGACCACGTCGGCCTGGCTTTCCAGGTGGTGGACGACGTGCTCGACGCCAGCATGGATTCGGCCACGCTGGGCAAGACCGCCGGCAAGGACGCCGAGCAGGGCAAGGCCACCTTCGTCGGCCTGCTCGGCGTGGAGCCGGCACGCGATCATGCGCAGCGCCTGCTGGAGCAGGCGCTGCAAGCGCTGCGCGAGCTGCCGCAGCCGGCGAGGGCGCGCTCGACGCGCCTGGCCGAGCTGGCGCAGCGCGTCGTGGCCAGGAGCCATTGATGAACCTTCTGGACGGCATCGACGATCCGCGCGAGCTGCGTCGACTCTCGCCGGAGCAGCTTCCCGCGCTGGCGCGCGAATTGCGCCAGTTCCTGCTGGAGACCGTCGCGCGCACCGGCGGGCACCTGTCGTCCAACCTGGGCACGGTGGAACTCACGCTGGCGCTGCACTACGTATTCGACACCCCGCACGATCGCCTGGTCTGGGACGTGGGCCACCAGACCTACGCCCACAAGATCCTCACCGGCCGGCGCGAGCGCATGGCCACGCTGCGCCAATGGGGGGGCATCTCCGGATTCCCGCGTCGCGACGAGTCGCCCTACGACACCTTCGGCACCGCGCATTCGTCCACCTCGATTTCGGCCGCGCTGGGCCAGGCGCTGGCGGCGCGGGCCAAGGGCGAACCGCGCAAGGTGGTGGCGGTGATCGGCGACGGCGCGATGACGGGAGGCATGGCCTTCGAGGCGTTGAACAACGCCGGCGTGCACCCCGAGGCCGACCTGCTGATCGTGCTGAACGACAACGACATGTCGATCTCGGCGCCGGTGGGGGCGCTCAACCGCTACCTGGCGCGTCTGCTGTCCGGGCGCGTCTACGCCAGCGCGCGCGACGCCGCCAGGCAGGTGCTCAAGGCGGCGCCGCCGCCGCTGCTGGCGCTGGCGCGGCGCCTGGAGGAGCAGGCCAAGGGTCTGGTCGCTCCAGGCACGCTGTTCGAGGAATTCGGCGTCGAGTATTTCGGTCCCATCGACGGCCACGACCTGCACGCGCTGGTGCCCACGCTGCAGAACCTGCGCGAGCGCAGCGGCCCGCGGCTGCTGCACGTGGTCACGCGCAAGGGCTACGGCTACAAGCTGGCCGAGGCCGACCCCATCACCTATCACGGGCCGGGGCGCTTCGATCCCGCGGTAGGCATCAAGCCGCCGGCGGTGGCCCCGCGGCCGACCTTCGCACACGTGTTCGGCAACTGGCTGTGCGACATGGCGCAGGCCGATTCGCGTCTGCTGGCCGTCACGCCTGCCATGTGCGAGGGCTCGGGCATGGTGGAGTACGCCGCGCGCTTCCCGCAGCGCTACTTCGACGTGGGCATCGCCGAGCAGCACGCGGTGACCTTCGCCGCGGGCCTGGCCTGCGAGGGCATGCGCCCGGTGGTGGCCATCTATTCGACCTTCCTGCAGCGCGCCTACGACCAGGTGATCCACGACGTGGCGCTGCAAAAGCTGCCGGTGGTGTTCGCGATCGACCGCGCGGGCATCGTGGGCGCCGATGGCGCCACCCACACCGGCGCCTACGACATCGCCGCGTTGCGCTGCCTGCCCGGCATGGTGCTGATGGCGCCCAGCGACGAACTGGAGTGCCGGCGCATGCTCAGCACGGCCTTCGCGCTCGACGGCCCCAGCGCGGTGCGCTATCCGCGCGGTGCCGGCATCGGTGCCGCGGTGGACCGCGCCGACCTGTCCACGCTGCCCGTCGGGCGCGCGCTGCTGCGTCGCCAGGGCCATGCGCCCGCCGGGCGCAGGCTGGCGCTGCTGGCCTTCGGCCCGGTGCTGCACGCGGCGCTCAAGGTGGCCGAGGAACTCGATGCCACGGTGGTGGACATGCGGTTCATCAAGCCGCTGGACCAGGACATGCTGCAGCGCATCGCCGCCGCCCACGACGCCGTCGTGACGGTGGAGGAGGGGGCCGTGCGCGGCGGCGCCGGCTCGGCCTGCCTGGAGGAGCTGCAGCAGCTGGGCTGGACCCTGCCGGTGCTCAACCTGGGTCTGCCCGACACCTGGCTGGAGCATGGCGACCCGGCCCAGGTGACGGCCTCGGCCGGCCTGGATGCCAACGGGCTGCTGCGCAGCATGCGCGAGCGTTTCGCGTTCCTGCCGGGCCCGACGGATGCGCAGCGCCGCGAGGCGGCGAATTCGTGAGTCGCCTCGCGGCGCGGACCGCGCCGTGCAGCTTCGGCGCGGGGCCGCGATAATCCTGAGTATTCCCACGGGTCATTGGGGCCGATCCAGGCTGCGATGACCCACGACTTAGGCCGGCTGCGCGTGCCGGCTCGATCATGAATCAGCCCTACGAACCCATCCCCGACGTCCAGAGTTCCTTCGACCACCGCCGCCTGGCGATCCAGCGCGTGGGCATCAAGGATCTGCGCTATCCGGTGGCCCTTCGCACCGCGGACGGCGGCGTGCAGCATTCCGTCGCATGGGTGGACGCCGACGTGGCCTTGCCGGCCGAGCGCAAGGGCACCCACATGTCGCGCTTCGTCGAACTGCTCGAAGCCGGTGCCGATACGCCGCTGGAGCATGCGAGTCTGGGCGAGATGGCGCGCGCGATGGTCCATCGCCTGAATGCGGACAGCGGACGCCTGGCGTTCCGTTTCGTGCTGTTCGTGCGCAAGCTGGCCCCGGTCAGCCGCGTGGCCAGCCGCATGGACTACGAGGGCCAGTGGATCGTGCGCATCGACGGCGGCCAGACCCGCGTCACGGCCGTGGTGCAGGTGCCGGTCAAGGCGCTGTGCCCGTGTTCCAAGGAGATCTCCGAGTACGGCGCGCACAACCAGCGCTCGCACATCACCATTCGCGCCGAGTTGCGCGAGGCGATGGCGCTGGAGGAGTTGATCCGCATCGCCGAGGAGGAAGCCTCCTGCGAGATCTGGGGGCTGCTCAAGCGTCCGGACGAGAAGTACGTGACCGAGCGCGCCTACGACAACCCGAAGTTCGTCGAGGACCTGGTGCGCGACGTGGCCGCGCGCGTGGGCGCGGAGCCGCGCATCGCCTCGTTCGTGGTGGAGGCGGAGAACTTCGAGTCCATCCACAACCACTCGGCCTACGCCCGCATCGAGGGCTGAGGTCGGCGGGGCCGCGGGCCCCGCGGTTTCAGGAGCCCGA
The DNA here is from genome assembly GCA_021830925.1 of Pseudomonadota bacterium. Classification (GTDB taxonomy): domain Bacteria; phylum Pseudomonadota; class Gammaproteobacteria; order Burkholderiales; family Burkholderiaceae_C; genus Thiomonas_A. The sequence continues at coordinate 9,911 of JAKBNS010000193.1, read as the reverse complement.
CAGCAGCGCCTTGGCGCGCGCAGAGACCTGACTCATGTCGGCGCGGCCGGCCAGGCGGGTCTTCAGCACCGGCATGAGCTTGCCCAGATCCTGCGGCGCGCCCAGACCGAGTTCGGCGATGGCGCCGCGGATTTCCGCGTCCAGTTCCTCGCCGCCCAGGCGGGCCGGCATATAGGGTTCGAGCACGGCGATTTCCGCCGTCTCGGCAGCGGCCAGGTCGGCGCGGCCGCCGGCCTCGAACTGCGTGATGGCGTCGCGACGCTGCTTGATCATGCGCTCGATCACGGCCAGCACCGCCGCGTCGTCGAGTTCGATGCGTTCGTCGACCTCGCGCTGCTTGACGGCGGCCAGCAGCATGCGGATGGTGCCCAGACGCGCGCTGTCCTTGGCGCGCATCGCCGCCTTCATGTCGTCCTGGATGCGAGTCTTGAGCTGGGACATGGGATCCACCAATGGAAACCGGCGCTGCCTCTCGGCGCGCCGGTCGTGTCGCGTCGTGCGGCCGGGGGCGGCACCCGAGAGTGCCCGCTCCGTCGCGAGAACCTGGCTCAGTACAGGCGCTTGGGCAGCATGTGGCTGCGGATGCGCTTGTAGTGGCGCTTGACCGCGGCGGCCTTCTTGCGCTTGCGCTCGGCAGTCGGCTTTTCGTAGAACTGGCGCGCGCGCAGGTCGGTCAGCAGACCGAGCTTCTCGATCGTGCGCTTGAAACGGCGCAGCGCGACGTCGAAGGGTTCGTTCTCTTTAACGCGAATCGTTGTCATTGCAGACGGGTACCTTTTTTCGGGGATTGCGCCCCGCAGCGGCTGGAGCCGGTCGGGGCTTTGACGTCGCCGGCCGCTCCGGACATCGGTGCCAGGCCCGAAGCGAGAGTGCAATGCGACGAAAAAACCTTTAAAGTATATCCCATCCGCCGCACCGTGCCCAGGTGGGGGACACATTTTTCCCGAAATCACCTTGTCCGACGCCGCTCCCCCTGGCGCCGCAGCTTCGCGCGTGCGCGTGCTCGGCATCGAAACCTCCTGCGACGAAACCGGCGTCGCCGTCTACGACAGCCGCGACGGGCTGCTCGGCCAGGCCCTGCATTCCCAGATCGCGCTGCACCGCGACTATGGCGGCGTGGTGCCCGAGCTGGCCTCGCGCGACCACATCGCGCGCGTGCTGCCGCTGGTGGACGACGTGCTCGGGCAGGCCGGCCTGGACCTGCGCGATCTCGATGCCATCGCCTACACCCGCGGTCCCGGCCTGGCCGGCGCGTTGCTGGTGGGGGCGGGCGTGGCGGCGGCGCTGGCCATGGCGGCCGAGCTGCCGCTGCTGGGTGTGCATCACCTGGAAGGGCACCTGTTGTCGCCGCTGCTGGCGCAACCGGAGCTGGACTTTCCCTTCGTCGCGCTGCTCGTCTCGGGCGGGCACACCATGCTGCTGCGGGCCACTGCGCTGGGCTGCTACGAGATGCTGGGCGAGACCGTCGACGACGCCGCCGGCGAGGCCTTCGACAAATCGGCCAAGCTGCTCGGCCTGGGTTACCCGGGTGGTCCCGAGCTGGCGCGCCTGGCCGCCGGCGGGCGCGCCGAAGCCTTCGACCTGCCGCGACCGAAGCTGCACTCGGAGGATCTGGACTTTTCCTTCGCGGGGCTGAAGACGGCGGTGCTGACCCGCGTGCGCCAGCTGAGCCAGGCCGGCGAGGCGATCTCCGCACAGGCCCGCGCCGACCTGGCGGCGGCCACGCAGGAGGCGATCACCGATGTGCTGGCGGCCAAGGCGGCGGCCGCGCTGCGCCGCAGCGGGCTGCGCACCCTGGTCGTGGCCGGCGGCGTGGGTGCGAACCTGCGCCTGCGCGAGAAACTTGACACGGCCTGCGCCGCCCTGGGCGCGCAGGTGCACTACCCGCCGCTGCAATGGTGCACCGACAACGGGCCGATGATCGCCTACGCCGCCTGCCGGCGGCTGCAGGCCGGCCTGGCTCGGGGCAGTCGCGACTACGCCTTCGACATCCAGCCGCGCTGGGATCTGTCGGAGCTTCGAGCCTGCTAGACCTCCCAGACCCCCAGGGGCTGGAAGTCCTCCGCCTCGCCCTTGCTGGCGTGCCCGCGGGAATTGCACACCACCCGCGATTCGCCCGCGCGGTAGTCATGGCGGCAGTGCAGGTGACCGTGCAGCCACAGGTCGCTGCGCCCGATCATGTCGTCGTAGGCATTGCAGAAACTGGCGGTGGCGCCGTTCACCGGGTAGCGGGGATCGGTGCTGCGCAGGCTGGGCGCGAAATGGGTGATCACCACGGTCGCGTCCCACTGCCCCGGCGCGCTGCGCGGGAGCCGCAACTGTTCGCGCAGCCAGTCGCGGCTGCGCAAGCCTTCCTCGCGCACCGCGTGGGCGTCCATGGGCTTGCCGTTGCGCACCGATCGCTGTACCTGTTCGATGAAGTAGCGCGCCGCGCGCATGCACTGTTCGCGCTTGGACTGGCCGAACAGGTCGAAGTCGTTCCACAGCGTGGTGCCGACGAAGCGCACCTTGCGCCCGCCGTCCTGCAGCACCAGGGTGTCGCGCTCGAGCATGTGGATGCCGGCGCGGTCGCAGCGCAGGCGCAGCGCAGCGGTGGCGGCATCGAAGTCGCGCTCGTCGTACTCGTGGTTGCCCGCCACGAACAGCACGGGAACCGGCCAGTCGCGAAAGCGCTCCAGGCCCTCGTGGCCGGCGTCGATGTCGCCGGCCAGCACGAGCAGATCGGCGTCGGGGGCGGGTTGGGGGTCGAAGATCTCGGCTTCGAGGTGCAGGTCGGAAAGCAGTTGAAGGCGCATGTGCGGCGTGGGGCGTCCCGGCGCGAAGCGCGGGGCGAGCGGACTGGGCGGCGAGGAGGTTTCGGTGCGGGTGTGCAGCGGGCAAGGCGCAGTTTCGGGCTTTGATTGAGCGCGCGCAAGGCCTGCGGGGGGGGGCAGGCTGGGGCTTGGCCTACAAATGCGCTAAACTGTGCTTTTTTTCACGGCGTGGAATGGTTTCTTCCGCGTTCGCGAGTTCTTTTCAGGAAACTGCACAATGAGTCTGGATCAAACCGCGACGGCCAAGGTCGTCGCCGACAACGCGCGCGCTCCCAAGGACACCGGGTCCCCCGAAGTCCAGGTGGCGCTGCTCACCGCCCGCATCAACGAACTGACCGGGCACTTCAAGACCCACGCCAAGGATCACCATGGCCGCCGCGGACTGCTGCGCATGGTCAGCCGCCGGCGCAAGCTGCTCGACTACCTCAAGGGCAAGGACGCGGACCGCTATCGCGCGCTGATCGCGAAGCTGAATCTGCGCAAGTAATTCCGCATGAAACATGGGGCGCCTGCTTCGCTGAGTCGAGCCAGGCGCCCTGTTGTCATGCGCGGCGCGCGTAGCGTGTCGCGCACCATGAGCCGGGAGGTGCTGCTGTGTCATTCCTGGGCCGCTCTGGCCGTCGCGCGAAACGCAGCGGCTGCGGGCAGAGCCGCGCAGGAATGGCATTGTGCTTCCCGACATGCCCGCGCAGGCGGGCGCAGGCGTGACGCGGCCCGAGGCCGTGGCGCGCCCGTTCAACCGGAGTGAAAACAATGTTCAACAAGATCACCAAGACCTTCCAGTGGGGTTCGCACACGGTCACCATGGAGACGGGCGAGATCGCCCGTCAGGCCGGCGGCGCCGTGCTGCTGAACATGGACGACACCGTGGTGCTGGCCTCGGTCGTGGCGGCCAAGTCGGCCAAGCCGGGCCAGGATTTCTTCCCCCTGACGGTCGATTACATCGAGAAGACCTACGCCGCGGGCAAGATCCCTGGCGGCTTCTTCAAGCGTGAAGGACGTCTGAGCGAGCACGAGACCCTGACCTCGCGACTCATCGACCGCCCGATCCGCCCGCTGTTCCCCGAAGGCTTCTACAACGAGGTGCAGGTGGTGGCGCAGGTGCTGTCGCTGAACCCCGAGGTCGAGTCCGACATCGCCGCGATGATCGCCGTCAGCGCCGCGCTCGCCGTCTCAGGCATTCCCTTCGACGGTCCCATCGGCGCCGCTCGCGTGGGCTACATGAACGGCGAGTACGTGCTCAACCCGAGCCGTGCCCAGTTGGCCGATTCGCGCCTGAACCTGGTGGTCGCCGGCACCGACGCGGCCGTGCTGATGGTCGAGTCCGAGGCCGACCAGCTGACCGAGGAAGTGATGCTGGAGGCGGTGATGTTCGGCCACCGCCAGCTGCAGACCGCCATCGACGCCATCCACGAACTGGTGCGCGAAGGCGGCAAGCCGGCCTGGGAATGGCAGGCCGCGCCGCGCGACGAGGCGCTGATCGCGCGCATCGACGCGCTGGCCGGCGAGGCGCTGCGCGCCGCCTACAAGATCACCAGCAAGCAACTGCGCACCGACGCGCTGCGCAAGGCCTACGCCGCGGTGCACGAGGCGCTGGCCGCCGAGGGTGCCGAGGTCGACTCGGCCAAGGTCGAGCAGGTTCTGTTCGACATGGAAGCGCGCATCGTGCGCAGCCAGATCCTGGCCGGCGACCCGCGCATCGACGGGCGCGACACGCGTACCGTGCGCCCCATCGAGATCCGCACCGGCGTGCTGCCGCGCGCCCACGGCAGCGCGCTGTTCACCCGCGGCGAGACCCAGGCGCTGGTGGCCGCCACGCTGGGCACCGACCAGGATTCGCAGATCATCGACGCGCTGGGCGGCGAGTACCGCGATCGCTTCCTGCTGCACTACAACATGCCTCCCTACGCCACTGGCGAGACCGGCCGCATGGGCACGCCCAAGCGTCGCGAGATCGGCCACGGCCGTCTGGCGCGCCGCGCGCTGCAGGCGGTGCTGCCGAAGAAGGAGGACTTCGCCTACACGATGCGCGTGGTCTCGGAAATCACCGAATCCAATGGCTCGTCGTCGATGGCCTCGGTGTGCGGCGGCTGCCTGAGCCTGCTCGACGCCGGCGTGCCGCTGAAGGCCCACGTGGCCGGCATCGCGATGGGTCTGATCAAGGACGGCAATCGTTTCGCGGTGCTCACCGACATTCTCGGCGACGAGGACCACCTGGGCGACATGGACTTCAAGGTGGCCGGCAGCTCCACCGGGGTCACCGCGCTGCAGATGGACATCAAGATCCAGGGCATCACCCGCGAGATCATGCAGGTGGCGCTGGCCCAGGCTCGCGAGGCACGCCTGCACATTCTGGGCCTGATGCAGCAGGCCGTGGGCGGCGCGCGCGCCGAGGTGTCGCAGTACGCCCCGCGCCTGTACACCATGAAGATCAACCCCGAGCGCATCCGCGACGTGATCGGCAAGGGCGGCGCGGTGATCCGCGCGCTGACCGAGGAAACCGGTACGCAGATCGACATCGCCGACGACGGCACGATTACCGTGGCCTCCACCGACGCCGATCGTGCCAAGGAAGCCATGCGGCGCATCGGCGAGCTGACCGCCGAGGTCGAGATCGGCCAGATCTACGACGGTACGGTGGTCAAGCTGCTGGACTTCGGCGCGCTGGTCAACGTGCTGCCGGGGCGCGACGGGCTGCTGCACATCTCGCAGATCGCCAACGAGCGCATCGCCAAGGTCTCCGACCATCTGCAGGAAGGCCAGAAGGTGCGCGTGAAGGTGATCGAGACGGACGACAAGGGCCGTTTCCGCCTGTCCATCAAGGCGCTGCTGGGCGACGGCGGCGCGGCCGCCCCGTCCGAGCCGCAGGCCTGAGCGGGTCCGCGCGCGGCGATCCCCCAGCCAAGGAGCGTGAAGCCATGACCCAGACCATGCGGGTGGCCGAGATCACGACCCCGGGCGGACCCGAGGTGCTGCGTTGGGCCGAGCGCCCGATGCCGCGCCCCGGTGCCGGCGAGGTGCTGCTGCGCGTGCGCGCCTTCGGGGTCAACCGCCCCGATCTTCTGCAGCGCCAGGGCTCGTATCCGCCGCCACCGGGAGCCTCGGACATTCCGGGGCTGGAGGTCTGCGGCGACGTGGTCGAAGGCGATCTCGCGGGCACTTCGCTGCGCGTTGGCCAGCGCGTGGTGGCGCTGGCCAACGGCGGCGGCTACGCGGACCATTGCGTGGTGCCGGCCGGCCAATGCATCGAGGCTCCCAAGTCGCTCAGCGACGTCGAGGCGGCGGCTGTTCCCGAGACCTTCTTCACCGTCTGGCACAACCTGTTCCAGCGCGGCGGGCTCAAGTCGGGCGAGCACGTGCTCGTGCAGGGCGGGGCCAGCGGCATCGGCAGCACCGCGGTGCAGCTCGCCCATGCGCTGGGCGCGCGGGTGTGGGCCACGGCGGGCACGGCGGCCAAGTGCGAAGCCTGCGTGCAACTCGGGGCCGAGCGCGCGATCAACTACCGCGAGGAGGATTTCGTGGAAGTGGTGCGCGAGGGCACGGGCAAGCGCGGCGTGGACGTGATCCTGGACATGGTGGCCGGCGACTACGTGGCGCGCGAGGTGCGCTGCCTCGCCGAGGACGGGCGATTGGTGATCGTCGCGGTGCAGGGCGGCACCGGCGCGGGCTTCGACGCCTCGCTGCTGATGCGCCGGCGTCTGCACATCACCGGCTCCACGCTTCGTCCGCGCGACGCGGCCTTCAAGAGCGCGCTGGCGCGCTCGCTGGAGCAGCAGGTGTGGCCGCTGATCGAAACGGGGCGCGTGCGTCCGCGCATGCACGCCGTGCTGCCCGCGCAGGAGATCGTGCGGGCGCACCAGATGCTCGAGGCGGGCGATCACGTGGGCAAGATCGCCCTGAGCTGGAACTGATGCGCGCGGGCGGCAGGAGCCGTCGCCGCCAAGCAACCGAGGAGACGAATACATGCGCCGAAAGATGGTCGCCGGAAACTGGAAGATGCACGGCAGCCTGCAGGCCAATCGTGAGCTGCTGGGCGCGCTGATCGCAGCGCCGCGTCCGGCCTGCGAGTTGGCGGTATGCGTGCCTTTTCCGTACCTGGCGCAGGCGCAGGCATTGCTCGACGGCTCCGGCATCGCGCTGGGTGCGCAGGACTGTTCCATGCACGAGCAGGGGGCCTACACCGGCGAGGTGGCGACGGGCATGTTGCGCGAATTCGGTTGCAGCCACGTGATCGTCGGCCATTCCGAGCGGCGCGGCCTGCACGGCGAGAACGACGCATCGGTGGCGGCCAAGGCGCAGCGCGCGCTGAGCTGCGGGCTCACCCCCATCGTGTGCGTCGGCGAGACGCTGGAGCAGCGCGAGCAGGGCCAGACCGAAGCGGTCGTCGGACTGCAGCTCGACGCCGTGCTGCACCTGCTGGGCGCGCAGGCCGAAGGCATCGTGCTGGCCTACGAGCCGGTATGGGCGATCGGCACGGGGCGCAGCGCCAGCGCCGCGCAGGCGCAGGAGGTGCACGCCTTCCTGCGTGAGCGGGCGCGCCACCACAAGATCGACGCCGACGCCCTGCCCATGCTGTATGGCGGCAGCGTCAAGCCCGACAACGCGCGCGAACTGTTCGCGCAACCCGATATCGACGGCGGCCTGATCGGCGGCGCGTCGCTCAAGTCGGCGGATTTCCTGGCCATCGCGGCCGCCGCCGGCAGTCACTGACAACCGGTTTTCTTCGTTCATCATGACCCTCGTTCTGAACCTGATCCTCGTCGTGCAGATCCTGTCCGCCATGGCCATGGTGGGGCTGATCCTGCTGCAGCACGGCAAGGGCGCCGACATGGGCGCCTCCTTCGGCTCCGGAGCGTCCGGCAGCCTGTTCGGCGCCACCGGCTCGGCGAACTTTCTCAGTCGCAGCACCGCGGCGGCGGCCACTGTCTTCTTTATCTGCACCCTCGCGCTGGCCTACTTCGGCACGCGCCCGGCAGACAGTGGCGGCGGCTTGATGGGCGAACTGGCGGGCAAGACCGTGTCGGCGCCGCAGGGCGCTTCGGCAGCGTCCAAACCCGCCCCGGCCGGCTCGCAGGGTGGCCTGGCGCAGATCCCCGGCAGCGCGCAGGCGCCGTCGAGCAGTTCCGCGCCGGCCAAGGCCAAGCCCTGAAGGGGATTGGATAGCACCGGTTTTTGTTGCGTTTTGTTGCACTGCGCAACACGGAGATTGCCTCTTGTCAAGGGCGCTGCGTGTCCTACTTTGCCGCAGCGCAAGCAAGGCGCCGCAAACGTTGCGTCGCAACAGCGCAGGCCTTAAGATTGACGGGTTGCGCGAATCCAGGACGGCGTTTGCGGACCGAATGCTAGGTGGGTGAATACCCCTTCCTCCGGGGTGTAGAAAAACCCGCCGCCCGTACCGAGGATTCGGAGGCGGGCATGGTAGGAATACCGTGGTGCTCGCAGGAGCGTCATGGCCGACGTGGTGAAATTGGTAGACACGCTATCTTGAGGGGGTAGTGGCGAAAGCTGTGCGAGTTCGAGTCTCGCCGTCGGCACCATAGTGGAGGGCCCCGCGTGCAGCACGCGGGCTGGCAGCCGCCGCGATGCGGCGGCGCCGTTGGGCGCGAATCTGCCGGGGGGGAACGCTGCGAACGCGGCCCGCCCTCGCGGCGTCAGAAGTGACGAGGAGGGCGTGATGTTCGTCGAGCAGTACCTGCCAGTCTTGCTGTTCATCGTGATCGGCATCGCCGTCAGCGTGGCGCCCATGGTGCTGGGTCGCCTGCTCGGGCCGTCGCGTCCCGACAGCGCCAAGAATTCTCCCTACGAGTGCGGCTTCGAGGCTTTCGAGGACGCGCGCATGAGGTTCGACGTTCGCTACTACCTGGTGGCGATCCTGTTCATTCTGTTCGACCTCGAGATCGCCTTCCTGTTCCCCTGGGCCGTCGCCTTGAAGAAGATCGGCGCCGTGGGTTTCTGGGCGATGATGATCTTCCTGTCCATCCTGGTCGTGGGTTTCATCTACGAGTGGAAAAAGGGCGCGCTCGACTGGGAGTGAGCGCCCCATGGTCTGCTCGAGCCATCCCGGGGCCGGTCCTCTGGACGCGCCCGGGAATGTCGGTGATGCGAGGTTTGGGGATCTGCGATGAGTATCGAAGGTGTTCTGAGCGAAGGTTTCATTACCACCACAGCTGACAAGCTGATCAACTGGACCCGTACCGGGTCGCTCTGGCCGATGACTTTCGGCCTGGCTTGTTGTGCGGTGGAGATGATGCATGCGGGGGCCGCGCGTTACGACCTGGACCGTTTCGGCATCGTGTTCCGTCCCAGCCCGCGCCAGTCGGACCTGATGATCGTGGCCGGCACGCTGTGCAACAAGATGGCGCCGGCGCTGCGTCGCGTGTACGACCAGATGCCCGAGCCGCGCTGGGTGGTCTCCATGGGTTCCTGCGCGAACGGCGGCGGCTACTACCACTACTCCTACTCGGTGGTGCGCGGCTGCGACCGCATCGTGCCGGTTGACGTGTACGTGCCCGGCTGCCCGCCGACGGCGGAAGCCCTGCTGTACGGCCTCGTGCAACTGCAGAACAAGATCCGCCGCACCAACACCATCGCCCGCTGAACGGCGTTCGCGGCGAAGGCTCTCCCTTTCAGGCCCGTTTCCCGATGTCCAGCAAACTCGAACGGCTTCAAGAAGAACTCCGGCAGCAACTCGGCGAGCGCCTGCTCGGCATGCGCGCGGACCTGGGTGAACTCACCATCGACCTGGCCCCGGCCTCCTACGTGGAGGCCTGCACGCTGTTGCGCGACGCGCCGACCCTGCGCTTCGAGCAATTGCTGGATCTGTGCGTGGTGGACTACCAGGGCTACGGCGACGGGCTGCGCGAGGGCGCGCGTTTCGTCGTCGTGCTGCATCTGCTGTCGGTGGAGCTGAACCAGCGCCTGCGCGTGCGAGTGGGCTGCGCGGACGACGATCTGCCGGTGGTGGCGTCGATCAACCCGGTGTGGAACAGCGCCAGCTGGTACGAACGCGAGGCCTTCGACCTGTACGGCGTGGTGTTCGAGGGGCACGAGGACCTGCGCCGCCTGCTCACCGACTACGGTTTTATCGGGCATCCCTTC